>JAHCIT010000003.1:0-300000 GCA_026129095.1 Deltaproteobacteria bacterium
CTGACGGGTCGCGGCCCTCTCCAGGAACTGGAGAGGGCGGGAGCAATCCTCTCCCCCTCTCCGGTTCCCGGAGAGGGGGATTAAGGGGGTGAGGCCATCCTTCCTTCTGCCTCACCCCGCGCCCCTGACGGGTCGCGGCCCTCTCCAGGAACTGGAGAGGGCGGGAACAATCCTCTCCCCCTCTCCGGTTCCCGGAGAGGGGGCAGGGGGAGTGGTTTCCTTCAGGGCGGGAACAATCCTCTCCCCCTCTCCGGTTCCCGGAGAGGGGGATTATAGGGGGTGAGGCCATCCCCTCTCGGGGGATTAAGGGGGTGAGGCATCTGGAAACCTCACCTCACCACGGCTCACCACGCCTCAGGCCGTACTGTTTTCGTCTTGTCACCGGCCCGCCGGTTGACTTCCCGTGCCGTTCGGCAAATCCTGAAAAAGGCGGTTTGCATAGTTACTGGGCAGCCTAAAAAATACGCAAACCGGCAAAAATGCCAGATAAATGCCTTTAATATCACTTTAAGCCTGTAAACAGGCGCTTTCCGATGAATATGAATGTGGCAGCGGACAAAACGGGCGAAAAACCGGACGGAACCCCTATAGAGGGTGTGACGGTCGGCCGGGTCCGGCTGGCGGGCAATCTGGTGCTCGCTCCCATGTGCGGCGTGACGGATCTGGCCACCCGGCGCGTGACCCGCCGCGAGGGCGCGGCCCTCTGCTTTACCGAGATGCTGAGCAGCGTCGCGCTGCTGCACGATTCGAAAAAGACGTTCGATCTCCTGCGTACCGCCGCCGAGGACGCGCCGCTCGCCGTGCAGGTGTTTGGCGGCGACCCGGACGTGCTCGCAAAAGCCTGCACGCTCCTCGAATCGAAGGGCGTCCAGTGGATCGACCTCAACATGGGCTGCCCGGTTCCGAAGGTTGCCAACCACGAGGCGGGCTCCGGCCTCCTCAAGGATCTCGTCCTCATCGGCCGCATCTTCGCCGCCATGCGGAAGGCCATCGGCGGCACCTTCACCTGCAAGATACGGGCGGGCTGGGACATGGAATCGCTCGTCTTCACCGAGGTGGTCCGCATCGCCGGGGAAGAGGGGCTCGACGCCATCGCCTTCCACCCGCGCACCCGCGCCCAGCAGTACACCGGGAAGGCGAACTGGAACTTCCTGAAAGCCGCGAAGGAGATCAGCCGCATCCCCGTGTTCGGGAGCGGCGACCTGTTCACGCCGGCCGATGTCATCCGCATGCAGCGGGAGACGGGCGTGGACGGCTGTTATCTCGCCCGCGGGGCCCAGGGGAATCCGTGGATATTCCGCCGCGCCCTTGCCGGGCTCGCGGGAAAGCCCGACCCCGGCCGCCCGTCCGTCGCCGGACTGCGCGCCGTCATGCTGGAGCACCTCGACGGCAGTTGCAGCCTCTACGGCGAGAACCGGGGCGTCAGGATGTTCCGGAAACACATCGGCTGGTACACGAAGGGGCTTCGCAACTCGGCGCAACTCCGGGCCCAGGCGTTCGGCTTCCTTGAGGCCGCGGCGGTGCAGGCCACCCTGAACGCCTATTTCGACACGCTGGAGGCATCGGGCCTGAACCCGTGGGCAGGAGAGCCCGAAGCCTCGGCCGGAAACCCGCCCGAAACGCCGGAGGACTGCCTCGCCTATGCCGGCTAAGCCCAGCCAGAAGCCGGTGTCCGGCGCCCTCGACTGGCGGGTGATCTTCGACAGTTTCGAGGACGGCGTACTGGTGCTCTCGCCGGAGGGCGGGATCGAATACCTGAACGACGCAGCCGAGAAGCTCCTCGGCCTCTCGCGCCAGTCGGCTGTGGGGCTGCACTACTCGGACGCGCTGAACCAGCCGCATCTGGCCGGAATGATTGCCACGTCGGGCGAGCGCGGCATCAGCCTTGCCGACCGCAGCGCGTTCCTCGACTTCCCGCCAGGACTGCCCGGACACCCGGAGCGGGTGCCGGTGGCGCTCAAGGTGACGCCGCTCAACGACGACGGCGGCGCCCGCCGGGGCACGACGGTGACGATCATTGACCGCACCCGGACGGTGGAGATGGAGCGTGACCTCGTCCGCAGCGACCGGCTGGCCTCGATGGGCACCATCGCGGCGGGCCTCGCCCACGAGATCAAGAACCCCCTTGGCGGCATCGCCGGGGCGGCCGAACTGCTGCTCCGCGAGGGCTCGCTCTCGGACACGGGCCGGGAGGCGGCGCAGATCGTCCGCCGCGAGGTGGAGCGGGTGAACGGCCTCATCGAACGGCTGCTCCGGTTCGCCAAGCAGGAACAGGTGATGCCCGAGGAACTGAACATCCACCAGCTTCTCGACGAGACGGTCGCCCTGGTCCGCCTCGCCCGGCCGGGGCAGGAGTTCGTGCGCGAATACGACCCCAGCCTGCCGCCGGTGGCCGGCGACGCCGGGCAGCTCAAGCAGGTGTTCCTGAACCTCGTCCAGAACGCGGTGCAGGCCTCCCCGGAGGGCCGGTCGGTCATCATCGGCACGCGGCTCGTCAACACCTTCCGGTTCCGGGAGGTCGAGGAACGGGGCTACCGCCGCCTGATCGAGGTGTCGGTCACCGACCGCGGCCCCGGCATCCGGCCGGAGCATTTCGGACGCCTGTTCACGCCGTTTTTCACCACCAGGCAGGACGGGACGGGCCTGGGACTGGCCACGGCCCACCAGATCGTCCGCGAGCACGAGGGGTTTCTCACGGTGAACTCGCAACCGGGCGAGGGGGCGACCTTCGTGGTCCACCTGCCGGAGGCGGCCCGCCAGCGGGCAGGAGCATGAGGTGACGCGATGAGCGCGAAAATACTGGTTGCCGATGACGAGCAGAGCCTCAGGTTCGTGCTGGGGAAAGCCCTCGAAGCGAAGGGCTACGCGGTGGACTACGCCGTGGACGGCGACGAGGCGTGGAAGCGGCTCGGCGAGGGGGGGTATGCGCTCGCGTTCCTCGACGTGAAGATGCCGGGGCCGTCGGGCCTCGATCTCCTGACCCGGTGCCGCGGGCTCGCCCGCCCGCCGATGGTCATCATCATGACGGCGCAGAACACCATGCAGAACGCCGTGCAGGCGATGAAACTCGGCGCATACGACTACCTGACCAAGCCGTTCGACCTGGAGCAGGCCGAGCTGCTCGCCGCCCGCGCCCTGGAGAGCCGCCGCAAGGAGCGGGAACTCGCCACTGCTGTGCCGAAAGCCCCTGCCGGGGCCGAGGCCGCGCCTCCCGCCGCCGAGGGCGAGCCGGTGCTGCTGGGCCGTTCGGGGCCGATGCAGCAGATCTACAAGCTGATCGGCCGGGTGGCCGACTCCACCGCCGCCGTGCTGATCCACGGCGAATCGGGCACCGGGAAGGAACTCATCGCCCGCATCACGCATCTCAACAGCTCGCGTGCGAAGCAGCCGTTCGTCGCCGTGAACGCCGCGGCCATCCCCCGCGACCTGCTGGAGAGCGAGCTGTTCGGCCACGAAAAGGGCGCATTTACCGGTGCCACCGACCGGCGCAAGGGCAAGTTCGAGCTCGCCAGCGGCGGAACGCTGTTCCTCGACGAGATCGGCGAGATGTCGCTGGACCTCCAGTCGAAGCTGCTCCGCGTCCTCCAGGACGGGACCATCGACCGGGTGGGCGGCGAGAAGCCGATCCGGGTGGACGTGCGGCTCATCACGGCCACCAACCGCCAGCTTTCCGACATGGTGCGCGACCGCACCTTCCGCGAGGATCTCTACTACCGGCTGAACGTGATCCAGATCGAGGTGCCGCCCCTGAGGGCGCGCAAGGAGGATATCCCGCTGCTGGCCGACAGTTTCCTTGCCCGGTATTCGGCCCAGTTCAGCCTCGGAAACCGCTATCTCGCCCCGGATGCGGTGGAGGCGCTCAGGAACTACGCCTTTCCCGGCAACGTCCGCGAGCTGGAAAACCTCGTCAAGCGGGCGCTTCTCCTCTCGTCGGGCAACGTCATCAGCCGCGACGACATCGTGCAGTTCTTCAGCACCGATCCGGTTCCGGGGGCGGCCGAGGCCGAGGCGTCGCTGGAGAGCCTCGTCGAGCAGCACCTGGTCCGGTTCATCATGAAAACAGACCTCAACCGGCGCGGCGAGCTCTACCATCAGGTGCTGGAGATGGCCGAGCGGCCGCTGCTCCGCCTCGTCCTGGACCGGCTGCACTCGAACCAGCTCCGCGCGGCCGATGCCCTCGGCATCAACCGCAACACGCTGCGCAAGCGGCTGAAGGAACTGGGCCTGAAGGAGTAGGAGGGCCTTCCCGGTGATGCCGGGGCAGAACCCGCCTCAGCTCTCCACGATTCGTGGTACGGCCGTCACGGGAAAATTGACGGAATTGGCGATGAAGCAGTGGGCATGGGCGCGTTCGTGGAGGGCGATGGCCCGTTCGGTATTGGCGCCTTTTCTCACCGTGACCCTGGGGTGGAGCACGATGCTGCTGAACTTCACGACGCCGTTCACCTTTTCCATCGTCCCCTCAGGGGCGTCCTCGTAGGCGAGCACTTCGATCCGCGATTTCGCGCAGAGGGCGATGTAGGTGAGGAAATGGCATGAAACGACCGCCGCCATCAGGAAATCCTCAGGATTGTGGAGGCCGGCATCCCCCCGGAACGCGGGGGCGGAACTGCCGCTGAGGGAACCCTTCCCGTCGAAATCGACGCGGTATTCGCGGGAATAGGTTTCATAGGCGAACGGCTGCGCGCCGCCGCCGGTCCAGACGAGCCGGCATTTGAAACCATGAACGTCGTCTTCGGGATTACCCATGCTGCCTGCTCCTGTTCTCGATCAGTTCGATCTTGTATCCGTCCGGATCCTCTATGAAGGCGATCACCGTCGGGCCGTGCTTCATGGGGCCGGGTTCCCGCGTCACCCGGCCGCCTTTGGCCTTTACCTCGTCGCAGATCTGGTAGATGCCGTCCACGCCGATGGCGATGTGGCCGAAGGCGGTGCCGATGTCGTAGTGGTCCACGCCCCAGTTGTAGGTGAGCTCGATGACAGTGTGGTCGTCCTCGGAACCGTAGCCGACGAAGGCCAGCGTGAACTTGCCATCCGGGTAATCCTTCCTGCGGAGCAGTTTCATGCCGAGCACGCGGATATAGAAATCAATGGAACGTTCGAGGTTCCCGGTGCGGATCATGGTGTGGAGGATTTTCACCGGTGAACCTACTCGTGATGCTCGATCAGGGACTGGCCGGTCATCTCCGGCGGTTCCTTGATGCCCATGATGTCGAGGATGGTCGGCGCGATGTCGCTGAGGCGGCCGCCCTGACGGAGTTCCCGCTTCCCGTCTGGCTTCGGCTCCACGAGGATGAAGGCGACGGGGTTGGTGGTGTGCTGCGTGTAGGGCTTCCCGGCGGCGTCCGCCATCTGCTCGGAGTTGCCGTGGTCGGCCGTGACGAGCACCGTGTAGCCCTTCTCCTGCGCGGCGGGGACAAGGCGTGCAAGGCACTGGTCCACTGCCTCGTTGGCCTTCACTGCCGCCTCGAAGATGCCTGTGTGCCCAACCTGGTCGGAATTGGCGTAGTTGAGGGCGATGAAGTCGTACGTCTTCTTCCCGATGGCCTCGATCACCCTGCCGGTCAGCTCGGCGGCGCTCATCTCCGGCTTGAGGTCATAGGTCTTCACATCCTTGGGCGAGGGGACGAGGATGCGGTCCTCGCCCTCGAACACCTTTTCCTGACCGCCGCTGAAGAAGTAGGTCACGTGGGCGTATTTCTCGGTCTCGGCGGCACGGAGCTGCGTGAGCTTTGCCTTCGAGATTACCTCGCCGAGTGTGTTCTTCGGCTCCTCGTTCGTGAACGCAAAGGGGAGCTTCAGCGTGGCGTCATATTCGGTGAAGCAGACGTAGCCAGAGAGCTTTGGCACCCTTCCGCGCTCGAACTCCTGGAACTGCGCGTCGGTGAGCGCACGGCTCATCTCCCGTGCCCGGTCGGCCCGGAAGTTGAAGAAGATCACGCCGTCACGGTCGTTGATCTGGCCCACGGCGTTCTTGCGCTCGTTGGTGATGATCGTGGGCTTGACGAACTCGTCCGTCTCGCCGCGGGCGTATGCCGCCTCGACCGCCTCCCGTGCCGAGGTAGCCGTGAACTCGGCCCGGCCGTTCAGCATCGCGTCGTAGGCCGCCTGGATGCGGTCCCACCGCTTGTCGCGGTCCATGGCGTAGAAACGCCCGGAAACGGTGGCGATTTTCCCCGTTTCGAGGTCGGCCTGCGCCGCCTCCAGCTGCTGGATGAACTCCGGCGCGCTCTTGGGGGCGGTGTCCCGGCCGTCGAGGAAGGCGTGGACGTAGACTCTCTTGATCTCCTGCTCCTTGGCCAGCTTGAGCAGCGCGACCAGGTGGTCAATGTGGCTGTGGACGCCGCCGTCGGAAACGAGTCCCATGAGGTGCAGGGCACCGTTGGCGTCACGGACCTTCTGGCACAGGCCGGTGAGTTCCTTGTTGGTGAAGAACGTCCCTTGCTCGATTTCCCGGTAGATGAGCGACAGGCTCTGGTAGACGATCCGCCCCGCGCCGATGTTGAGGTGGCCGACCTCGGAGTTTCCCATCTGTCCCTTGGGGAGGCCCACGTCCTCACCGGAGGTCTTGACCGGAACCCAGGGGTTCCCGGCGAACAGATTTTCGATGAATGGCGTGTTGGCGGCCTTCACGGCGTTGGAAGGCTCGTCCTTGCCGAGTCCCCAGCCGTCCACGATCACCAGCAGTACCGGTTTCTTCCCGCCCATTCCGGCTTTCAGTCCTCCCTCTGGGCCTGCGCCCTATTCGAGACCTTCTGCACCGGCCGTCTCGCCGGTGGCGCGGGTTCGTTCGTCTCGCTCGACGATCTCCTGGCACGCGACGCACCGCTCGCTGTACGGAACCGCCATCAGCCGCTTGAACGGGATTTCGTCGCCGCAGTCGGCGCAAGTGCCGAAGTCAGGCGTGTTGATCCGCTGGAGCGCGGCGTCCACCCGCTCCAGGATTTTCTGGTCGGCGAGCGACATCCGGCCGATGAACGCCTTGTCGTAGATCGACATGGCGGCATCGGCGAGATCGGACGCCCCCTGTTCGGCCTCGAGGGCGGCGGTCGATTCCTTCAGGCTCGCCACCTCGCGGAGCAGCGCCGTGCGCATCTCCTCCAGCTTCGCCTTGCACTGTCCGGTCTGTTCGCGTGTGGGCATGCGGCCGCCTCGTTTCGGTCAGTAATGGTAAGGGACGCCCTTCTTGAGCGTCCAAGCCCGGTAAAGTTGCTCCAGAAGCAGCACGCGGGCAAGTTCATGGGTGAAGGTGGCCGGCGAGAGCGAAACGAGTTCACGGGCATTCCGCTTGACATCCGCCGCAAGACCGAACGGGCCGCCGATGGCGAACGATGCCGCCCGGCCGGACAGTTCGATCCGGTCGAGAAGCTGCTTCCATTCCAGCGTCGAGAGGGGCTTCCCCTCCGGCGTCAGTGCATAGAGAGCCCCTTCGGCCTTCTGGAGGATCCGGGCCCCTTCTTCTCCGCTCGCCCGTCGCCGGTCGGCCTCCGAGGGCGAGCGGTCGCGGATTTTCGTCTCGGGTACCTCACGCAGTTCCAGCGTACAGAACCGGCCAATCCGTTTGGCATAGTCGGCCGACAGCTCGGCCAGCGGGCCCGGCTTCAGTTTCCCGGTGCAGATGACGGCCAGTTTCATCTGGCCGGGCGGCCCGCACGGGGCAGGTCCACCACGCGGCCATCCTCGCCGTACAGCCTGCGCTCCGCATCCGGGAAAAGCCGTTCCAGGTCGTAATAGTGGCGGGAGGCATCATCGAAGATATGCACAACCACGTCGCCCGCGTCGGCGACGATCCACAGGCCGGTGCCGTATCCCTCGGTCCGGGGCTTGTCGCGTCCGGCCTTCCGTTCCGATTCGCTCACGGCGTCGCTCAGGGTCTGGTTGTGCCGCGCCGACGTGCCGGTCACGACGAGGAAGTAGTCCGTATAGGCGACCATCGGCCCCACGTAGATACTCGTCACCGCGAGCCCCTTCTTGTCGAGAAGGGCCGCGACAAGCCGGTCGAGCTGGATCCTGGCTGGATCGGGCCGGGCGGCGGGACTGCGTGGGGGGGCCGCCTTCCGGGGAGGAGGCGGCGGGGTTTTCCGGGTTTTCGGCCTCGCCGCCGCCGGAGCCTTCCGGGTTTTTGCACGCGGGGGTGCGGGCTTTCGTTTCGGGGCTGTTTTCTTCGCGGGTTTCCGTTTTGCTGGCATAGATGGGGCTCAGGCGCGGACCTGTCCGTCGCCGTAGATGAAGAACTTCTCCGTTGTCAGTTCCTCCACGCCCATCGGACCGTAGGCGTGGAGCTTGGTGGTGGATATGCCGATCTCGGCGCCAAGCCCCAGTTCGAAGCCGTCCGAGAACCGGGTCGAGGCATTGATGAAGACGCAGGAGGAGTTGACCTCCTTCAGGAACTGCTGCGAGCGCGCATAGTCGCTGGTGACGATCGTTTCCGTGTGGTTGGAGCCATAGGTCGAGATGTGGTCGATCGCCGCATCAATGGAGGGGACGATCCGTACGGCGAGAATGAGGTCCAGGTATTCGGCGTACCAGTCGGCCTCGGTGGCTGGCCTGGTGGGGACGCCGCCGGCCAGCTTCGCCGTCCCGGGGCAGACTCGAAGTTCCACGCCCGCTTCGTGCATCCGCTTCAGGGCGCCGGGCAGGAACGCCGGGGCGGCCTTTTCATGGACGAGCAGGGTTTCGAGCGCGTTGCAGACGCCGGGGCGCTGGACCTTGCCGTTGAAGGCGATGTCGCTCGCCATCTTCGTGTCGGCACTTTCGTCCACGTAGACGTGGCAGGTTCCCTTGTAGTGCTTGATGACCGGGATGCGGCTTTTCTCGGCCACGTAGCGGATCAGGGCCTCGCCGCCGCGGGGAATCACGAGGTCGATCTCCTCGTCGAGCTTGAGCAGTTCTTCCATCGCCGTGCGGTCGGTGGTCTGGAGCACCTGCACCAGGTCGCCTGGCACGCCAGTGCTCTTCAGAGCCCCCCGGATGACCTCGCCGAGCGCGAGATTCGAGTGGAGTGCCTCCTTGCCGCCGCGCAGGATGACGGCATTGCCGGCCTTCAGGCACAGGGCGGCGGCATCCACGGTCACGTTGGGCCGGGATTCGTAGATGATGAGGATGACGCCAAGCGGGATCCGCATTTTCCCCACGCGCATGCCGTTGGGCCGGATCCACTGGCGCGATACCGAACCCACCGGGTCGGGCAGGGCGGCGACCTCGCGCAGCCCCTTGACCATCTGGTCCATCACCTTGGGCGTGAGCCTGAGCCGGTCCACCATTGCGCTGGCAAGACCGGACTTTTCGGCGGCCTCGACATCGAGCCGGTTAGCCGCTTCGAGCTGGCTTTTCGCCGCGACGATGCCGTCGGCGATGGCGAGCAGCGCCTGGTTCTTCACCGTGGTCGAAAGCCGGGCCCCCCGGATGGCGGCGAGCTTGCCGCCGTGGGCCACCTTCAGCATGTCATCAGCGAGGGACACAGAACACTCCTTCCGGCACCCGGATCTACACTAACCGTTCAGGATTACGAGGTCATCCCGGTGGATGAGCTCGTCCACGTCCCGGTAGCCGAGAAGCTTTTCGATCTCCTCGGTCTTGCGCCCGGCGATCCGGGCCGCGTCCCGGGAGCCGTAGGCCACGATCCCGCGTGCGAACTCCCGGCCGTCGGGGGCGAGGCACTTCACGCAGTCGCCGGGATCGAACTCCCCGCGGACCTCGCGCACGCCTGCCGGGAGCAGCGATTTCTTCCCGCCCCGGAGTGCCTGCGTGGCGCCGGCGTCGAGGACCAGCTCCCCTTTTGGCTGGAGCGTGTGGGCGATCCAGTGGCGGCGGCGCGACATGCCCTTCTCGTCGGGAGCGAAGAACGTCCCCTCGTCCTCTCCGGCGAAAACCCGGCTGAGGACACCCTCGCGGATGCCGGAGGCGATGACGACGGCCGCGCCGCCGCGGGTTCCGGTCTCGGCCGCGTCCAGCTTGGTCTTCATCCCGCCGAGGCCAACCTCCGACGAGGTGCCGCCGGCAAGCCCTTTCAGGCTGTCGGTGATCTGGGAAACCTCGCCGATTCGCCGGGCGTCCGGGTGCTCGTTCGGGTTCTGGTCGTAGAGTCCGTCCACGTCAGTGAGGATCACCAGAAGCTGCGCCTGCAAAAGGCCCGCGACGATGGCCGAAAGCCTGTCGTTGTCGCCGAACTTGATCTCCTCGACCGATACCGTGTCGTTCTCGTTGATGACCGGCACGACGCCCAGCTCGAACAGGGTTTCGAGCGTGTTCCGGGCGTTCAGATAAAGCTGCCGGTTGCTGACCACCTGCTGCGTGATGAGCACCTGCCCGGTGACAAGCCCGTGGCGGCCGAACTCCTGCCCGTAGGAGTGCATGAGGAGACTCTGGCCCACGGCGGCGGTGGCCTGCTTGAGCGGGATCGTTTTCGGCTTTTCCTTCAGGCCAAGCCGCGAGCGGCCAGAGGCCACGGCACCGGAGGTCACGACAGCCACTTCAAGCCCCCGCTTGCGGAGCGCGGCGATTTCGTCAACGAGGCGGCCAAGGCGTGCGGCGTCGATCCGGTCGCCGCTCACGAGCACCCGCGAGCCCAGCTTGATGACGGCCCGGCGGACCTCGGGAATGTCGCTGCGTTTCACCAGTCGTCTCCGGCGGCTTCAGTGGCTTCGGGTTCCACGGCCTCGGCATGGGTGCGTGCCCCCATCTCCTCCAGCAGGTGCCCAAGCCGGGTCTTCAGTTCCGGTATGTTCTGGCCGGAAACACCGGAAATTGTCCACACCTCGACCTTCTTGCGCTTGAACCGGGCGAGCAGTTTCTTGAGGATAGCGGCGTCAGGGTTCGTGTCCATCTTGTTCAGGGCGACGAGCCGGGGCTTGTCGAGCATGGACTTGTCGAAGGCCCGGATCTCCTTGAGAAGGAGGTCGTACGTCGCCACGGGGTCTTCCGGTGCGGCCACATCGATCACGAACAGCAGCACCCGCGAGCGCCGCGCATGCTTCAGGAACCGGATGCCGAGGCCCGCGCCATGATGGGCACCTTCGATTATTCCCGGCAGGTCGGCGACGACGTAGGTCTTGAACTCCGCCCACTCGACGACGCCCAGGTTCGGCGCGAGCGTCGTGAACGGGTAGTCGGCGATCTTGGGCCGGGCGGAGGATATCCGGCTGATGAGCGTGGACTTGCCGGCATTGGGAAGGCCCACCAGTCCCACGTCGGCCAGCAGTTGCAGCTCAAGCCGGACGTCCATCTCCTCGCCGGGCTCGCCGGGCTGCGCGTAGCGGGGTGTCTGCCGCCGGGCGGTGGCAAAGTGCATGTTCCCCATGCCGCCCCTGCCGCCCTTGGCGATGACGATCTCCTGCCCGTCCTCGGTCAGGTCGCAGATGATTTCGTTCGTGTCCGCCCGGTAGGCGCGGGTTCCCACGGGCACTTCGAGGACGAGGTTCTCCGCGTCCCTCCCGTACATGTCGTTCCCCATCCCCTGCTGGCCGTTTTTCGCTATGGCGCGGGGCTGGTAGCGGAAGTCGAGAAGGGTGTGCTTGCGGGTGCTGGCCCTCAGGATCACGCTGCCGCCCGCGCCGCCATTGCCGCCCGATGGCCCGCCCTTGGGGCGGAACTTCTCCCGCCGGAAGGCGACGCAGCCCGGGCCTCCGTGGCCGGAAGCGACGTGAATCGTGACTTCGTCGATGAACCGCATGGGTATCCTGATATGCTGCGCCCCCTTGCCGGCTGGCGGCGAAGGGGGCGCGGAGTGCCTTGGGGGCCGGAACCGTTGGGAAGACGATCAGCCCTTGGCGGCCGCGGCCTCCTCGAGCGGGATCACATGGACCCGCTTCCTGGCCTTGCCCCACCGGGTGAACTTCACGGTTCCCTCGGCGGTGGCGAAGATGGTGAAGTCGTTGCCCATGGCCACGTTGCGGCCGGGGTGAACCCGCGTGCCGACCTGGCGCACGATGATGTTGCCCGGCTGCACGGTCTGTCCGTCGGCGCGCTTGACGCCTCGCCGCTGCCCGTGGGAATCGCGTCCGTTAACCCGATCTGCCATGACTCAAAAACCTTCCTGCTGCTGCTGCTGACTGGCGCCGGCTCAGGCCGAGATCGCCGTCACTTCCACCCGGGACTGCTCGGCCCGGAAACCCTGACGCTTGCGGGAGTTCTTCCGCCGCCGGTGCTTCCAGATGAGAATCTTGGGGCCGCGCATCTCCTCGATCACCTTGAGCGTCACCTTCGCGCCGCTCACGTACGGTTTGCCGACCACCGTCTCGCCGCCGTCCTTTTCCACGACCAGCACCTTGTCGATGGTGACCTCGCTGCCCGGCGCGGCGTCCACCCGGTCGAGGACGAGCCTGTCGCCTTGGGCGACGCGGTACTGCTTGCCCTGGGTAATGATTACGGCGTGCATGCTAACTCTCCGTCTTTGCTCAGGAAACCGCCCGAAGCGGCCCTGCCGGGACACCCCCGGAAGGCGCCTTTTGTGGCCGAAACGGCTCAGGGAGTCAAGGGGCTATCGGAGGCGGGATTTGCCGACAGGGTTTCCGTGAACATGGACTCGAACCGTTCCGCGATCCGGCCGTAGGCACCGGCGTTGAAATGAAAATCGTTGAACAGCATGGGGTCTTCGGGGAAATCCTTCCGGGTAAAGACGTAATGGGGGATTCCTCGTTTCCGGTGGGCATCCAGAAGCGTTTCGAGTTCGGGAGCCTGCTCGCGGAGCATGGATGTAAAGTTCGGGATCAAGCCAGTAAGCAAATGTGTCCCATTTGTATCCAGCTCCCTTGCAAACTCCTCCCATAGGATTGTGTATGCAGTTTTCAAGTCATTGTCGTATCCAACCGGCCAAAGAATATGCAGGAGGCTTGCTGGTGGGATCGAACTACGTATCCATTCATGCTTCCAAGCCAAATGATAATGAAAACGCAGCGAGCTTGTTGTGAGTCCTTGAAGTAAAAAGAGGGGAAAGAAGGAGTTGCTTCGGATTGCTTCCGCAGTCATTGGACTGGCGATCTCTAAGAAGTCGTTGAAAAAGAACATATGGATGACCGCGAATGGGGTAGCCCCCCCCCCCCCTTGTAATACACGATTGAGGTGTCGTCTTTGTTCGGCCAAACCTGTGCCCGGAACTCCGGCGTTGTATACACAAGCATCGAGGCCCTTTCCTTTAAGACGTCTATCAAGTTGTTCCGGCCAGGATTGTCCGTCAGGCAACAAGTGTCCCTGAGTAAATGAATCTCCTAATGCGATGATGGGAACTGAACATCTGAACTCCGTCGGTTCTGGTGCTCGGTGGCCTAAACTATTGTTTGTGCGGATTGATCCCGACCGAAAAGGGCCTTTCCCTTTATGATCGAAAATGTATCCGGGTTTCTCACTGGCGGAAACCGAGATAAACCAGGTAAACCCGGCGGCCCGCAAGGTGAGTTCGGCCGCCACCACTCCCGCGCAGGCCAGGGCAAACGAGCCCGCGACGGCCCCCAAACGCATCCAGCCCGGATGCCGCCGGGCCGGTTTGTCCGGCAGCTTCACGCGCTCCATTCGAGCATGAGCTCCAGCGGCTTGAGGGCCTTCAGCCGGACGGCCTCGTCCATCTCGATCGTGGGCTTCAGATCCCTCATGGCGGCGTAGATTTTCTCCATCGTGTTGAGCTTCATGTAGGGACACTCGTTGCAGTTGCACGATTCGTCCTCGCCGGGGGCGGGGATGAACTTCTTCCGGGGCGAGTATTTCTCCATCTGGTGGATGATGCCCGGCTCGGTGGCGACGATGAACTCGCTGGCCTCCGACTGCCGCGTGTATTCGAGGAGCGCCTTCGTCGAGCCGATGTGGTCGGCAAGGTTCAGCACCGGCGCGGTGCACTCGGGGTGTGCGATCACCTTCGCCTGGGGGTGGCGGACCTTGAGATCAATGAGTTTGCGCTCGCTGAACGTCTCGTGGACGATGCAGGTGCCGTTCCAGAGCACCATGTCGTCGCGGCCGGTCTGCTTCCTCACCCAGGCGCCGAGGTGCTTGTCCGGGGCGAAGATGACGGGCCGGTCCTTCGGGATCCGGCTGACGATCTTCACCGCGTTGGACGAGGTGCAGATCACGTCCGAGAGCGCTTTCACTGCCGCCGAGCAGTTGATGTAGCTCACGACGAAATGGTCCGGGTGCTGCGCCCTGAACCGGGCGAACTCCGGGGCCGGGCAACCGTCGGCGAGGCTGCACCCGGCGTCCATGTCGGGGATCACGACCGTGCGCGAGGGGTTCAGGATCTTGGCCGTCTCGGCCATGAAGTGGACGCCGCAGAAAACGATGACGTCGGCGGCGGTGGATTTGGCCGCCTGCGCGAGCTGGAGAGAGTCGCCGATGAAATCGGCGATGTCCTGGATGTCATCCTCCTGGTAGTAGTGCGCGAGGATGACGGCGTTGCGCTCCTTCTTTAGGCGCACGATCTCGCCAGCGAGGTCCAGGGTGGGGTCGATCTTTTCGGCCAGTTCCATGTTGTCGTCCGTGGCTCCGCCGGGTGTAACCCGGTTGCGGGCATCAGCGCCGCTGACGCCTTGTGTCAGTGTGGGGTCGGGCGAGGGGGTTTTCAAGGCGGCGCGCTGGTGTCTTGAGTCACTGTTTTTCGCTGGAGCCCCGGTTAGGCTTCTCCCCGGGCTGGGCCATTTTTCAGGAGGAAAATACAAGTGCTGAACATCCGGTTTTCACCCTTGCAGTGTATGGTGTTTCTGGCTGTCCTTTTCAGCGGGGCATCACCGGTCCGAGCCGACGGCAACTGGGTGCTGGGGGCGCGGGGCGGCATTTCGTGGATCCTGCAGAAGGTGGACGGCAACAAGGACGCCGACGCGGGCGGGCACCTGAACATTCACGGCGGGTACCGCATCGCCAAGCCGCTGCTGGTGGGCCTGATGCTGGACGCCGAACGCCACGACGTCCGGCAGGGCACCCTGAAGCTGGGCGACCACTACACCTTTTCCGTTCTCCCCTTCGCCGAGGCCCGCCTCGACCTGCCGGGAATGCCGGTGGTGCCGTTCGCCAATCTGGGCATCGGCGTCAACATCAACGATCTAGACGACGATCCGAGCTTCGGGGCGCTGAATGCCCGGAACAAGGAGGCCTACCGCTTCGGTATCGGGGCCGACTGGGTATTCGCGGATACGGCCGCCGTGACGATGGAGCTTGCCTACAAGATCAACGACTCCAGCATCCGGAGCGCGGCGGCTAGCGTGACGAGCGGCAGCTACCGGATGAACTCGCTCGCGCTCCTGTTCGGCGCCCGGCTGATTTTCTGATTGGCGGCCGGTTCTCAGGAAGCGACTCTGGTTGTGGTGGAGCGAGTTCGCCAACTGGAAAAAAAAATGTATATTAGTGTCGCAGCGATTTAGTATAATCCGCATAACTGTGTTATCATGCTTTAGAAAAGCTTGAAGAGGAGGAAGTATGCGAACACCTGGATGGGCAACTGTGTACATTTTTTCGATTTTTATAATGACAGGGGTTCTGCTGGCGGGTTCTGCCGCGGCGCAGGAACCGGCTGATGACGGCATTGTCTACGGAACGGCGCGGCGGCAGAACTACTGGCTCGGCGGGTTGAGGGCCGGATTGTCGCTGGTTCCGGCAAAGGTTGCCTATGGTGGTGTGAAGGCGGATCCCGGACCCCATGTGAATGCTTCCTTTGCGAGGGTTATTGACGATATTGTGGCAATCGGGCTGATGTCAGAATGGGAAAGTCATGACTTGAAAGTCGGTGGCCTGAAGGCGGGGACCGGCCACGTCGTTTCGATTATTCCCTATGCTGAAGCGCGGGCACGGCTGACGGGTTCGAAAGTTGTGTTGACCGGAAGTTTTGGGCTTGGTGCCAATATCAACTTTTTCGATATGGCTCCCGGTGTCACACCGAAGGTCAAGCCGAATCCCATGGTTGCGTTCAGGCTTGCGGTGGGCGGCGAGTATGAAGTGAAGGAAAACGCGTTCCTGGGACTTGAGATTGCCTACAAGACGAACAACGCAAAAGCGGAGATTGGTAACCTGGGCAAGGACAATTACCGCTACAACTCTCTCGCCTTCCTGTTCGGCGGGAAACTGGCCTTCTGACCCGGTAGCCCCGCCCGTTTATTGACACTCCCGCCGGTTTTCGCCAGACGGATGAGTCCGGGTTCTGATGCCCGGACTCATTTCTTTTCCGGGGGGATTTTCCGTCATGCCCATCCTCGTCTCCAAGACCTACTGGCTCGGAATGCCGTTCAACTTCCGTATCTGGCCGGAGCACGCCCAGTGCGAGCCGGTGACGATGAAGGCGGACGACTTCCGCGAGCTTCGCGGCCTCTACTGGACGGCGAAGGGGAACGAAAAGCCCAGGATCGGTGTCGTGGTCATGCACCCCCGTGCGGACTTTACCCACCACTACATCGTCCCGCGCTTCACGAAGGCCGGGTTTGCCGTGCTGGGTGCCAACACGCGCAACCCCAACAACGACACCAACACGATCCACGAGGAGATCATTCTCGATGCCAACGCCTGCGTGAAATACCTCAAGGACGTGAAGGGCTGCCAGAAGGTGCTCCTGTTCGGGAACTCCGGCGGCGGCAGCCTGTTCGCCTTCTTCCAGGCCCAGGCCCGGCTCGCGCCGCAGCAGCGGCTGAGCCATGACCCGGCCGGCATTCCCGTCGCGCTTAAAGGCGCCAAGATGGTCCCGGCCGATGGCATCATCCTCTGCTCGGCCCACAAGGGCGAGGGGAAGATCATGAACGAGTGCATCGACCCGTCGGTCGTGGATGAACGGAACCCGGAACTTACCGACCCCGATCTCGACATGTACGACCCGCGTAACGGCTTCCGGGAGCCGCCCGACTGGACCGAGTACTCGACGGAGTTCTGCGAACGGTTCCGGGCGGCTCAGATCGCCCGCGTGAAGCGGATCGACGGCATCGCCAGGGGCTACATCGACGAGTTCCGCCGGGCGGAACTGCTCCGCGCTGATCCGGAGTTCAAGAAGCTCCCCTACGAGAAACGGATGCGGATACTCCGGCAAGAAGCGTTCGAGCCGGTGATGGTGATCTACCGGACGATGGCGAACCTGCACTATGTGGACCGGCACCTGGACCCTTCGGACCGTCCCTACGGCTCGCTCATCAGCGAGCGGCCGGACCTCATGAACTGGCAGTACCTGGGCTTCGGCCGCATGTGCACACCGCGGGCGTGGCTCTCCACCTGGTCGGGGGTATCGTCGAAGGCCGACCTGCGTGCGAACCTGAAGCAGATCGAGGAACCGGTGATCGTCGTGAACGCCGGACGCGACAACGAGATTTTCCCCAACACCGACGCCAAACCGATCTACGAGGCCGTGGTCTCAAAGGACCGCAAGTACGTCAACTTCCCGGAAGCGCTCCACTACTTCGAGCCGCCCTTCGGCCAGAAGGAGACGCCGGACGTGGACAAGCTCATGGACCTGCTGGTTCCGTGGGTGGAGGAACGGTTCGCTTCGGCGGCTCCCGCAACTTCCTGAAAGGATTCCGCGCCCGCCGGGACCAGTTCCCAGCGGGCGCGCAGTTTTTCCGGGTGGTAGAACGGCTCGTCGTCCAGCAGGAAGACCTGCCGTCCGGCGGCGAGATATCACTCTTCCGGCGGCGGGAGCGTGATTGTCCGGAACCGTTCGTTCACACCCTCGGCCACGTACAGGATGTGGGTGCGCCAGTCGACTCTCAGGCCGCGGGGCTGGTTGAACATCGCCTCGGTGGCCGGTCCGCCGTCGCCGGAAAATCCGGCCTCACCCGTTCCGGCGATGGTGGTGATGACACCGGTCCGGGCGTCCACCCGCCGGATCTGATGTCCCGGCGCGTCGGCGACATACAGGTTCCCAAAGGCATCGAAGGCGATGGCATGGGGCGAAAAGACGCTGGCCCCGGTGGCTGGCCCGCCGTCGCCCGAAGCCGCAGCTTCGCCATTACCGACAACCGTGGTGATGATGCCCGTCACGGCGTCGATCCGCCGGACCCGGCGGTTGCCTGCGTCGCAGAAGAGGTAGTTCCCGGCCGGATCGAAATCCCCGTTGGCCGGGAAGCTCACCTGTGCATCCACAGCCGGTCCGTCATCGCCGGAGAATGCAGCAGTACCGTCACCTGCGATGGTGTCGATCTTGCCGGTGGCCGCATCGATTCGCCGGATCCGGTGGTTGTTGAAATCCGCGATGAAGATGTTGCCCCCGCCGTCGATGGCGATGCCATGAGGGCGGGCAATTTCGGCCTCGATGGCCGGTCCGCCGTCGCCCGAGAAGCCTTCGGCTCCGCCGCCCGTGACGGTGCGGATGATTCCGGTATGAGCCTCGATCTTGCGCAAGCGGTTGGAGTTCAGCTCCACGAAGTGGAGGCTGCCCGCCGCATCGCGGGCCAGTTCGCGGGGCCGGGCGAGCCGGGCGTTCACTGCCGGTCCGCCGTCGCCATCATCCTCGCTGTCGCCGTTCCCCTCGACACCCGTTCCGGCGATGGTGGTGATGATGCCGGTTTCACCGTCAATCCGCCGGATCCGGTGGTTGCGGACATCCGTCACGTACACATTGCTGAGCCCGTCGATCACAATGCCGCCCGGCAGATGGAAACTGGCCTCCAGTGCCGGTCCGCCGTCGCCGCTGAAACCCTGGGTTCCGTTGCCCGCGAACGTCTGGACGATGCCGTAAACGGGCGGCTCCTCGGTTTCGATCACGGGCGCCGGATCGTTTCCGCAGGCAACAAGTGGCAGGCAAAGCAGTGCGGTAAATAGCGGGCGGGTTAACAGGTTCAAGCAGGAATCCCCTTCATGGGGGTGCCTTTTGTCATGGAAGTGCCGGGAATGGCAACAGCCTGATCGTTCAGGGGGTTTCCGCATTGCGGCGGGCCTTGGCGGCAACCGATTCGATCCGGGCGGTCGCGGTGCGGACCGACTGTTCCAGCGACAGTTCGGGTTCCACCCAGTACCAGTCGTCCCGCCGCCTGAAGCGGGCATACTGTGACCGGACTTTTTCCAGAAACTCCTTTTTCTCGAAGCTGTCGTGTCCTTCCGGGCGGGACGCCCGGATCCGCTCCAGCGCCGTATCGACGTTGCAGTCGATCCAGACGACGAGGTCGGGCCTGGGAAACTCGGCTTCGCTCAGGTGCAGTATCCGGTCCGGATCAACGCCCATGGAGCCCTGGTAGGCGGCACTCGAAAAATAGTAGCGGTCGGTAATGACGATCTGGCGGTTCACGAGGGCGGGGTACAGCTCGCGGCTGGCATGCTCGCGCCGGTCCTCGTGGAACAGCCGGAAGATTTCCGCCCCGTCGTCCGCTTTCCCCTCGTTCACCAGCCGTCTAATCTCGCGGCCGTACTGCCCGTCTGTCGGTTCCCGCGTCCAGCGGACCGGGTAGCCCTTCCGGCGCAGCTCCTCGAAGACGAGCTTGCTCTGGGTGGTCTTGCCGCTTCCGTCGATACCCTCGTAGGCGATGAGCAGGCCACGGGGAACGGTGAGATTGGGCGGGTTCATGGGCGGAGGCGATCATGCGACGAACCGGGGGAGCCGTGCAAGGGATGATCGAGATGCGCCCAGTGATACCGGCTGTCGTCATGGCGGTCCTGCTGCCGCTGGCCGTTCTGGCTGGCGGTGAAGGCGACGCCTACGCGGCCCGTCACAAGGGGCGGTTTCCCGGCAAATGTCTTGAAGACGCGAAGAAACACCTGTCTGCCCTTGAAAAATCGGACAAATCCGCGCCGGCGGCACGCAAGGGGCTGGAGGCGCTCGTCGCTGCCGGGTGCGGCGATTCACTGATCGAGGCCCGGCTGGGAACGCTGAGGCTCGATTCCGATCCGGCGGCGGCAAGAAAGCACTTCGAGGCGGCCACCTCGCTAGCGGCGGACTATCCGGACCTGAAACCTCTGGCAGCGTCGGTCCTGTTCAATCTCGCCTACCTGCTGGAGAAGGCGGGCGACCTGGACGGGGCCGAAACGAGATACCGGGGGGTTCTGGACGCGGACCACGGTTATGCCAATGCCCGCACGTCGCTCATTACCCTCTACCAGAAACGGGCCCGCGCCCGCATCGCCGCGGGTGATGCGACCGGTGCCATCGCGGATATCGACGCCGCCATTGCCGAGGCGGATATATCCGAGAACCAGTACGGCATGCGCTTCCGGGTTTTTCGCGAACAACTCGCCATCCAGGCGGTTGAAATCCTCGTGGCGTCGAAGCGGTTCGACGCGGTGGACGAGTATCTGGGCCGTTTCAGGGCGGAAAAGAACACGCGGGGGATACTGAAGGCGGCGGCACTGATGAACGCCGCGGGACACCGGGCAGGCGAGGAGAAGGCCTACGAGATGGCTTTCGATACCGACTCCACCCTGCATGAGCCGGTCATCCTGTGGGCCGAGCTTTATGAAAACGCGGGCGATCTCGCTCGCGCCGAGGCGATCTACCGCCGGGCGCTGGAAAAAAACTCCCGGCTGTCGCGGGTGCGCTATGCGCTTGGCGTGGTTCTGTACAATCAGGGCAGGATGAAAGAGGGCGTTGCCGAGGTAGAGCAGGCGTCCAGCGAACTGCCCACCTCGGCCGAGTTCCGCGAAACCCTGGAAGAGATGAAAGCCGGCATGCGGTGAAGCGCGGGGTATCCACGGCCGCGGTTCACCAGCTACAGTAAAGCCCGGCGAAAACATGACAGAGACTCCCGCCAGAGACACAACCTCCATCTGTCCGGTCAGGCTCCTCCCCGGCGAGGTGCCTGATGGTGCCGGCCTGTGGGCTGTCGAACTGGCCCGCAGGGGGCCGCGGTTCGATGGCTGGCTGGGACAGATCGACTGGTGGACGGGCGGGGTCTTGAGGACCTGGCGGCCGGAACTGTGCCGGGACGGCAAGGCAGACCTGTTTGTCGGTCTGGACTGGCTCCTGTCCGAGGGCCTTCTGGTCCTTCCAGGTCCCCCGGACAGATCGGATGCGGCCTGTGTCACATGGGCGAAAAGCATCGTCGAGCGTGCACGCGGGCTGGGTGTCAGCGAACTATCCATCGGGCTGAACCGGATCGGCCGGGGAGAGGGAGAGATGGACAGGATCGTGGATCTTCTCGGCCGTGAACTGGCAACGCCGGGGATTGAGATCCGGGTCTGGACGGGCGGCCTGTTCGATCCGTTGCGGGACGGGTATCCCGCCGGAAGCGGCTGAGCGGGACTGCCATGGGTGAGCAGTTTTTCCTTTCCGTCGAGTTCGAGAACCTCGTTGACCTGTCGGCGCTGGCAGTTTCCATCTTCCTCTTCCCTCTGGGCTGGAGAGGCGCCCGGAGCATGCAGACGGCCTTTGCTCGGTGGTGCCTGTCCGCCTTCTTTTCCGTAATGGTTTTCCACTTCGGGCTGCAGGCGCTCCGGAGCGGATACCACCTTGCGTCGAACCTGCCCTTCAGCGCGGGGTACTTCCTGCCGCTTCTGGCGATCACCGAAACGCTCGGTGCGGGACTGCTGCTGGCGTTGCTGGTGAGCGGCTGGAGTCTCGTCTGGGCGCGCTGGTCGCTGGGAGTGGTGATTGCCGCCGCACTGGTATCCGGGGCGGCGGCCCACCTGACCGGTGCGTCTGGCCTGCCGCTGATCATCCGGGGCCAGTATGCGTTTGCCCAGACCCCGCTGGCCTGGATGGGGTTTCTCCGGGCGTTCCTGCTGGCTGCTGCGGGGGTAGCGGTGCTGCGTGCGGGCGTCGGTTTTCCGCTGCCGCGGCGGCTGGGGCTCGTCGCGCTGGGGCTGGCTGCCTGGCAGTTTCTCAACCTGCCGGTTGTTTTAGGCGCATCAATCCCGGCGGCGGCGGTGAGTTCGTCAGCGGGACAGGTTGCGGGCCTGCTTGCTGTCGTGGGCGGAATCGTCATCGTATACGATTTCAACGACGTCAGGTGGCGGTCGTTCGCAATGCGGGTCTTCGTGCTTGCGTTCGTGGTACTGGTGACGTTCATCCTGACGCTCTCCTTTAACTACCTGCTGCGTGTGCGGTTGCTGGACGAGGCACTGGTCCGCTACCGGGGTGAAGGCCGGAAGATCGCCGCCGATATTACGGAGACACTGGATGAACTGGCCGGCTCGCTCTCCCGGCTGACCGAGCCGGCGGTCTTCCAGTTTTTCAGCACCCGCTTCCATTCCTCCAGCGCGGCGGTGAGCGAACTCGGCCTCGATCTGGTTCGCGGGTACATTCCACGTGAATTCAACACGGTCAGCTTCACCGATCCGGCCGATCTTCTCCTGCTGGTGTATTCGGCCTATGGCGGTGTGCCCGGCGCAGCGCCGGCGCTCACCGCCAGCCAGATGAACCAGCTGTGGGCGGCTCCGGGCCGGGTGCTGATTTTTGATCTGGACCAGTCGGCGCGGGGAGGGCTGATTTCCGATGCTGGTGGAATACGCACCACTCCGGAAGCCATGCCGGAGTCGCAGCCTTCAGTAATGCTGGCGGCAGCGGTCAGTGACCGGTCGGGCCGTGCGCTCGGATTCGTCAAGGGCGTCATCCCGGTCCAGTCGCTGCTTTCGCATTTCGCGGGATATGACAGCAGCTCGGGGTGGGACTTCATCGCCACCGAGACAGGCACCATCCTCGCCCATCCGCGTGCTGACTATGTGGGCTACCAGATCGACCGGCGGGGGAGTGCGTGGGAAGATGCGCTGGGTGCGAAACGGTGGTTCCAGCTCGACCTGCCGGGAGGGCGGATCTACCTGGCATTGTACCCGGTGGATCACGGCGACTGGGTGCTTGCCCGCGCTGTATCGACCACGACGATCGTCGAATCCACCCGCAAGCTGCGCGGCGCGACGCTTCTCATGCTGCTGTTCACGATGTTCGTGGCCGTCGTGATCGCGGCTGTCGTGTCGGTGGTGCTCACCCGGCAGAACGTCGCCATCGAGCGAATGGGGTTCGAGGTGGAGCGCAAGCGTGTGCTGGAAGACCGCAACCGGGTCCTGGACCTCAAGAACCGGGAGCTGGCGGGCGAGCGCCGGCGTATCGAAACGATCCTTCTTTCCATTGGTGAAGGGGTGGTCGTACTCGACCCGGAGGGCCAGGTGACGTTCATGAACCGCGCCGCCCGCCGGATACTGAAAGACGTGCCGGCTCCACAGGCGGTGCCTGTCGGTGCCGGACAACTGGGCATACCGGAGCTTGAATACGAGCTGGCCCGGCTTCGCGAGGCGGGGCAGGAGCCCGGTTCGGTTCGCACGTTCATCTGCAGGGGCGGGGAAGTCGATCTTCGTGTCACGCTGTCGGAAGTTCGTGCCGATGACGGGAGCCTCGTGGCGACGGTGCTGGCCCTTCAGGATATTACCGAACTGATGAAGGTTGACCGGCTCAAGACCGAGATCGTTTCGATCGTGAGCCATTCGCTGCGGACTCCCCTGACATCGATCAAGTCATACACGGAAATCCTGCTCAGCCACCCCGGAAAGGCGATCGGCGCCAGGGAACTCCAGCACCTCGGCGTTATTGACCGTTCGGCTGACAAACTGACCCGTATTGTCACGAATCTTCTCGATCTCTCCAAGATATCTTCCGGACAGATGCAGTACCGCTTCGAGCCGACCGACATCGAAAGACTGGCGGCGGAGGCCGTCGAACTGGTTTCAGGCGCCGCCAGAGCCAAGGACATCGGGGTGGATTTCCAGGCCGATGCGGACCTGCCGTCGCTTCCGATCGACCGGCTCAAGTTCCGGCAGGTGCTCGACAACCTGCTGGGGAACGCAGTCAAGTTCACCCCTTCAGGCGGGAAAATCGGCCTGGAAATCCGGGTCGTCCCCACGGAGTCGCTCCCGGAAACGGTCCGGGCGGAGAACTGGGGCCCGCCGGGCCACTGTGTCCTCATCCGCGTGCGTGACACCGGCTCCGGTATCCGCCAGCAGAACCTGGAGCGGATTTTCGACAGGTTTTTCCAGGATGACTACGTGCGCCAGTCGTCCGAAGGCGGAACGGGGCTGGGCCTCGCTATCACTAGGGAGTTCGTGCAGGCCCACGGCGGGCGCATATGGGCCGAGTCTCCTGCCGGCAGCGGCGCCATTCTCAGCGTGGCGCTTCCCCTCTCGCAGGCCGCGGTTGCCGCCTGACGGAAACATAAGTGATTTGGGCCGTTTGCACCCGCTTTCAGCCCGGTTACACTGTGCCCGCCTATGGAAAAGGTACTGGTGATCGAGGATGACGAAAACATCCTCACAGCCGTCAAGATACTCCTCGAAGAAGAGGGATTTGCTGCCCTTACGGCACGCACCCTTGCAGATGGCCGCAACAAGACCGAGGCTGAAAATCCGGATATCGTCCTGCTGGACCTGATGCTGCCGGACGGCGACGGGCTCGACTACTGCCGCGAATACCGGCAGAAACGTCCGGGCATGCCCGTCATCATCGTTTCCGCCAAGGACGAGGAGGTTGACAAGGTGGTGGGCCTCGAAATCGGGGCCGACGACTACCTTACCAAGCCGTTCTCCAAGCGCGAACTGGTGGCCCGGATCAAGTCGGTCCTTCGCCGCACGGCCAAGGAAAAGGACGCGCCCGCGCTCGACCGGGAGAAGACCCTCACCATCCGGGGCATGAAACTGAACCCCAAAAAATACGAACTGTCCTTCAAGGGGACCACGATCCGGCTCCAGCCCAAGGAGTTCGATCTGCTCTACGTACTGGCGACCGCCCCCAACAAGGTGATGAACCGCAAGTATCTACTGAAGACGGTCTGGGGGTACGGGCCGGACATCGAAACCCGCACGATCGACGTCCACATCAAGAACCTGCGGGTCAAGCTGAAGCCGTTCTTCGGCGAGGACAACCTCATCATTACCGTCCCGACCGAAGGCTACAAGCTGATCCGCTAGGTCAGAATTCCGTCCAGCCGCCGCCTGAGGCTGGCCGCTTCAGCGATCCATCCTCGTCAAACTCCGCCGGATAACGTTCCGAGACATAGATGGTCCGGTCCCCGTCCGGAGCGGGCTGCCGGTACAGCCTGAGAACCCGGTGGCCGGCGGGCTCGCCGTCCTGGCCCCGGTTTTCCATGCCGATGGCAATGACCGGGCCGAAATCGGTGCCGGTGTCCACCTTGAGGACCGGTTCAGCGGCGAGGTTGTTGACGAGAAACACCGTCCGCCGGTCAGGCAGTCTCACAGCCGGATAGATGACCCCCTGCATGGGCAGGTCGAAATACCGTTCGCGGAGGATCAAACTGGCGGGAGCCGTACGCCGCCGCTCCAGTTCGTTGGCGAACTGTCCGCCAGCCTTCTGCGCGGCAATTGCCGCCAGTTCTGGCTGACGGCGAAGGAGTTCATCGAAGGCCGCCCAGCGAAGGACTTCATCCCGGCTATCGTCGGTAACGATGGAGGCAAGGGAGTCATGTTTGCCGGCACAGCCAAGGCCACGCACACCCGCCTCGGCCAGAAGGATGTCGGTGGAACCCGCCGCCGCTTCCGACAACGGCGCCGTCGCCTCACAGCTGTCACTGGCTAGCGCGAACAGGGCGGCTCTCCGCTCCGATACCGGCGCGCTCTCCAGTGCCGCCATGCGTTCGAGTTCCGGCCGGAGTGCCGTCCGAAGCTGGCCGCTCGTTCCGCCTGCCGCCAGCCCGTTCAGGATGGCCAGTCGCTCGGCATGTCCGCCTGTCTGGAGCCACAGGGCAAGCTGGGGAGCCTGTTCAGGACCTGCAATGCGCCTGCACAGGACGGCGAGCCGGGCCCGGAGGGAGCCGGTTGCTTCCTCCGCTCCGGCCCCGCCGCAAACGTGCGGCGCCGTGCCTTTCCAGGCCGCCGCGGGAAGCAGGAGCAGCAGTTCTTCGGCGGCTCGCTGGAGAGAGTAAGGCGAGGCGGGGCTGACCATCCGGAGAAGGAGCTTCGACCGCCAGAGGGATAGGTTCCGTCCGGTCTGGCAGTCCGGCGCGGCCGAAAGCGGATCGGTTGCCTGTGGGCAGTGCTTTTCAAAAAGTGCCTGCAAGGCCGCCGTTCCGGTGGCGAGATCATCGGCACTACCAGTTACCAGGGGCTCGATCCGTCCGAGAACGCCCGAAACCATGTCGGATGAAGATGCCGATGCAGCCCACAGGAAATCCGGCGAATCGAGCGGATCCTGTACCAGTATCTGCCGGATCACATCCTTGAACGCGGCGGGCTTTCCTTGGGCGAGCAGGATGCGGGCCTGGGCTCCCCGGAGCATCTTTTTTTCTGCCGGTGTGAGCCACGGACGGCTGAGGGCTTTCAGTGCGGCCGGATGCAGGTCCAGGTTCAGAAGTTCCAGGGCTGCGCCCTCCACGAACTCGGCACGCGGCTCCCCGGTGCCGAGAATGCGGGCGCAGCCGTCGAATGTGTTCCATCGGCCGAGCAGGGCGCTCACCGCCCGTGTCGCCTGGCACAGGCTGGCGGACATCTGGCGGTCCTTGAGCCGTGCGTCGAAGTAGGCTCCGACCTCTTTCGGGCGGAGGGCAGCGCGGGCCGGGTGGATGACGGCGGGGACCGCCTGTGTCGCCTCATCAGGAGCCAGGGTCTCGCAGGGCAGGAGAAGCTCGGTTTCGATCTGGGCGGCGTTGTGTGCGGAAAACTCCGAGCGGTTCACGATTTCCGGTGGAATGCGGCATTTGCCCGATTGCTGGTTGAGTTGCGCGAGGGTGGCGATGGCCCACCCCCTGTCATCCGGGCTCAGGGGGCCGAATGTCTGTTCCGCTTCTATCCAGCGGAGCAGGTCGTCGTAACTGTCGGCGGCCCATTTGCGGAAATACCCCCTCAGTTCTCCGGCGAGCTTGAGGTCCGCGGCCGTGGTAGCCCAGTTTTTTACCGTCAGGATTGCGCCGTGAAGATATGTCCGGTCCCTGGGAGTTCCCCGGGCGGCACGCTCGGAAAGTTTTTCAGGGGGCTTTTCTGCGGCATGTGCGGGATGGACGGAATGGATACCGGCCGTGACAGCCGTCATCAGTAGGGCGGTCCTGAAGATTCCTGCTGCCCGCGACGTACATTTTGGCCGCAGGACGACGGGGGGCTCTGGATTCATGAAGCTGCCTCCACATACCGGACTGGCTGAACGGACGCTAATATAGCCGGTTACAAACCCATAGAACCTGTGGACACTATTGACCAATTGGCTCATCCGTCCCTAGACTAACTCCCGCTGCAATCAGTGTGAGCAAAGGCATCGAATAACGATGAAACAGGCCCTCCGTCTCATAACCGCCGTCTGCGGCCTCTCGCTGGTGTTCCTCGGGCTGGCCCCGCTGGGACTTTCGGCGCAGGACGTGCGCAGTGTCGACGATGAAATCAACGACCTCCGTTCCAAGCTGGTCAAGATCAACGCCGATCTGGACGAGCTGGAAAAGGACCTCCTGCTGCCCCGGATGTCGGCGGTCAAGATATTCCTGACCTCCAGCTCTGGCCGGGATTTCCAGCTGGAGCAGGTGAAGGTGCTCCTGAACGGCAAGGTCGTGGGCTCCCATGTCTACCGGCAGGAGGAAAACATCGCGCTGGACAACGGCGGTGCCCAGGAGCTCTATATGGGGCCGATTTCCGAAGGTGAGCACACCATTCAGGCCCAGTTCTCCGGTGTCGATTCACTGAAGACCAAGGTCAACCGTGCCATCCAGATCAAGTTTCGCGGCCGGAGCCGGGTGCTTTCCTTCGTCGAACTGAAGGTGAGTTACGACCGCACCAAGCGGGCCCCTGACTTCACATACGATATCTGGGAGTAAACCGGACCCGGTGAAGCGCCGACAGGCCACATACGCACTCGCAGTGGCGGCTGTCCTGCTGACAGCCCGGGGGGCAAGCCTTCGGGCCGCGCAGGATCCCGTCCATCTCTCGGTGAGCCCCCTGTACTCGTCCTCGGACAAGATCCGCGTCCAGCTCATGAGCGCCGAATACGAGCGGCTCACCGACAACTGGATCAACCAGGACCCGTCGGTGGTGAACATGCTGAACCACTCGCGTGCCAATTCCGACGTGCACCCGCTGGTGCAACTCGGTGCGGGCAGCCTGTACGAAACCATCGGACTCTTTGTCGAGGCCCAAGAGCAGATACAGGCGATCATCAAGGGCAAGGCCCGGAAGGAGGCCGAACCCGGTGCCTTCTTCACGCTCCAGAAAGTGTACTACCAGGCGGGTGAATATGCCCGGTCCGCATCGAGCTATTCGTTCGTTGCGAAGCACCCTCAGTTCCGGAAGCTGGACGAGGCGCGGTATCTGGCGGGACAGGCCTATTTGCGTCTCAATGCCCCCGACCAGGCCGTCGAGGTGCTGAACCAGGTTGATATCAGCACACGCTGGGGTGCCTATGCCCGCTATTCGCTGGCCGTTGCCTATACCCAGCTCAACCGGATGGACGAAGCTGTCAGGGCCTACCGGGAGGCTATCGTCCTGGCTGACCGGACGGTCAAGGCCGGCGGCATCGAGGTGGCGGAGCGTGTCGTGACGGTGCTCCGGGCGCGTGGGCCGGGGTCCGAAAACGCCGAGGAACAGGTGGTCCAGGGCAGCGAGACCATCCGGACTACGCTCACGCCGCTGACCGATTCGGAACTGAAGGCGCTGGAGGGTTTGCGGTCACGCGCCCAGATCGGCCTGGGTTATCACTACATCCAGTTCAAGCAGTACCAGCAGGCTTTCGATGCGCTGTCGGCGGTGCCTGAAACCGACGCCTACTTCATCGAGGCGCTTTACGCGAAGGCATGGGCGCTCATCTACCAGAAGCGGCTCACCGAAGCGATCGTACTGCTCAACAGCCTGCTGAAACGGTCGCGCACCGGACAGTTCGCTTACGAGGCCTATCTGGTGGTTGGTTCCTGTTTCATGAATCTCGGCGCCTATGACCGGGCAATCAAGTCCTACCGGTCGGCGCAGGAGCTGTACAAGCGCGAGCGCGAGGTTGTCCGGGCCGTGGCCGAGGCGGACTTCTTCCGCGACCGCTTCGATCTTATCCGCAGCTACTTCATCCTGGAACGTGAAGGTGCCCGTGATCCGTTCGGTCTTGCCGAGTCGCGGCTCACGGATTTCGACCAGCTCGTTTATGCGAATATCGTATCCAATCCGGTGGTGCGCGACAGCTACACGCAGTTCGACGATATCGGCCGCTACCTGGCCGCACTGAATGACCGCCGTGACAATCTGGTCCGTTACCAGATCATGATTGACGACAAGTTGCGGACAGTCGCACGGGTTGCCGATGTCCTGGACAAGGAATGGACCCCGCGTTTCAAGGACCTGCTGGAGGATTTCACCCAGCTTGATGACCGCATCAATGCCAAGGGCAGGCGGTTCGATATCTGGGCCATGGCTTCGCCGAAGGAGACGATGCTGTTGCGTGATCTCCAGACGAAGAAGAACGCCATCCAGGAGATCGAGACGGATCTGAAAGGGGTGCAGGGACAGGTCGGTTCGGTATCCAGCCGGCTCCAGGCGGACGCGGCGCAGGATATTACCAGCCGTGTGGCGGCATCCGGCGATCGTGTCGAGAAACTGAAGCGGATGCAGCGTCTTCGGGCCGGAGAGGCGATCTGGAAGATCGTCGCTGTTGACCCGACCCAGCGTGTTTCGCGCGAAGCGGGAATCGAAACCCGGCAGCGGCGGGACGTGGCACGCATCAAGCAGGACATCGACCGCGTTCAGCGGCGGATCGAACAGCTTCGGGATGATGTTGATCGCGTGCGCAACCGTCACCGGGACATGAAGGTCCGGGCGAACGATCTCCAGGCCCGGGTGAAACAGGTGCTCGACCGGACCGAGAGGCTGTACGTCAATCTGGTGGACCAGCTCAACCGGGCGGTCGTGGCCGAATACAAGAACCATGACGAACGTCTTGAGCGCTTCGATCTTGAGGCCAGTTACGGAATCCTGACAGCACTCGACAAGCAGACGGGAAGGTAACCCGATGGGCAGTGACCGGCATCAATCAGCATGTCGCGCCGCCGTGTCGGCGTGCATGATATCGCTGCTGGCTGTGGCCGGATGCACAGAGAAGGAAGACATCACCCAGCGCCGGCGGCGTCCGGGCGCACAATTGCGTGAAGTCGAGAAGGTCGAACGTATCCAGCAGGACCTGGTGATCGAGGATACACCGGCACCGGTGCAGGGCGGCCCCATCGTGGATTTCGGTTCAGAGGCGGCCGAGCTGAGCCGCGAGCTGGATGCCGAGCTGAAGGCCCAGACTGCCGCACGAAAGCTGGCCGAGGAGATGGACCGCAAGCGCGAGGCCGAGCGGATGGATCAGCTCTCCGCGCTGGAGGCCGCCAGCGCCGAAAAGCGCCGGGAACTGGCCGCCGCGACCACCCTGAAGGCAAGCGAAATCTCCATGAGCGACCAGCAGCTCAAGAAACTGATCGCCGCAAGCGAGGAGTTTGTCGCCAAGGGTGAAGCCCAGAAGAGCCGGGCCAATATCGTCCCGCAGGCGATCCACCGGCTCGCGGACCTGTATGTCGTCGCCGAAAATGCCCGCTACCAGGAAGCGCTGATGGATTTCGACCTCGCCACCAAGGCGTGTGAGGCGAACCCCAGGATCGAATGCCCGGACGATATCCCGCTGAAAGACTATTCCCAGGCGATCGGGTCCTATAACCGCCTGTTGAACGAGTTCCCGGACCGCAAGGATAACGACCGCGTCCTCTACATGCTGTCGTTCTGTTATCAGGAAATGGCGATGGTGGCGGCAGCCGAGAAGGTACTGACCGATTTTATTGCCCGCTACCCCAAGGACCAGCGTACACAGGCGGCTCACTTCCGGCTGGGTGAACTGTATTTCACCAACGCTACCGGGCTGGATCTGTTCGAGGCCCGGCCGTGGCTGGAGAAGGCCTCGGCGTCGTACAAGAAGGCTACGGAGTTCGATCCGGACAGCGAGTATTTCGACCGTTCCCTTTACAAGCTCGGATGGACGCACTTCCGGATGCAGCAGTACTCGGTCACTGTGGATTTCATGGCCCGGCTGGTCGAGACCCGGTCGCGGATCGAGATCGAGCAGAAGAAGACCTACAGGAACTTCGACGAACTGTATGTCAAGGACACGGGGCTGGTCCGCGAAGCGGTCCAGTACATGTCGATTGCCTTTACGGAAATGGGCGACGGCAAGAGTGGCCCCAGGAATCTCGAGGAATACTGGGCGAAGCGGAAGTCGCAGCCCTATGAGCAATACACCTACATTGCGCTGGGTGAGTACCTCAGCAACGAGGAACGCTACGACGAAGCGATAGCGGTTTACGAGCGGCTGCTGGCGAAATATCCGGCCTATCATCGCGCTCCGAACGTCTACGAACTGATCATCACCACCTATGAGAAGGACAAGAAGTGGGAAAAGGTGGTTGAGACTCGCAAGCAGATCATCACGGCTCTTGCACCGGGTGGGCTCTGGTGGAACACGAACCAGAAGGATCAGGAGACGGTGGCCCTCGCGGTCAGCATCCGTTCCAAGGCCATCCTCCAGATGGGTCAGTACCACCATGCCAAGGCCACGCATGCAAAGACGCCCAAGAGCGAGCAGCCGGCGCATTTCGAGGAGGCTGAAAACTACTACCGGCAGTTCCTGGCGGAGTTCCCCAACACGCCTGAAGCGGGCGACACCCGCTACATGATCGCCGAGGTCTACGTGGCGCGTGGAAACATGCCGGCAGCGGCGGGGCATTACTACGATGTCGCCTGGGTGCTCCAGCTCGGGGAACGGCAGGAGAGGGCCGGCCTCAAGGCCATCCAGGCCTACAACGATTCGCTGGAAGAGGATCTCGACCGCATCGAGAACGACCGCAAGGCCAAGGGACAGGTCTATGCACGCAAGATCGGCCTGCTCCAGAGCCAGTATACCGACAAGGTGCTGGATGCGATCCGCAAGTTCTCGGAGAAATACCCGCAACACGAGAAGACCCTCGATATTCTCGTGCTGGAAGGTGCCATCCATTATGACGGCGAGAACTGGACGGCATCGCGCAACGTATTCCAGCGGATCGTGAGGGATTATCCGAAAGACCCGCGTTCGCTGCTGCCCAAGCGGTACATCGCGGTCACGTACATGGAAGCCGGCATGCTGAAGGAGGCCGAAGAGGCTTATCGCGACGCGGCCAGAGACCCCAGGTGGTCGGCGCAGGACCGCAATGACCTGCTCACGCTGCAGACGGCGACCGTATACAAGCGCGCCGAACAGTTCCACGAGCAGCGCGACTACACGCAGGCGGCGGCGACATTCATGCGTGTTCCCAACGAATTCCCGCAGTCGGATATCGCCGTCAAGGCGTTCTTCCGGGCCGCTACCTCGCACCGGAGCGCCGAGCGGTTCAACGACATGGTGGCGACCTTCAACGACCTCGCGGCCAGGTACCCGCAGACCGAAGAGGCGGCTGCCGGATATGTGACGATCGGCGAGTACTACCGGGACACGAAGCAGCTCGACAAGGCGGCCGAGCAGTATTGCCGGGCCTCGACCCTGTTTGAGCGCCAGAGAAAAATGGCTGACGCCGAGGAGCTCCAGTATGCCTGCGGCAAGACCTATGAGGACCTGAAGGACTGGAACAACACGCAGGCGGCGTTCCAGAACTATGTCCGCCGGTTCAGGGACAAGAATCTCGCCCGTACGCTGTACGCGACGTTCGTGGACGGCCTGATTTACTATGATCGCAAGGACTGGACGAACGCTGACCGTGTATTCAATATGGTGGTCGCCCGTCATCGGGACATGAAGCGCCAGAATCCGGGCCTGACGGATGAACTTCCCGCCCGGGCCCGCTTCCTCCAGGCTGACCGCCGGTTCGACGACTACACGGCCATCAAGATCACGCTGCCGCTCAAGCGGTCGTTCCAGCGCAAGCAGAAGTCGCTTACCGAACTGCTGGAGCTCTATGCCGGATCGGCGCAGTATCGCGTGCCGGAATATGTAACCGCCTCATCACACCGGATCGGCATGGCACTTCTGGATTTCCGTACCTCCATCCTTGTGTCGGAGATACCTAAGGAACTGCTGATCGATGAACTGCTGGTTGAGGAGTACAAGCTGCAGCTCGAGGAGCAGTCCTTCCAGTTCGAAGAAAAGGCAATTGAAACTTTCGAACGTAACCTGAGCTACGGGCAGCAGAACGTCTACCTGAACGAATGGATCAATAAGTCGATTGACGAACTGGCCCGCATCGTTCCGGCGAAGTACGCCCGCCCGGAACTGGGAACCGCGCTCTTCTGCGACGAATTCGCATACCGGGTTTACGACGTCCGGCCGTTCGGCGACCAGGAGGCCCGGGACTCCAAGCGCAAGGCGGACAAGGAGTTCGAGGACCGGCTGAAGCGCGAGGAAGAAGCTGCCGAGATACAGAAGAAGAAGGCGGAGGCCGAGGCGGCCGAAAAGGCCAGGCAGCAGCCACCACCCGCACCCGCTCCGGCGGCACCAAAGAAACGCTAGGAGAAAGGGGACGTCATGCGAATGAAATGGAACCAGTATCTGATCGCAACCGGGATCGTGGCGCTTTCGCTGACGTCCGCTACGGGATGCGGGAAGAAGACCGCACCGGCCTATGACAGTAGCCGGGAAATCGAGGGAGAGGAGTTCCAGATTTCGGATGAAGAGCGTCGCCGCGTCCTGCAGGAACTGGGGGTCGCCGAGGACCAGATTGCCGGCGGGGATATTGATCCCACCAAGCGGATGACCGAGGCCGAACGCGAAGCAGCCCGCCAGCGGCAGCGGGAGCGTCAGGCCCAGCGCGGTGAGCCGGCGCCTGATTCCACGCCAGCCGCTCCGGCCCCCGGCCAGGCCGTGGCGGTCGCGCCAGCCAAACCGGCTGAACCGGCCAAACCGGCAGTGCCGACTGCACCAGCAGCTTCCGGCCGGGGCATGACCCCCGAAGGGCGGACGGCAAACCGGGCCTGCAAGCAGTGCGAGTTTTACCTGAATGAGAAAGACCTGACGCTGGCGATGCAGCGCGCTGATGCGCTTGTCCAGCAGTTTCCCCAGATGGCCGAAGGGTACATTGCCCGGGCGATTATTTACCGCCGGCAGGGGAAGCTGGAAGATGCTGAACTGGAACTCCGCCGCGCACTTGGTTTCGACAAGGACCATGAATGGGCGACTGTCTATCTGGCCACCCTGTTGAGGGATCAGGGCCGCCTGAAGCCTGCGATCTGGATTCTGGAAGAGCACCGGAAGAAGTTCCCGAACTCGCTGCCTGCCCTTTACAGCCTGGGGATTCTGTATGAACTCTATGCCGGAGCATACGCCAAGGCACTGGTCACGTATGTCGACTACCTGCGCAAGGGCGGGCCGCGGCAGAAGGAAGTGAATGTCTGGATTGATGCCCTGTCAATCCGCCTCGGCGTCGAACGGCCGGACACCCCCGGCATGTACGTTGCTCCGCCCCCGAAGCCGGCCGAACCGGCCACTCCGGCGGACGGGGAAGCCAGCCCCGAGGTACCGGCTCCCGCTTCACCCGGTCCGGCGCCATCGGCTCCAACTCCGGATCCAGCGCCGCAGGCGTCCTGATTGCGGGGGCTGTGGCTCGCCAAGTTGGCTTAGTTCTCATCAGTTCCAAGTGAATAATTTATGTGAGTTTCCTCACGTCTTATGTAACCGGCTGGAATGGTTTGATTTCGGCTGGCGCGGCGCGTCAGCAGGCTTGGGACAATGTTATGAAAATGTTGGGGATCACACTCATTTTTCTTGAGTTTCGGGTATCCTGAGGATTATGTTCCTTCACATCGGTTTACAGTTCTTTCGGGGAAGGAAACCATCCGGCGGAAGGATGCGAGTGGGAATGAGAATTCTTGCCTTCGTTTTATTCACTGTAATCGGCGGGCTCGCCGTGAACGTGAACCTTGTGTTTGCCCAGTCCGCCGGGAAGGGCAAGGCAGACGCGAAGGCGGGCGCAAAACCGGCGGCCGATACCGGGAAAAAGGAAAAAGAAGTCGTCACGACCCGCTCTCGCTCGGGTGCTGTACAGTTCGAGGCCCTCCGCATTGAGACCGAAAAGGAAGGTCCAGGCGTCATCTTCATCGACAACTGGACGCCGAGCACGAAGCGCGAGTTTGACGACGAAGCCAAGAGCGAACTGGACCGGGTGTTCATGGACATTCGCGGCCTGAACCGCTCATTCGACCGGCGCATCAAGCAGGCCCCCGATGTCACCCAAATTCAGCGTGAAAATGCCGCTCGCGATGCCGAGCGGCGGCTCCTTTCCCTTGACCAGGGCCGGGTCAAGACCGACCGGGCAACTGTTCAGCGCTAACCCTTGAAATAGACACACGGTACGCAGTGCTCCGACTGGAGCGGAGCGTTACTTCGTCTTCATTTTGACGGCAAAAACACCGCCGAAGCCAGCGATTTCGTTGACCCTTCCGGCGTCAGCCGCTAGGCTTGCCCGGAAGCAGTTCTCTTCGGCACTGGAAGCACGATGTCGGTAACGGGTTCCGAAAAACAGCACGGCCATTCGGCGGCAGGCGGCCAGCAGCAGGGCCTTTTGCCCTGTGTGATTGAAGGCGGCAGCGGCCGGCGCGGCTACTTTGCCGGCGGCAAACTGGTGATCGGACCTGGTGGAAATGGCGCTTTTGCGGCCAAGGGGATCGACGCCCCGGTTCAGATTGCCGGCCCGTCCAAGTCGGCAGACCAGTTTTACCTGTTCCTCACCCGGGAAATGACAGGGCGGATCATCCGGGGGAATGAAACCACCCCCATTGATGATCCGTCGGCGCTGGGGCTCCGCGAGAATAACGGCCGCTACGCGCTGCCAGTAACCAAGGAAATGAAAGTTGACCTCAGGATCGGCGAAGCCGTCCTCAGGTTCAGTTGGGAAATGGAAAACACAGAACAGCCATCCGCAAAGAAACCGTCCGCCGCCCCCTCATCCGCACAGGGCCGTCCGCCTGCGCCACCGCCGGCTTCACCCGGAAAGATGCCCGTGTTCCGCCGGGCCAAGTCCAAAGACAAGGACAAGGAAAAGAAGCGCGGCCGCATCCGGATGACCACCAAGCCGATCCGCTGGGTGGAGATTCCGGTTACCGATCCGGGCAACAAGCCAATGGTGGGGTCATTCGGCCTCGTTGCGACGGTCTGTATCGGCGTGCTGGCCACGCTGGCTTACATGCGGCTGCACTACCTGCCTCCCAAGGATATCGCCGCCCCGCCGCCCAAGATCGTGACCAAGCTTCTCGTTCCAGAAAAGCCGGAGCTTCCGCCTCCTCCGCCAATCGAGAAACCGCTGGAGATGAAGAAGGAAGAGGTGGTCGAGGAGCCGAAAGCCGACGCCAAGCCCGACAAGGCACCTAACGCGGAAGCTACCAGGGAGGAGCGCCGCGCCCAGGCCAAGGAGCAGGTGAAGTCCCAGGGACTTCTGGCCGTGCTGGGTTCCAAGGGCGGTCCCTCGGCCAGCCGGGATATCACGCGGGCAACTTCTGCCCTCCAGAACGTGTTCCAGGGCCTTGGTGCCGTGACCACGAGTTCCAAGGGCGACACCGACATAAAGAATCTCGGCGGCTATGGCGAAGCAGGGGGTATCGACGATGCCATCGCCGGGCTGAAAGCCGTCAAGAGCAACGTGGGCAAGACGACGGCCGAGAAAGTGGACGATTCGATCGTCTCCGGAGAGGCCGCTGGTGATAACCGGCGCTCGTACGCTGCTATCGCGGCGGTCATGCGGCGCTACCAGCCGCTGCTGAAGAGCCGTCATACACGGCTCCTGCGTACTGCCCCGGCGGCACAGGGCAAGATCACGGTTGAATTCACCATTGCGGCCGACGGTTCGGTCAAGAGCCAGAAGATTACGGATTCCGCCTTCAGCCGCTATCCGGAGTTTGAAAAGGAAATCCTCGACCTGATCGGCAAGATCCGCTTCGAACCGATCGAAAAGGGCGAGGTTCGCGTTGCCTTCCCGTTCATCTTCACCGTCAGCGGCTGAAGTCCGGGCTAAAATACGTTCACAAATGGCCGCCGGGATGGTCAATCCATCCCGGCGGCCTTATTTATCCGGTTGTTCGTCCGCTGTGAAATCGGCAGGGCGGTATGGCTCTTGCTGGTTTGGCAGCCCGGCTGGAGGGCCTCACGAGGAGCTGATACCGTATCAGAAATGTATAAACTCTTAAAATCACTGTATTTCAGGCAGAGATATACGAAAAACGGCTTGCGCCCGGGCCCGGTTTTTGATATCCAAGTTCGGGCCGCTGCGTCAAAACCGTGGCAATCAGTGAGGGCCGGAGCGCAGCGGCAGGCGGCCAAGTCAAATTCATGGCATCATCAAAAAAACCAAATAAATCAGCTGGTTCAAGCAAGAAAAAATCGGCAGCAGGGGCTATCCGGCGACCTACTGTCGGCAAAAACAATATGACTGCCAATAAAATGACATCACGTTCGGCTGCTAAAGTCGTAAAGAAAACGGCTGCCCCGGCAAAGGGAAAGGCCGTGAAGGCCCCAGCCAAGGGGAACAAGGCCGTACCGGCGAAGGCCCAGGGCAAGGTGGTCGCGAAGGCGATGACCTACGAGCAGGTTACGAAGCTTCAGGCGGGCGCTGGAGCCGCCGGGGCTGCCGGCAGCAAGAAGGCGCGTCCGGCGCCATTCTCGTCACCGGATGCGGCCAAGCTTCGCGAACAGAAGCGCAAGCTCGCCCAGATTCTTGGTCCTGAGGAAGAGCAGCAGGATATCTACGACGAAGTCGATATCATGAAGACCTACCTGAAAGAGGTAGGCAACATAAAGCTCTTCACGCCGGAAGAAGAAGTGAAGGCGGCCTCGAAAATCGAGGCCATTACCGAAAAGCTCTACGACACGGTGCTTGTCGTTCCATTCGTCACGCATCTGATCATGTACCGTTCCAGTCTTCTCAAGGAGAAGAAATACAAGGTCTGGGACATGGTGAAATACGACGAGATGATCGACCGTGGCGCCGATGAGGAGGCCGTATCGGAAAAGGTCATCCGCACGGCCACCGTCCTGAAGGCGCTCCACCAGAAGCGCCTCCGGATGATGAAGGAACTTTATGACAAGCGGCTGTCGAAGCAGGCCCGCGAGAAACTGGACAGCCGGTATGACAAGCTGCTCCAGGAACTGCTGGACAACATCAAGAGGCTGAACCTGAACATCGTGTTCGTCGAGGGTATCGTGCGCATGCTGCAGGCGTGGCGGGACGGCAAGCACCGCGACGCAGGCATGCCCGGTATGCTCGTGATCGAAAACGAGACTGCCGCCGAAATGATCCTGCCCCCGGCGCATCTTGAGGTCGGTTATCCGGAGGAGAACCTGAGACGCCTCCTTGTCGAGGTGGAGCGCACCCAGCGGGAGATCAAGTTCGCCAAGGAGGAGTTCGTCAAGGCAAACCTCCGGCTGGTGATCTCTATCGCCAAGAAATACCGCAATGCCAAGGTGTCGCTCACCGATCTCGTCCAGGAGGGCAACATCGGCCTCATGCGCGCCGTGGACAAATACGAATACAAGCGCGGCCTGAAGTTCTCCACCTATGCGACCTGGTGGATCAAGCAGGCCATCAACCGGGCCATTTTCGACCAGTCGCGCACGGTGCGTATCCCGGTCTACATGCGCGAGAACCTGAACAAGCTGAAGCAGGCGCAGAAGAAGCTCTCCAGCGCGTCCGGAGAGCCGCCCTCCATCCACGACATCGCCAAGGAACTGGGCATGCCCGAGGACCGCGTGACCGAGCTGCTCCAGATCGATCTGGAAACGGTCTCGCTGGAAATGTCCGTGGGCAAGGAAGATGACAAGGTGCTCGCCGACCTCATCGAGGACGACAAGGTTCCGCTTCCCGAAGAGGAGATGGTGAACATCTCGCTTGCCGAGGAACTGGACAAGGCGCTGAAGACGCTTTCTCCCCGCGAGGAAAAGATCCTGCGCATGCGGTTCGGAATCGGCGGCACACGGCGTCACACGCTGCTCGAGATTGGCAAGGATTTCGGACTCACCCGCGAGCGCATACGCCAGATCGAGAAAAAGGGCGTCGAAAAGCTGCGTCTTCCGCTCAAGAACGTCAGTTTGCAGGACTTCCTCGAAGAAGGCCTGTAAGACCCGTTCCTCCTTGCCCCGTTTCCCTGAAACCGGTTACTAAGCGGTCCTATGCCCGCTCCAGCCGTCACGACTGCCAATACGGTACCCTACGACGACCTTCACCGGACGCTGGGCTACCTGGACCTGCCTATCTGCTACCGGAAGTGGCCGGTTGACGGTGCGAAAGGCGCTGTCGTGATCGTTCACGGCCTTTCCGAGCATTCGGGCCGGTACCGCCACGTGGCCGAGGCACTGAACGCCCGCAAGCTGTCGGTCTTCGCTCTCGACAACCGTGGCCATGGCCGGACGGGTGGCCAGCGGTGCCATGTGGATGCCTATGACGACTATGTGCGCGACCTGGAGCGGTTCTTCTCGACCGTGGTTGAGCCTGAGCTCAAGGGAACTCCCGTGGCCCTGTTCGGCCATTCCAATGGGGGTCTGATCGCTGCCCGGTTCGTTCTGGCGAATCCGTCGCGTGTCCGGGCGTTGGCGCTTTCCGGGCCCCTTCTGAAGCTCATCAAGGAAGTCCCCCCCTGGAAGCGGATACTGGGAAGCCTGTTCGACAGGTACTGGCCCCGGTTCAAGTTCCCCAATGACCTTGCGCCCGAACAGCTCACGCACGATCCGCTGATGATCGAGGCGTGGATGCGCGATGGCCTGATCGCCCACGAGGTGACGCCGAGATGGTTCAAGGAGTCAGAGCGGGCCAGTGCCGATGCGCTCGCACGGGCACGGGAAATCCGCGTTCCGCTGCTTGTCCAGCACGGCGGGGCGGACCCGCTTACGTCGCCGCAAGCGTCGAGGCAGTTCGTGGCGCACGCTTCCAGCGAGACGAAAGAGTGCCGCATTTATGACGGCCTCCGGCATGAGATTGTCAATGAGATCGAACGGGACCGGGTGATCGCAGAGCTGGCGGACTGGCTGGCGGCAAGGTTCTGACGGCTGCCGGGGCCGTTCGAGGGCGGACAGGGCGGGAATGTCCGGAGGGGGCGGGTCATGCCACGCGGACCGGTACAGGATTTGTCAGGGCAGTGGACGCTGGAGGCGGGCGGCCGCCGTGGCGTTGCGGAAGTGCCGGGTCACTGGCAGATGTCGCCAGGATTCGAGACCCACACCGGCGTCGCCGTATATAGCCGCCAGATACGGATGCCGCCCCGGCGAGAGGGCGAGCGCCGTTTTATCGTGGTTCGTGGCGCGTTCTACTACATCAAAGTGACCTTCGCGGGGGCCGTGCTGGGCACGGCGGAAGGCTACTTCATGCCCCATGCGTTTGAACTGCCTGATGGGGTAGACGAGGGCGAACTGCGGATCGAACTCAACTGTCCGGTTGAACGGGACAAGAACGCCAAGCGGATGATCACGGGGGTCTTTTCCCACTGGGATTGTCTGGACCCGGACAAGAATGCTGGCGGCCTGTGGCTTCCGGTGGAAATCCACCGCACCGGAATCGTCCGTATCCGGAATGCGACGGTCCTGACTCATTCCATTGATCCGGAGAAGGGCGAAGCAGAGGTCGAGCTGCTCTGGGAACTGGATTCGATCCTGATGGGGGCAGGGCGGATCGAGGCAGTATTGACGCCAGAGGGGTTTGCCGGTGATCCGGTCCGGATCGAAGCGGTTGTCGCCCTGCCTGCCGGACGAGACATCGGATCGTCAGGACGGGTGAAGGTCACGGGCATTCATCCCTGGTGGACCCGTGAGATCGGCGAGCCCCGCTGCTACCGGGCGGCGGTCACGATCCATTACGAGGGGACGGTTTCCGACCGGGTGGAGTTCACCACCGGATTCCGCACGTTCCGGTTCGACAACTTTATCGCATACCTGAACGGACGGAGGTTCTTCGTCCGGGGTTCCAACTATCCGCCCGGCGATGTGCGCATCAGCCGGATGAACCGGAAACGGTGCGAGCGGGATATCGAACTGGCGCTCCAGTGCAACTTCAACATGCTGCGTGTCCATGCGCATGTGGACCACCCGGAGCTGTACGAGGCCGCCGACCGGGCGGGGCTGCTCATCTGGCAGGACATGCCGCTCCAGTGGCTCTATGTGCCGGAGGCAGCACCTGAGATCGTTCGCCAGTCGGAGGAGATGGTCCGGCTCCTGGGCTCCCATCCGTCGGTCTCCGTCTGGTGCATGCACAACGAGCCCATCCATATCGTCGATACCAAGGAAACCCGCTGGACGGAACTGGGCAAGACCGTCTTTTCCCTCATGGTATTTTCGCGCAACCGCGAAGTCACCGCCAGCCGGAGCCGGCGGCATGTGCGGGAACTGGACCCAACACACCCTGTCGTGCGCAGTTCCGGGGAGATGACGCCGTTTTCTGGCGGCGAGGACGTCCATCTTTACTGGGGCTGGTATCCGTTTTTCGGCCGGAACATGCGCGGCCTGGAGCGTTTGCTGAACCTCATGCCCCGTTATGCCCGGTTCATCACGGAGTTCGGCGCGCAGTCCACTCCGGAGCCAGAACATGCCCGCACGTTCATGGGCGATGATATCCGCAAGGTGGACTGGAAACGGATGGAGCGGAACTTCCACCTTCAGGACGAATTCCTGCGGTGCTGGCTAAAGCCGGAAGCATTTGAATCGTTCGAGGCGCTCTACGAGGCGAGCTGCGCCTGGCAGTCCTGGGTTCACCGCTATTACATTGACCGCTACCGCCGCCGGAAATATCACCCGGCTGGTGGCATTCTCCAATTCATGTTCCTGGACTCGGAACCCTGCATCCAGTGGACCGTGGTGGATGATCGCCGGGTGCCGAAGCTGAGCTACTACAGGCTCGCTGATGCCTTCCGGCCCACCTATTTTTTTGCGCTGGCGGAGCAGGACTACCGGAAGGGGCGGGGGAGGATCCCGCTTTTCTGGGTGAACGACCGTCCGCAGCCGGTGGAAGGTCAACTCTCGGCCGTGCTGACGGGGCCGTCCGGCGAGGTAAGCCGCATACTGGACCGGAAACTGACGCTCCCGGCCGATTCCGAATGCGAATGGCTGCTTGATGTTCCGGTGCCGGGTGCCCCCGGCATGCATACGCTGACGCTCACGCTGGATGACGGACATGGCCGGCTCGAAAATGTCTACAGCTTCGAGGTCAAATGAGCTCCCGGGTGATTGCGCTGTGCATGCTGGCAGCGGCGTGGATGTCCGTCGCCTGCACACCCGCCCGTGATCCGCATACGCTGATTGTCAATATCGGCACCGAACCGCCGTCGCTCGATCCGGCGCGGGCGACGGATCATGTATCGTTCAATGTCATTGCGAACCTGCTGGCAGGGCTCGTGGAGTATGGTCCAGACTATTCACCCGAACCGGCGATCGCCGAACGGTGGGATATCCTCGACGGCGGCCGGTTGTACCGCTTTCACCTGAGGGAAGACGTGCGCTGGTCGGACGGCATCCCGCTGACGGCCCATGACTTCGAGTATTCCTGGCGTCGGGTTCTCGATCCGGATACCGCTTCTGACTATGCCTATCTGCTCTATGACATCGAAAACGCCCGTGAGCTGAACCAGCGGGAAATGGCCGGGATGGAAAAACTGGGAGTCCGGGCCGTCGATGACCGGACCTTCGAGGTCCGGCTCCGGAACCCCGTGGCCTACTTCCTTGCCATCTGCGCCTTTGAAATTACCTGGCCTGTCCGCCGCGACGTGGTGGACCGGGGGCCGGGATGGACGGAAGCGGGGCGATGGGTCTCCAGCGGTCCGTACCTGCTGAAGGAGTGGAGGCACGACTCCCATCTGGTGCTGGAGGCAAACCCCCACTATTTCGCCGGCGAGGCGCCCGTGAAGCGCGTGCGGCTGATCATGGTCAATGATCCGACGGCCGGGCTGGCCCTGTTCGACCGGGGCATGCTCGATATCATCGACAACTACTCGCTGGCCGGAATCGACGTGCGGGAGATGTCACGTCATCCGAACTACCGCCGGGTGCCGCAGCTCCGGGGCTACTACTACGGGTTCAACACCACGCGTCCACCGGTTGACGATGTGCGTGTCCGCCGGGCCATCGGACATGCCATTGACCGGACTGTATTTGACCGGGTGCTTCTTTCCGGGGAACGGGGTGCCACAGGCTGGATCCCGCCCGGCATGTTCGCTCATAACCCGGCCGCGGGTCTTCATTATGATCCGGAACGGGCACGGGCACTTCTCGCCGAGGCCGGATATCCCGGCGGCAAGGGGATGCCGCCCATCGAACTCCATTTCAATAACAGCGACCTCCATCTGCTGGTAGCGCAGGTGGTACAGGCGGTTCTCAGGCGCGAACTGAACATTCAGGTACAACTCCGGGCCGTCGAATGGAAAGTCTACCTGAACGAACTCCGCGAAGACCCGCCCGCCATGTACCGGATGGGGTGGGGCGCGGACTATCCGGATCCCGACAATTTCATGAACCTCTTTACCGCCGCATCCGGCAACAACTTCACCCGTTGGGGTGATGCCGGATTCGACCAGCTGATCGCCGAGGCGTCCATGAACCCCGACCCGGAGAGCCGCCGCGCCCATTACGACCGCTTGCAGGAGATACTGCTGGTGGAGGCGGCTGCGATTATCCCGCTGTTCGTTACGTCTGAGAACACGGTCTTTGCCGATGGGGTCGAGGGGTTCAGCTACGACGGCTTTGCCCGCCTGAAACTGTTCCCTGTCCGGTTTGGCCCCGGCCGGAAAGCGGGAGGACGTATCCGGTGAGACAGGTCGCACTTCGCCGCCTTCTTTTCCTGCCATTGCAGCTGCTCGCGGTGGCGAGCGTCTGCTTTTTCCTGCTCCGTGCGGCGCCGGGAAACCCCTTTGAAGGAGAACGAAAGCTCCCCGAAGCCGTCCTGAAGAACCTGGAGGAACGCTACCACCTGTCCGGTCCCTGGTACGAGCAGTGGTGGGCTTTCGTGGGCGGGACGCTCACGTTCGATTTCGGCGTTTCGCTCAAATACCGCGACCGGCCGGTCCGTTCGATCATCGCCGAGGCCGCGCCAGTGTCATTTGCCCTGGGTTCCCTCGCCTTCGTGTTCGGGCTTGGGCTGGCGGTTGTGGCCGGGGTTGCCGGGGCGGCGCTGTCGGCGGACGTGCGCCTGAAGTTCGTGGACCGTCTGGTGATGACCAAGGCGTCGCTGCTCATTGCCGCGCCGAAATTCCTGCTGGGCGGACTTCTGGTTTATCTCTTTTCATTCAGGCTCCGGTGGCTGCCGCCCGCCCAGTGGGGGGATATTTCCCAGGTGATCCTGCCGGTGCTGACGCTCGCGCTCCCGGTGGCCGGGAGCCTGACGCTCCTCATCCGCAACTCCATGCTGGAAGTCCTGCAGAGCCGGTATGTCCAAACCGGCAGGGCCAAGGGGCTGGGCCAGTTGCGGCTGGTTGCCCTGCACGCGCTGCCGAACGCCATGCATGGTGTCCTGTCCTATCTGGGGCCGGTGTTTGCCACGCTGCTGACGGGCAGTTTCGTCGTGGAAAAGATATTCGCCGTGCCGGGTATGGGCTGGCAGTTCGTCGCCTCGGTGATGGACCGGGACTACACCACGGTGCTCGGAGCGAGCGTCTTTTTTGCCGCGGTTCTGGTTCTGGCAAACCTCGTCGCCGACCTCGCAGCCGCCTGGATAGACCCCCGTTCGGGCGAGATTCCGGGGGAGGACGTGGCATGAAAGGCTGGCTCACCGCGGCAGGGGTCATTTTCGTGGCGGGACTGCTCGCGCCCCTGATCGCGCCGCATCCGCCGTCCGGGCTGTTCGAGGAGCGGGTCCTGCTGAGTCCCGGCCCGGCGCACTGGATGGGTACCGATGAACTGGGCCGCGACCTCCTGAGCCGTGTCGTCTATGGAGCACGGGTATCGATCGCCGTGGGGCTGATCGGCGCGGCGACGACCCTTTTGCTGGGCGGGCTTGCCGGAATCCTGGCGGGACTTGCGGGTCGTGATGCTTCGGAGTGGTCGCTCCGGGGGATTGATCTCTTTATCTCAATCCCCGAACTTCTCATTGTCGTCCTGCTGGCCCAGATTCTCGGCAGCAGTGTCTGGGGCGTCGGCGCTGCCATCGGCCTTGTTAGCTGGCCCAAGGTGGCGCGGCTCTTTCATGGAGAAACGCGCAAGCTCCGGCACGAGGCGTTCGTCGAATCTGCGCGGGTGGCGGGTGCCGGCACGGCGCGAGTGGTATTCCGCCACCTGTTGCCGAATCTGCGCTCGACGGCCATTGTCGTTTTCTCGCTTCTGGTCGCATCCAGCATGCTCACCGAGAGCGTCCTGTCGTTCATCGGGCTTGGCATCAATGACCCGTTCGACCCTTGGGGAACCAGCTGGGGGACGCTCGCCTCGGCCGGATGGAGGGCCATCCGGGGCTACCCGCACCTGTTCTTTTTCCCCTCGGCGGCGGTGGCCCTGACAGTCTTTGTGATGAACTCCCTTGGGGAGTCCTTCCGGCGCCACCTGGAGCACCGGGAGCGGCGTGTGGGATAGGCCCGGTGTCCCCTTGACTTAGCCCGTCAAAACCCTATCTTAGCGGCCCGTCACGGGGTATCTGGCCCTTCGGATGGCGGCAAAGGATAGGATCGTATGGCGCGCGTAACTGTCGAAGATTGCATCGAAAAAGTCCCTAACCGGTTCGAGCTGGTCAAGCTCGCCTCCCGCCGCACGAAGGATCTCCTCCGGGGCAGCGATTCGGCTGTCGTGAATGACGACAACAACAAGGAAGTCGTGCTGGCGCTCCGCGAGATCGCCGCTGGCTGCGTAAGCATCAAGCGCGAGGGCCCCGAGGGCCAGTAACCATCTGCGGTTCGCGTGAAGTCCCCGGTCATTGCCAAAGGCGCCGCCATTATGGTGGCGCTTTGTGCTTTTTTACTGTCTGTTGCCCGGGCTGATGACGATGCCCGCCGCCAGTCACGGGAAACATCCGTCGTCAGGGTGTTCCGGCAGGCGTCACCGGCGGTGGTGAACATCCGGGTCCGCGGCGAGCGGATCGAGCGCGACCCGTTTTTTTCGAGCCCGTTCGGTTCGCTGTTTCCCGAGTTCGGCGGTTTCGGTTTCCGCCGGGAGTTCCAGAGCCTGGGAACCGGGTTCGTGATTGATGGCCGGGGTCACCTGCTGACCAATGCCCATGTGGTCGAGCGTGCCACCCAGATCGTGGTGAAACTGTCCGATGACCGGGAGTTCCCGGCTGAGCTGGTAGGGGCCGATTCGGACCGCGATCTTGCCGTTCTCAAGATTGACGCCCCGGTGCAGCTTCCCGCCGTAACGCTGGGCCGGGCCGATGACCTGATGATCGGCGAGACAGTCATAGCCATCGGCAATCCTTTCGGCCTCTCGCACACGCTTTCGACGGGTGTCCTGTCGGCCGTGGGCCGGACCATCCAGGCGCGGGACAAGTCTTTCTACAATTTTCTTCAGACTGACGCACCGATCAATCCGGGCAATTCGGGCGGACCTCTGCTCAACATCCTGGGTGAGGTGATCGGCGTCAACACGGCGGTTCATGGCGAGGCCCAGGGTATTGGCTTTGCCATACCGATTGATGATGCCCGCCGGGTATTCGATGATCTGATCGCATTCGGCCAGGTGATCGAACCGTGGATTGGCCTCCAGATGCAGGAGCTCACGCCTGAACTGGCCGAGGCTCTCGGCCATGACGGACGAGGGGCCATTGTCGTGGACGTGGTGAAGGGTTCCCCGGCGGAAGCAGCCGGTTTCCGTTCCCGGGATATCCTGGTTTCTCTGGCGGGGAAACCGGTCCGGAATCTCAATGACTACACGGCCATCATGCGTTCGCTGACCGGTGGGCAGGTGGCGCCCGTCAGGATCGTGCGCGAGGGTAAACCCGCTGATATCCGCCTGAAGCCGGTCGTGATGACCCTCGCGGAAGCGGGACGCGTATTTGCCGAGCGCACGGGGCTGGTGGTGGAGGATATTCCGGCGGCTCTCCGCCGCCGGAACCCGAAACTGGCCGGGGTTTCAGTCAGATCCGTCGCACGGGGGTCTCCGGCCGAGCGCATCGGTTTCCAGCCGGGAGATATTGTTTTCCGCATCAATAACCGCTCCGTTCCTGACCTGAAAGGTCTCCAGGAACTGCTCCGGGGCTCCTTGAACCGCAGTTCCGTCTACGTCCACGGGGCCCGTGGAAACCAGCTTTTCGGTGTGGTCTTGCCGCTGGGATAATCAGCCTTACGTTTCACTTACGGATCGTCCCGAAAGGGGAGGGTTGACCAACGTCATCCCGCCAGGGGGCTGATCTGGATAGAAATACGCGAGAGGTTCTCCATGCGCCCGGAAAAGCTGACCGTAAAGGCCCAGGAAGCCCTGAACGAGGCCGCCAATCAGGCGCGCCGGGCGGGTAATCCCGACCTGCTTCCCGAGCACGTCCTGAAAGTGCTGATCGAGCAGGCGGACGGTATTGTGCCGCCGCTTCTCGAAAGGATCGGCGTCCGGCCGGGTGCTATCCAGAACGACCTTCAGGCGGTTCTGGGCAGGCTCCCGAAAGCAGAGGGCGGGGCTTCTCCACACCTGTCGCCAAAGCTGCAGAAAGTGATCGACAAGGCCGAGGACGCGGCCACTGCCGGGAAGGACGAATACGTCTCGACCGAGCACCTCGTTCTCGGCATGGCTCTTGAAAAGGGGCATGGTGCCTATGACGTGCTGGCTGCCCACGGGGTGACGCCCGACCGGATCCGCGATGCGATCAAGTCCCTTCGTGGCAGCAATCGTGTTGTGGACCAGAATCCCGAGGCAACGTTCCAGGCGCTTGCGAAATACGGCCGTGACCTGACCGAGATTGCACGCCGTGGGAAACTGGACCCGGTGATCGGCCGGGACGAGGAAATCCGCCGGGTGATCCAGGTGCTGTCGCGCCGGACGAAGAACAACCCGGTGCTGATCGGCGAGCCGGGTGTCGGCAAGACGGCCATTGTTGAAGGGCTCGCCCAGCGCATCGTGACCGGGGACGTTCCCGAAGGACTCAAGGACAAGAAGCTGATAGCGCTCGATCTGGGTAGCCTGGTGGCTGGCGCCAAATACCGGGGCGAGTTCGAGGAGCGTCTCAAGGCGGTCCTGAAGGAAATTGCCGACAGCAACGGCGAGATCATCTGCTTCATTGACGAAATGCACACCCTCGTTGGGGCCGGATCGGCCGAAGGGTCCATGGATGCCTCGAACATGCTGAAGCCGATGCTCGCCCGCGGCGAACTGCGCTGCGTGGGCGCGACGACACTGGACGAGTACCGGAAATACATCGAGAAGGACAAGGCACTGGAACGTCGCTTTGCCCCGGTATTCGTCGGCCAGCCGACGGTGGAGGACACCATCGCCATCCTTCGCGGCCTCAAGGAGAAATACGAGACCCATCACCGGGTCCGGGTGCAGGATTCTGCCATCGTCGCGGCTGCCCAGCTTTCCAACCGCTACATCACCGACCGCTTTCTGCCGGACAAGGCGATCGACCTGATCGACGAGGCCGCCTCGCGCCTCCGGATCGAGATGGATTCGGTGCCCACGGAAATCGACGTGGTGGACCGGAAGCTCATCCAGCTGGAGCTGGAAAAGCAGGCACTCCAGAAGGAAACCGATGAAGCCTCGAAGAAGCGGCTCGCCGCCCTGGAAAAGGAAATCGGCGAACTGCGCGAGGAAAGCAAGCGCATGCGCGCCCAGTGGGAAAGCGAAAAGTCTGCCATGACGGGCTTTTCCGAGTTGAAGGAAAAGATCAGCGAACTGGAGATGGAGCTGGAGCGGCGCCAGCGGGCGGGGGACCTTCAGCGGGCTTCCGAGATCAAGTACGGCGAACTGCCCAAACTGAAACAGCAGCTCGCCGACCGGGACCAGAACATTTCCCAGCAGCAGTCAGCAAAAGGTTCGATGTTCAAGAAGGAAGTGACCGACCAGGAGGTTGCCGCCGTTGTGGCCCGCTGGACCGGTATTCCTGTGGACAAGATGCTGGAGGGCGAGCGCGACCGCCTTCTCAGGATGGAGGACCGTCTTGGGGAGCGGGTGATCGGCCAGCGCAAGGCGATCGAGGCGGTATCGAATGCGGTCCGGAGATCCCGTGCGGGGCTCAAGGATCCGAACCGCCCCATCGGATCGTTCATTTTCCTGGGTCCGACAGGTGTCGGCAAGACCGAAACGGCGCGGGCTTTGGCGGAGTTCCTGTTCGACACCGAGCAGGCGATGGTCCGGATCGACATGTCGGAGTACATGGAAAAGTTCTCCGTCCAGCGTCTCATTGGTGCGCCTCCGGGCTATGTGGGCTACGAGGAGGGCGGGCAGCTAACCGAGGCGGTGCGGCGGCGGCCCTATTCGGTGATCCTGTTCGACGAGATCGAAAAGGCGCACCCTGACGTGTTCAACGTGCTTCTGCAGATTCTGGACGACGGCCGTCTCACCGACGGTCAGGGCCGGACCGTGGATTTCCGCAACAGCGTGCTCATCATGACCTCCAACGTGGGCTCCAGTTTCATTCTGGAAGCAGCACAGGCCGGTGACATGAACTCCGCCGAACAACGCGTCTCGGAGGTGATGAAGGCGACGTTCAAGCCGGAGTTCCTGAACCGGATCGACGAGATCGTCTACTTCAGCGCGCTGGGCCGTGAGGAAATCGGCCGGATCATCCGGGTGCAGCTCAAATCCCTGGGGGCCCGGCTGGCGGAGCGCGGTGTCACGCTGGAACTGACGGACAAGGCCCGGAATGTGCTGGCCGAACGCGGCTACGACCCGGCCTATGGTGCCCGGCCGCTGAAGCGCGTCATCCAGCGGGAGATCATTGATCCCCTGGCAGTGAAGATTCTCGCCGGAGAAATCGGTGAGGGTGCCACCGTGACCGTGGATGCAGGCAGCTCAGGGGAAATGGTTTTCCGGGCCGGGATGGCGGAGCCGAAAGCCAAGGCGGGATAAGGGCTATATAAGTCTTCCTCTGCCCCTCCGGGCCATAACGCGGCCGGACTTGACCGGCCCCCAAGGCGGTTCATACGTTGTGCGGACCTATGCCGCCAGCCAAACCGACCGTCAAAACCAGTCCGAGCACCAGTACCCAGGCTTCCAGGGCCCGTGAGGACCGTTCCAGGTCGGGCAAGGAAGTACGCCGGCAGGCGATCATGAACGCGGCCCGGAAGATATTCGCGGCCAAGGGTTTTCATGCGACAAATGTCTCCGACATCGTGAAGGAAGTCGGTATTGCGCAAGGCACCTTTTACCTTTACTTCGACGACAAGCGGCACGTCTTTTCGGCGCTGATGGATGAGATGCTGGCCAATTCGGTAAGGCTGCTCACGGTCAAGGAGCCGCAGAGCGAATTCCGCACGGTAGAGGACATCGAGCGGGCCATCGAGCGGATGTCCCGCCCGATGGTCAAGTTCTTCGATGAGAACCGCGATCTGGTCAAGATATTCTTCCGTGAGGCCCACGGATCGGCTCTGGGTTTCGACGAGAAGATTGACCAGTTCTACGACCGGCTGGTGCAGCTCTCGTCGGTCTATTTTGAGGTCGCCCGCAAGAAGGGGCTCGTTCATGGGGATGTGGACCCCAGTATTGCCGCCATCATGATGATTGGTGGACTGGAAAAACTTCTCTACCGGTGGGCGAACGGCCGGCTGGAACTGACCTCCGAGGAACTCCTGCATCAGGTATCCATGTTCGGGATGCACGCCCTGTTCCGCACCCGCGCCCTGCCGGCAGGCGGCAAGTCCTGAAACACCCTGGAATGCTGCTGCCATGAACCAGCCCGATGTTGTGGTCATAGGTTCGGGCTTTGGCGGCTCGATTACCGCCGCCCGGCTCGCCCAAAGGGGGATGCGCGTTCTCATACTGGAGCGCGGTCCCTGGTGGGGACCGGCAGGTATCGAACGCTCGGAGAGCGAACACCGGCGCGAATTTCCCCGGACGCTCAACGGGCTCCGCAAGTCCCTCCGGAATATCCGCTGGGCGAGGGGTGGCCGCTCCCGCGAACTCCTGCTGAACCCCGATGGCCTGTACGAATATCATGGCTTCAGGCACCTTGATGTCGTGACCGGCAGCGGCGTGGGTGGCGGATCGCTCATCTATACGAGCATCATGGAACAGCCCGAGGACGATTTCTTTGACGCGTTTCCGGCCGAGATCACTCCGGCCGAGATGCAACCCTATTTCGGAAGGGTGCGGGAGATGCTCCGCCCGCGCCCCATGCCTGACCGGCCGGAGAAGAATGCGGTTTTCGAGCAGATGGTCCGCAGCAGCGGCGTCGGTGAGGTGAAATATCCGGACGTGGCGATCCAGTGGCGCCAGTCTCCTGATGATGCCGCCTCCACGCATAACGCCGCCGGGGTCAAGCAGGCTGGCTGTACCCATTGCGGCATGTGCGTTGCGGGGTGCAACGAGCGGGCGAAGACGACAATGGACCTTACCTATCTCCCTGCGGCACTGGCGGCAGGTGCGGTGATACGCCCGATGTCGGAGGTCATGGCTATCGGCGAGGTGGGACAGGGCTATTTCGTCCGGTATCTGGACCGCATCACCGGGCAGGAACTGACGGTGAATGCTCATCGTGTTGTGCTTGCGGCCGGTTCCCTGAACACGCTTCGGCTCCTGTTCACCTGCCGGGACCGGCTGGGCACCCTGCCGCGCCTGCCAGAGTCACTGGGAAGCCATTTCTCGCCCAATACGGACATGGGCGGGCTCGTTTACCGGACGCCGAAAGTGACGAACAGCGCCTATGGTGCGGCATTCAACTCCTTCGTGCCGGTTCGCAAGAACGGGCGCTACCGGTTTCTGGTAGGCGAAGTGGGTATGCCCACGGCGGAGTTCAAAGTGCCGGGATTCCTGAAAAAGCGTGTCGAACAGTCGTTGCTGCTTCTCGGTATGGGCCGGGATGCTTCTACCGGAACGGTCCGTTTCGACGGCAAGGGACTGGTTACCGACATGGGCCGTTCGGTGGACCCGGAAATCTTCGCCGAAATGGAGACGGTGATGGGGGAAATCGCCCGCCAGTACGAGCCGGCCCGTTCCGCCGTCAACATTCCCTCGGGCAGGGGCTCGGAGCGCATATTCACGGTGCACCCGCTGGGCGGGGCATCCATCGCCTCGACACCTGCCGAAGGCGCCACGGACCATCGCGGGCAGATATTCGGCCATCCAGGCCTTCATGTGGCTGACGGATCGCTGTACCCGAAGGCACCCGGCATTCCGCCATCCTTCACTATCGCAGCCCTCGCCGAACGTATCGCCGCACTGATGGACTGATACATGAAGCTCGATCCCATCGCGCTCGCCATCCCGTTTTTCTTCCTGCTGATCGGCATCGAGATTGTGGTCATGCGGCGCCAGGGCCGGAGGCTGTACCGGTTCGCCGATACCATCGCCTGCCTGAGCTGCGGCATCGGCTCCGAAGTCGTGAGGATATTCCTGGGACTTGCGGGGCTTCTGGCCTATTCATGGGTCTACGGGAATTTCCGGCTGCTTGACCTCGCGTCCTATCCGGTGGCCGCCTGGGTGATCGGCTTTATCGGGGTGGATTTCTTCTACTACTGGTTTCACCGCCTGAGCCACGAGATCAATGTGCTTTGGGCCATGCATGTGGTCCATCACCAGAGCCAGGACTACAACCTTGCCGTCGCCCTGCGGCAGTCCTGGTTCCAGGGGTTTGCCGCGACACCGATCTACTTCCCGCTGGCCCTGATCGGCGTTCCCCCGCTGGTTTTCGCCGGCTGTGCGGCGGCAAGCCTTTTGTACCAGTTCTGGATCCATACACGGACGATCGGGCGCCTGCCGGGCTGGTACGAAGCGGTAATGAACACCCCTTCGCACCACCGGGTCCATCACGGCATCAACCCGGAATACATCGACCGCAACCATGCGGGTGTATTCATCGTCTGGGACAAGCTTTTCGGAACTTTCGAGCCTGAAGGGGCGGAGCCTGTCTATGGCACGGTGAAGCCGTACGCGAGCTGGAACCCCGTGTGGGCGAATTTCGACTACTGGCGGGATCTGCGGGACCGGAGCCGGAAGATCAGCCGGCTTGCCGACCGGCTTCATCTGTGGTTCGCGGACCCGGCCTGGCAACCGGCCGAACTGGGCGGCCCGCAACCGGCCCCGCCGGTCGAGGCGAGCCGGTTTGTGAAATGGGATACGCAGTTTCCGCACCGCTACAAGGCCTATATCAACTTCCACTTTGTGAGCGTCGGGCTGGGCCTGACACTGATGCTGCTATTCCGGGAAGTGCTCGGCTGGGCCGCCGTGTCGGTAATTTCACTTCTCGTCGTCGTGACAACGGCGGTTTGGGGCGGCCTGATGGAAGATAAAAGCTGGGCCCGCCCGGTGGAGTGGTTCCGGCTCGCAGCAATCGGGGCGGTTGCCACCGGCGCACTGTTCATGGGCTATCCGGCGGCGATGGCCGCCGGACTGGGGCTGGTGGCGCTGGCCGGGATGATCTGGTTCCCCCGTCTGTCAGCGGCGGGTATCCGGTAATCTGTCTGTCTGGACCTGGCAGCTAGATATCCATCAGCCCGAACTTCCGGAGCTTGGTGGAAAGTGTGCTTTGAGGAATCCCAAGCGCCTCTGCCGCATCGCCTTTCTTGCGGTGCAGTGTCAGGGCTCGCTGGATCAGTTCCTTCTCGGTCATTTCCAGATGTTCGGGAAGCGATAGCCCCTCCTGGACCTGGACCGGTTGCGCCTTCAGGTCACGCAGGGCAAGCTCGGCATGCGCCAGTTCGGTAACCACTGTGGGCGTCAGCGCCTCGTGCTGCTCAACGAGCCAGTTGACAAACCCCTTGGCAATGGACGGGTCGACCATGCAGGTCGGCGCAATGCGCGAAAGCGTCTGGAACAGATCCTGGACACGGTTCGCTGGAATACTGAACTTCGATATCGAAACCATCTGGTTAAAGCTGGTTTCAAGCTGGTGATCGGTGATCATCTGTACACCTTTTCCGGATCAAATATGTCAGGTCCGGCATTATTTCGGATGCCTGGAGGCCGACCGTGCTGGTATCTGGTTCCCCGGCTCGAAATCATTGCCGGACGGAAAGATAGCAGGACGTAGGGTCTCCGGAAAGCATGAAGCCCCAAAATAGCATGCCATGTGCATTTTTCGGGGAATGGTGGCTTTCTCCTTATCAGAGAACGCCTTGTGAGAACATCTTGCCGCATCATTTCGAACCATTGGGTGCACTGTTTTAATGGACGAGATTTATCTTTCTTGGGTCGAGGACGAGATGACGATTTTGCATGTGTCCCATCTCACGTTTCGTCTCCGAGCCACGTCGAAACCTTGACGAACCGGTAGCCGCGGTCGCGCCATTCGTCGATCAGGCGCGGAAGATGAAGACCGACCGAATCGTCGATCGGCCTGCGTGTACCTAGATGCATCAGGACGATCCCCCCGTTTACCCCTGCTTTCGACTGCCGTTCGAAGTCGAGCAACCGGTCGATGATCTTGGCGCCCGGCTGGTAGTTGCGGTCACTCCGGTTGATCACCCAGTCCAGCGAATCGAGCGTCAGGCTTCGCGTGTAGTCGCGGGTCCATCCGACATGCCGGTAGCCGAGTTCGTGCGCCCAGCGGAGAATCTGGGCGTTTACTTCGCCGTACGGGGCCCTCCAGATTTTCGCCATCTGCACGCCGGTGATCTCCTCGAATCTGGCTTCGGGCCGGAGAAGCTCCTCGTTGAACCACTCTCGGGTGACTTCCGGGCGTGTGTCATGGCGGTTGTTCTGTTCGTAGGTGGTGAGGTGGGGATGTGTCTGGGTGTGGTTGCCCACCTCATGCCCGTCCTGGACCATCTGGCGGACGAGTCCGGGGTTTTCATCCATGAATTTGCCCGTGAGAAAGATGGTGGTCTGGATCCGTTTCTGCCGGAGCGTATCGAGAATGACCTCGGCCCCCTCGGCGCTGTCACCGTCGAAAGTAAGGCCGATCTCACGCCGGTCGGTGGGACCGCGTTCGATATTCAACTCCCGGATGGCCGGGCGGGGTGGGGTGAGCCTGGCAGCGGCAGCGGGGGGGTGCCGTATGATCTCGCCGGTTACGGGCGGCGAAAACCCCTTGCCAGGGGTAAACGACCACAGTTCGAAACGGTGCGTACCCGTTTCCGCCGGAATCCGGTCGAAGAGAAACTTCCCGCCCCGGACAGGGACGGCGGCGAAGAATATCCCGTCAAGGTGAATGACGGCGCCTCCGGCCTGTTCGGCACGCCCAGCGATCGATACCGTGTCAGCTTGGGTCTGGACCGGAATGGGAATGTCGAGGACCGGAGCCGGGAGCGAGGCGGCCACCGCCCCCGGTGTGAACAGGTCGGCCTGGCCGGGAGCGAGCAGGGCGAGCCGCTCCTCGATACGGGACTGCCGCCAGAGCAGGGCCGTCAGGCCCGCGAGGACCAGGATTGTGATCGCTGCGGCAGCCACCCAGAGCTTCTGGTCGCCTGGAACGGGCTGCCGTGGCTGCTGACCGCTGCCTGCGCCGAGTGATTTTTCAATACGATGAAGAACGCCGATCACCTTGGAACTGGCGTCTCCGGCCGGTTCCGCAGGGACGGACCGGCTCCGGGAAATAGTTTCCACGGCCGCAAGCACGGACTGGATATGCTGTTCCTGCCGCTGGAGCCGCCTTTCGATGTCGTCCTGCAGTTTTTTCAGATGACCGGTGGAGTCGCTCCGGGCGGCAAGGGCAGCAAGATCAGCCTTGTAATGGGCCTGTCCGGACTGGATTTCCGCCTTGAGGGTATCGAGCGATTCCCAAAGCCGCCTTTCCCGGTCCTCGCCGTGCTGCGGTGACGGCTGACTGGCCAGCTTTCCCTCGATACGGGTGAGCAGGTTCGCCAGTTCTGCCGTGCGGCCGCTTTCGGCGAGCACCTTGCGGACGGCGGTGTCGAACGACCGCGAGAGACTCACGGTTTCCGCACGCAGGGCGGCGAGTTCGCTCCGTACAGCATCGTCGCCGGCAGGAGCCTGGCCATTGGCAGCAGCAGATGATGCCGATGGACCCAGGGCCGCTTCCAGTGACCGGATGCGTGTCCGGTGGCTTTCAAGAAGCTGCTCGTAACGCCGGACTTCCTCGCTCTGGTTGCCCACCAGTTCCGAGAGGAACTTCTCCCGTTCGCCCAGAAGCTGTTCCAGGCGGGTAATTTCCTGCGTGCGGTCTTCATGGACCTGGGCTAGCCGCCGGAGCTGCTCCTCGACGGATGCGACTCCGGTTTCGATACGTTCGGAAAGATGCCTGGAAGCCTGTTCGCGCAGGGCGCTGAGTTCGCTCCGGGCCGCTTCGGCTTCGCCGAGCGCACGGGCCAGTTCACCTTCGCGGCCTTCCAGAAGTGCTGCGAGCCGTTCCCGCTCGGACAGTAGGTGCGAAGCCTCGGCCCGGAGTGTCGCCGCCATGCTGTCCAGTTCGGCGATCCGGCCCTCCCGGCGTGCCAGTTCGCCTGCGGTTTCTGCACGATCCTGTTCAACGGCGGTGGAGAGTTCGGCTGCCCTCGCCTCGAAATGCCGGGCCCGCTCCTGCGCCCCCGAAAGGCTTGCCTGCAAGCGGGCAATCTCGGCATTCAGTTCGGCCGCCTGCCGGGCAGCGGCATCGAGCGCCGCAATGCGCTCCCGGCGTTCGGACTCCAGTTCCTGTGACAAGGTGGAAATCCGCTGCTGAAGCCCGTCTGCCTCGGCGGCGGAAGAGGCAAGGCGGGCCTCAAGGGAGGCAAGCCTCTCATGGGCGGTGCGAAGGGCGGCTTCGCCGGAATCAATCCGGCGGCGGGCCTCCATCCGCTCGGCAGCAGCAGTGCGGGCGAGTCCGGCCAGTGCCCGTTCCCGTTCGGCAAGCTGCGTGCCGGCTGCCGAAAGAAGGCCGTCGAGACGGCTGACTTCGCGTTCCAGCCGGATCGCGGTCTGCTGGTGGGTTTCGCGGGCGGCGGCCGCCTGTTCCAGTTCACCCGCGAGCCGGGCCCCGTCTGCACGCTGGAGGGATATCTCCTCCCGGAGGGCTGATATCTGCTGTTCCAGCCGGGTGGCCGCGTCGCGGCTGGCGGCCAGCTCGGCGCCCAGTTTTTCCCGTGCGCCTGTCAGCGTCGTGATCTCGCGGTGGAACTGCTCTGCCGCCGTCGCTGACTGGGCTGTTGCTTCCCTGAACCGGGCTTCACTGGCGGCAAGCTGATCTGTGGCAGCGGCCAGTTCCCGGGACTTTTCGTCGCGGGCCGAGATGGCTGCGGCCCGTTCGCCAGCGAGCTGTTCGATCTCCTGGCTACGTCCCGCCAGTTCCGACTGGAGCTGCCCGATCATTGCCAGGGCTTCGGCCCGTTCCCGGGAAGACTCGCGGGCGAGCCGGGCAAGAAGTTCTTCGCGCCCGGCCAGTAGCCTGGCGAGGCGGTCGATTTCTTCGTGAGTCCGGTCGTTATCGGTCATGGATGGATGTGGGCCTGGTATGGCCCCTGATTTCCTTAACTATCCAAATCTGCAAAAACAGTATGATTCCTCGGTAAGGTGGCCGCAATTAGACACCATCGCCTCTGACTCACCGCGTTGGCCGTTTGTCTTGGAAAAGTGATTTAAATCCTTTAAATGCTTGAACAATTCGCGTGTAATCATTCGTAACGGTGTTACCTGCTTTGGTTATGGGGGACCATAATAGTGACCATGGGTAACTTTCCGAAGGTGCGAAGCGGCACAGGTTCCTGGCAGAACTTCGCACGGTAGACGCCGGAATGCGTCCGGAACGGTAAATGGGGCTCAAAGGCCGGTCAGGATTTTCCGGCCGGGTCTTTGCAGGCTGCTGGTATTCAGGCGTGAAACCAGAACAGTTGAGCAGGAAATCAGGTTTCTTTTTCAGGGAGAGTGTCCGATGTCAGTAATCAGTATTCAATGCAGGCATGCAACGCCGGTTGCGGTGCTGGCGAACCTGTTGAGGCGGTTCGGGCTGGCCGCAACCGCCGCAGTCTGGGTACTCGCCGGCTGCGGCGGCGGAGGCGGGACAACCACCCAAACGGTAACCAGGACAGTGACGCGTGACGTACCGCGCAATGTGGTTTTTGGACTCACCACGACGCCCGCAGTTCACACCTGCACCGGGCCGACCAGCACCTGCATAGCCAATGGCCTCGACCAGTACCAGATATCTGTGACCGTTTCGGTTGATGGCGACGCCCCCGGAACGCAGGCGCCAGTGGCGCTGATCGTGACAGCACCCGAAGGAGCCCGCATCCACACGGATTCGGCGGCGGGCGCTCCCGGCTACCAGCAGACGACGGTCGCCGTCATTCCGGATGGACCGGCGACGATCGTTTATGTCCGCGCCACGTCGAATGGAACCTATACGGTCGAGTTCTCCCACCCCGATGCGGACAACCCCAATCTGGGCACGCTGGTCCGGATGGTTCCCGATCTCGCCTTCATTGCCGATCCCAATGTCCCGGTCGAGGTGGAGTTCTTCGAGGCGCTTGGTTTCGTGCCGGCCTTCGGCGGCACCACCACGGTCAAGGCGCGTCTCAAGAACGGCGAGGGCGACGTGATTACCGGCGCTGCGGCAGGACTGTTCCAGATCGCATTCACGTCAGTCACCGATCCGCTTGGATATTTCGATCCAGCTAATGGGATAGCCGTTCCATCCACGGCAGACGGAGTTGCAGAAGTCCAGTTTGGTACACTCGCAACCTATCCCGACGGCGGAACCATCACGTTGCGAGCCTCGCTGGTGGGGACGGCCCTGCACAATGACCGGCAGGTGACGATATTCGAGAACCTCGGTGCGCCGATCTATGCTGAATATGGCGTGATCTCGCGGGTAGCTGGTTCGCTTAACCCTCCGGCTCCGGCCCCTCCGGCCCTCCTTCCCCCTTCTCTCTCCTATCTGGCCAATGCTCCCGGCGGACTGGATGGATTTACCGGCAAGGATCTGAACCGCGCCGATACGTTCAGGCTGCAGGTCCGGGTTGTGACGGCGGACGAGTTCGCCCAGGGCGTGTCGTGCAACGCCCTCACGCCGGGCGAAGGAAATGTCGTCTGCATGCCTGGCAATGTTAACATGCAGATCGACTGCCTCGCCAACGACGAACTGGTCGCCGCTGCGGCCTGCCAGTTCTCCGCCAATCCCGACGGACCATGGCAAGCCAGTCTAACCATCAACTGTGGCGATGGAGATCCGAATACTACTGATACCTGTATCGGGGAGGTGTATCTCAAGATCGTATCCAATTCGGTCAAGGCCCGTTCTGCCAGCGGGTTTACCAAGATATTCCCGAGCCTGCGCGTCCAAACCATCGGTTCCATCTCGACAATCCCGACCCTGAACCGCCGGTACGATGACCAGGCGGCTGTGACGCCTACAAACCCGACATGGAATTCGAGGACATTCGCTGGTGTCAGCGTGGCGGGCGAGGAAAATCGTCTCCGGCTTCGCCCGGATATCTTGCTGCCGTTCATGGTGAAATGGGTCGAGCCGGTGACAGCCAGTGCGCCCACGGGCGGCTGCCAGATCATCCAGGGCGGCACGGGCAACCAGCGGATCGTCAAATGCACGGAAGATCCGTCCAAATATGCGTCGGTCTGCTTCGGCGAAGGGGCGGCGAACTTCAATCAGGGAACCTGTTCCTTTGAAATCCTGAACAACCGCTGCTCGCCGACTGAAGTGTTCCGGAGCGGCGTATGCACGGGCGGGGCCGGTGACGTGCCCCGCATTCCGCTCCGGCTGGAACTGCTGCCCTCCACCTGCCGTTCGGTGGCGGATCTGACGGACAATCCGGGTGACTGCTACCGGCAGGTACTGACCGAGGGCGGACTGCCGTCGAAGGTCAAGCTCGATTTCACCTATCTGGGACTGCAGGCGCAGCCGCCCTATGTCGTCCGTTCGGCGGGGCTGTTCCACAACTCCTCGGTTGCCGTGGGCGGCCAGGACAACATCAACATTGCTGAAGATATCGCGGCGGGATGGTTCCCGCTGGACAACGACATCGCGGAGTCCGGTTCGACGTTCCTGCTCCCGCCGCTGGTCAGCTCGACACCTGCGAATCCCTACCGTGTCCGGCTGGAGGTGGAGCCGGTTTCCTCCGGCACGACGGGGCTGAACAAGGAAGAGCAGAACGTGATCGTCAACCCCGGCTGCTTCGCGCCGGCATCTGTGACCTGCACCCGGACCACGACGGCCGGAGGCCCTGCCTGCCTTCAGCCACCGGCTAACCGGATTCAGGCGAACAACAACGCGGACAATGCCAGTTGCGCCCGCTTCTCATGTGAAGTCAAAACCTTCGGCCAGCTTTTTCCCGATACGGCGGTGGATAGCCAGGTGATGTGCCCCGCGGCGAGCGGGCCGTATGTCCTTCCGGATGACGCCAACTACCAGATACGTTTTATTGACGTGGGCCGGACGGTGGCCGGTGACGAGCCGGTGGGTGATCCCGATGGGCAGGAGATAGACGCTGATGGAGGCGCCGGGGAATCGAATGGTGTCGAGGTCCAGTTCTCGGAGTCGGGATCATTCCCGGCATCCAACAACTTCACAGCCCAGAACCAGACGGTCAATGTCGTTGGCGGGTTTGCCCATGTCTATGCCCGCGTCCGGAGCACCAGCCGGGCCAATGACCAGACAGCGAACATGATCGCCCGGCTGCGTTACACGGGTGGCAGCATCCAGCCAGCCACGCTGCTGCAGCAGCAGTTCAGCATGATCGTGAATCCGGACGGGACGCTGCCCGGCCAGGTGACGATCACGTTCCACCGGCCGAGCGAAGTCGTCGCGGGAACAGTCAACACGGACCCGATCCGCTCGCGCCACGCGGCGCTCGATTCAAGTTTCGCCGCCGCGTTTGGGATTACGACTGACGGAACGGTCAATGACTACCGTAACCAGACGCTGTTCTCGAAGGTCGCCCGCGTCCGGGTCCAGCGGCTGAACGGGTCCGACTACAACGGCACCGCTGTCGGGATCACTTTCGCGCTGTCCGGTTCTTCCGGTTCCCTGTTCCGTAACGACGGAGCCAACAACAACTGCCAGACGACCGCACCCGCATCTCCAGTCACGACATCGCTGGTCAGTTCCGCCCAGACGGCCTACGCCTGTGTCGTGTCGGATGGCAACGTGACCCTGGCGCCGAATGTGAACGCCACGACGACTGTCACTGCCACGCTCGCCAACTGCCCTGTCGCCAAGCAGCCGCTTTGCCAGACGACCGGCAACGTGAACGTCCGCAGCGTCCGGCGGCAGGTGACTTACCGTTTCCCGATGACGCGGACGAGCGGCACCGGTGCGGTTGATTTCGCCGGATTTACACTGAAAGCGTTCTTCAACGACCAGAACATCGCCTACGTGGCGGGAACGGCCACCGGCCAGGATATCCTGTCGTCGCTCGGGACGATCCAGAGCAACGTGTTCGGCACGAACGAACTGCGCGTCCTCAAGTCGGCCGGTGACAACGACTATCTGTTCCCGTCGGGCAGTCCCGGCAGCCGGGACGTGATCCAGACGATCTTCCGGATCAGGGAACAGTGTGCGTCCGCTGCCTGTGCCTTGCTTGCCGATCGAGTCGCGTATGATCCGGCGGCGGGGGAAATCACGTCGGTTCCCATTGGCACCGGCAACTCGGAGATATTCAGATACAACGCACTGGGTGAACCTGTCGCGGCAACGCTCAGGTTTGATCCTCCGTCTGGTGTCCATGCGGCACTGAACTACGGGCAATGATGAGGAAACCGGAGAGGTAACGGCACATGAAGATGCTCCTCGCGGTCCTCAGGAAATGGCGGCCGCCCCATTTGAAATCCAGAACAAGACTGGCGCTCCTGCTGGTCCTGCTCGCCGCGCCCCTCCGGGCGGAGGCCGCCGGCCTGTTCGGCGACGTCTATCCGCGTGGCGCGCCGGACGGCATCGTCAGCCTGGGCGACCTGCTGCTGATCCGTGCATTTGCACTTGGCGTAACGGTCCCGACCGAGGCCGAACTCAACGCCGCTAATGTCTTCCCGCTGTCGCTTTGCATCACCTGCCTTCCGAATGAGGTCAGGTTCCCCGATTTCGCAACCCGGTTCATCGGGGGCAATGACACGAATGCTAACGATCCGGGCGACATTACCATCGCCGACGTGCTCGTGATCGAGAAGGTCATCTTGGGCCAGATCATCCTGGGTTCGGGCCTTGCCCTGAACACGGTCGGGGCCATCAACCCGTCGAGCGGCGACACTTTCGGCGGAACGGTGGTGTCGATCAGCGGTAATGGATTTGCCGTGGAGCCTGGGCAGAAGCTCAGGATCAGTTTCGTGTTTCACAACGACGGAGGCCCGGCTGACCGGGTCGAATGCGTGATTCCGCAAGGCGTCTCGCCAGCCACCGTTGACTGCGGGCTTCCCTTTTCGGTTATCTCAATCACCAACAACACCATACAGGTGACGACCCCGGACGCATCCGGCCTGATCGAAGCGGGCGCGTTCGAGATCAGCGCCGCCATCCAGGTGGCGGTTCTGGACGCGGATGACATCGTCATCCAGGCGACGACTGACGCACTCACTGCGGGCAATTCGTTCACCTTCGCCCGAGGCGCGCTCCAGATCATCGCCATCGGTGGCGAGGACCAGGCAGGCTTCCCGCTGATCGAGCTTGGCGTGCCGCTGGAAACGTTCGTCTACGATTTCGTTCTGCAGTCGCCGGCCACTTCAAATACGCCCGATCCGCTGGCAGCGCCATACGTGACTTTCGTGGTGGATATTGTCGATCACTGCCCGGCGCTGCTGAATGACTCCGATTTCGAGATGATATTACCCATTAACGATCTGGGCCGGACACAGATAAGGGTGACGCCGCTGGCCGACTGTCCGTCGCACCAGGTTCGCGTTACGGCGACCGTTACCAACCTGTTCTCGTTCCCGATCATACCGGTCACACAGACCACCTTCGTGATCCCGGTCGCCGAGGCGGACCAGGGCGTTCTTCAGGTCGTGTCCGGGGCGGGGCAGATTTGTCCGTACGACACGACCTGCTCGCTGGACCTGACCGCGGATACTCCGGTGCCGGAGCCGATGGTCGTCAGCATCATCGACCGGTTCGGGCAGCCGTTCATCGGCACGATCAATGTGAACTTTGCCGACCAGCCGTTTGGTTTCGGCGGCCGGACCGGAAACCTGACCGATCCGGTCATGGCGCAGGGGACCAGTACGGCCTGCACCGGCACTGACATCAACAAGGATTGTTCGGCTGTTACCAATGTTCGCGTGAACTTTACCACGGGCGGATCAACGGACCCTGCGCTGAACAGTGCCGAATACGTCGTCCTGGCAACGGCCATAGGCAACCCGTCGCCGGGAACGTTCACCAATGCGACACCGATCATACCGGCCGGCGGAGTGACCTTCCGGATCCGGGCCGAACGCCCGGTGGGGACCACGATCGAATACGCTGACCCGGCGCTGGCCGACCGCGAGGCGGACCTGGTCAACGATATGGGGCCATTCGCGATGGGCGTGAAGGTCCGCGACCAGTGGGGGCGGCTCGCCACCAGCCAGGTCAACGTGCCGAACTGCGTGACCTATACAGCGCAGATGCCGGGCTTCACGTCGCCCCCCACGATTTCGATGACCGGCGGCAGCACGGTGAACTGCCCGGGTGACCAGCAGGTACCGCCGAACAAGCTTTCGGTCGAGGCGCCTGCCGGGACCGTTACGGAGAGCCTTGAGTTCGTGAGTGGTTCCCAGGGCGGGGTTATCACGGTGAGGGCGGCTATTACGTCACGGCCCGGTGCACTGGTGGACTTCCGGTTCGCCCTCGGCCTCTCGAACCGTCCGCCGCCACCAGTGAACCTCTCCCGGGTCATGGCCAGCCACCAGATACAGAACAGCCTCCCGGCGGCCCCGGACGGGACGACAGTCGGCAGCTTCCTCGTGCGTGGAGCGTTGGGGGCAGTCCGCAAATCGGAGGACGACACGGCGCCGTTTGGCAGCGGCACTCCGCCGACATTCACCCGCTATTCGGTCAGCGTGACCGACGGCGGGGCGATCACCGGCTGCGGGAATGTCAGTAATGGCATTACCGGCGGAGTAGGGCTGGATGGTACCGGCGACGTTGACCAGGGCCGTTTCGAGGTCGTGCTGACACCGCCGCCCACTACCGGCCAGCTTGCCATCAGTGTGTGGGATAACCTGAACTGCTCCGGCGAGCAGTCAGTCCCGAAGCTTATCGGATACACGAGCCGGTTCGATACCGGATACGTCTCCAACCGCTCCCGGTCGCAGCTCGACAAGCTGAGTCTGGATTTCTCCACGCCGGCACCCACGGTCCTCAATGTCGACACGGACCAGACTTACGGGCTCCAGGCGCTCCGGGTGACCGGTATCCGGCCTCAAGGGATCATGTTCTTCAGTTCCGATCCGGACCGGCTCGGGCCCGATGGCGAGCCGCTCATGGACCGGGCTATTGTGGTCAACGTGACGACCGGTGACCTGTCGGTGCTCCGGGTCAGCGAGGAAATCGTCGTGCAGGGCAACGACCTGAATCTCGTCGGCGGCGTGACGACGAACGTGGTCGAGTCCGTCAACTCCGATTTTCTCGTTGAACGCAACCACCACTGCAACCGGGATCTGGATTTTGAGAATGACTTCTTCCCGGACGTTTCCGACGACTGCTCGGTATCGGCGGGGGATATCCTGATCATCAGGCCTGGCACGCCGCTGGAAACCCGCCGGACGGTGACTGCAGTTCTGGGCGTTCCCGGCAACTCCCGCCGGCTGATCCTCAATGGTGACCTGAACCCGATCCAGGTATCGGAACCGGGCGTCCAGTTCCGCGTCATTTCGCGCTACCGGGAGATCGACGCGGATAACGACTACTTCACCACCAGTTCCGGCGCGGAGCCGGGGGTGACACGCACGCCGGTTCCGTACCCGGATCGTGACGAAACCAAGACCTTCGAGCAGGATCCGGGCCGGCTTTCCGGAGGTGCAGCATGGAAAGTCTCTCCGCGATATGTGGCAGGCTACTTCCCTGAAGATGGAATCGATGCAGTAGACATGCCGTCAACGGGCCTTGTCGGGGTTCTTGGCCGCTTCTTCGTTTCGGACCCGGTATACAATGCGCTGTATGCGTTCAATGTAGAGCGTGACGACGACGGGCAGATATCCTTCATCCGCCCCGATACAAAAGTGGAAACGTCGGGGGTGCCTCAGCCGAAGGGGGTGATTCCGCTGCTCTCGCTCAGGACGCCGGAGTTTAACGCGGTCCTGTCGTTTGCCGGTCCGACGCATCTCACCGTTGATCTTCAGGATACCAACGGAGATGACATCCTGGATTCGTCCGATGAGGCGTACCTCTATGTGGTCGTCGAATCGGATCCGAGCTCAACTACACATGGCGGGCTGTCGGTTTTCGCCCTTACGCCCGATCCGGCCTCGGGCGAAGACCCCGGCGATGAGTGGTTTGACGACGAGAACATTCGCTTCCCCTTTCAGGGAATCGAAGGCTGCGGGCCGGATACTCCCTGCTACCAGCACACGACCGCGATCTGTCAGGATCCGGGTCCCGGCGAGCGCGAATGGGTGATGTGTGAAGTCGATACGGACTTCGACCCGTATACGAACTCCTATGCATCGACGCGAACAAATGTGTGCTTTGATGTTGATGGCGATGGCATCCCCGATGCCTTCCTCCCGACCAATCCCAATTCGACCTGCGGGGCGACATCGGGTGTGGACCGGGTATCGGTACCCGTTCCTGATCCGGCCCGCGATACCGGCATTACGATGATCCTTGCGAGGCAGACGAACCTTCCGGGGGATTTCCTTTCCGGGCTGTTCACGTTGTCGAATGCGGAGGTTGGGGCACTTTACCGCAGTTCTAGGATACCGCTGACCTTCTGGAAGCCTTTCCGGTTTGAGATGCCACAGGTGCCCAAGGGGCTGAGGGAGCGAGTGCGTTCCGATGTGGGGTTCCTGACGGTCAGGACAACCTCCGACGACACGGTCCCTGACGCCCTGAATGACCGGCCGCAACTCGTTTATCCGGTCGATGTCCGGCCCGACCGGCAACGGTCCGGGGATGACCTGCTTTCCTCCCGGCTGGGCTACACAATAGCATTTGACGCCCCTGGTGGCGGCACCGGGGCAGGGCAGGCATATGGCTTTACCGCTTCCGACCCCAACCCTCAGGTTCTTCGCCAGTGTGTCATGGACCCGAATCCCAGGGTTACCGATACGCCGGGGCCGGACCAGCGGGACCGCGATGACATTGTTACGGTTCCCATCGACAAGCAGATCGCCGTAACAGGGCTGCCCGGCAACGGCCTGTTTGGGACTGACAATGTGAAAGGCACCGCGGACGATCTGGTGCAGCCGCAGGACATTCTGCTGTTCAAGACTGGGCCGTCCAGCCGGATTTACCGGTATACCGTCGTGAGCGTGGATACTGCAGTCCGGTTCACCGTCAAGGCCGACCAGTGTGATGGAGTGCCGTCTGGAGCCATTACGCAGTTCCGGATCATCGACAGCATGAACGTGATCGACCTCAAGGGTGTTTTCTCGCTTGCCGATCTCCCCACCGGGATAGCGATGCACCGGACCCAGACGGCACGGACTGAAACCCTCGGCGGTGGTATCGGCCGTGCACGTGCGCATCTTTTCGGCACCCGTGACGACCGTGGGACCAGCGGGACACCCACTGATGATCTCGACGACCGGCTGACGATGATGGTTACGGTCTCCCGCGGCGTGGCGGACGCTTCGCCCGACACGACGGAAACAACCATCGGCATGATCAATGTCTATGACCCGGGCCCGTCGGGAAGCACTGCTGATGACCGTGGATGTCTGCTGATGACCCTCGGTGATAGCGGTCCGTTGGCGCCCGCCCATGATGAACAGTGTGACGAGATGCAGGGTGAGAACTCGCTTAGCCCGGGGAACCCGGCGGTGAATCTGGCTTCGCCGAATACGGGTGCTGGCGGGGCGATTGTTGTTGAGGGCACCGACAAACTGGGCTTCCTGCTGAACACCAGTTCCAGCCAGATCCTCCAGTTCCGGCATGAACGGCAGGCGGCTGATGCCGGTCATGGCAATCTGCCGTGGATGAAGGTTTCGCCATACCCGGCCCTGACCTTCAACGAGATCACCTTCGAGACATCCCAGAACTTCCCGAGCCTGTTCCCCGGCGATGCCGGCCGTTTCTGGACTCCGGTAACCTATGACAGCAGTTCCGTGCGCCAGCGGATGATGTTCACACTGCCACTGGCGAACACGATTGCGGTCATTGAACAGCGGGATTTTGGTAATCCGCCGTCAGTGGTCCATGTAGGCAAGGTCGTGGATACGGACAACATCACCGGCGCGCAGAGCATCCGGATCGATACGGGCACATCCTCCAATGGTCCGGTCCAGCGCCTCGACAAGATTGAGAAATCTTTCTACTACGGTACAGCCGTGGGGGATTCGGTTCTCTTTGTGTCCGAGGTGGGGGGCGGTACCGGCCGTCTCGACCTGAACGTGGTTGATCCCCAGATCGACATGGCGCTTGACCAGAATGACGGGATTCCCGGTATCACGGGCCTCAGCGCTGGTCTTAGCGAAGGCCAGAGCACTGCCGACCTTTACCAGGTGATCGTCGATGAAGGCCGCAGCCGGGTATATATTGTCGCCAGTCCGAGCAACACTAACTACCGCATTGTGGCGCGCAGTCTCCATGACGGCTCGGAAATCAATCTGGTTGACGGCATCCCGAACTGTTCGACCATCAAGCAGATCCAGATCGTGACCGAGCCCCAGACCAACGCCCAACCCCAGTCATTTGCCATACGGGATAACCTGCTCCTCGTCGGTTACAATTTCGGTGTCCAGGACCAGCCGCGCCTGTTCTGGCTGAACCTCGACAACCTGCAGGCGGCCGATTTCAACGCTAACTGCACGGCCAATTTCCAGCATGGAAACGCCTATGTCGTTCCCCGTGGATCGGGTGGGAACGCGTATGCGGGCGATATCCAGGCGATCGAAATTGCCGGAGACCGGGCGCTGGTGGCGGGTGTGACGGGAAGCTCGCTCAAGCTGTCGGTGATCGATCTGACCCAGTTCTGGCGCTGGAAACCGGGCAGTTCTTGCCCCTCGACCGAGTGCCGTCCGCGCGATGCCGCACTATCGGCTGCCGGCAGCACGGCTCCGCTTGTGGTGGAATCCGGCGGAGGAGGCTCCGTGGTGCAGTTGCAGATCCATGGTGGAGTTGCATTCATGACCGTCGCCCGCGCGTCTGCGCCGCTGAAACGGGTACATGTAATTGATATTGCTCCGTATTCCGCTGCTCCGAATGGCGGTGGGAACGTCACCTTCCGGTCCCCGGTGAATGTGGCGGTGGTAAACGCTCCGGGCGGTGATCCTGCTGCCTCTGTGGTCGGTCCCGGCTGGCTCGTCATACCGAATCGTGAACGGGATACTGATGGCAACAACCTGACGCTAATCAATCTGACGACGCCCACATGGAACCGGACGACCCCACCCGTCATCAGTGGCTCGTCGGTGCATTACTACCCGGCAGGCGCTGAAGACGGGACTATCCGCGATTTTGAGTTCACTACGTTGCCGCCCAATTGAGTGAGGCCGGATTTTCTCTCCCTCCGGTTGACTGACCGGGAGGCCGGTTTATAATCCGCTCCCGGGCTTAGATTTCGGCTGCGGGAATGAAAACCAAATTTATCTTTGTAACAGGCGGCGTCACCAGTTCACTGGGCAAGGGGCTGGCGGCGGCCAGTATTGGGGCCATTCTTGAGGCGCGGGGACTCGAAGTAACCCTCATCAAGCTCGATCCCTACATCAACGTCGATCCCGGCACCATGAGCCCCTTTCAGCACGGCGAGGTGTTCGTCACCGACGACGGCACCGAAACCGATCTCGATCTGGGCCATTACGAGCGCTACACGCACGCGCTCATGACGCGGAACAACAATTTCACGTCCGGCCAGGTTTATCTGGAAGTGATCAACAAGGAACGCCGGGGCGACTATCTGGGCAAGACTGTCCAGGTGATCCCGCACATTACCGACGAGATCAAGCGGCGTGTGCTCATGGCGGCCGAGGGCAGGCACGCCGCAATTGTCGAGGTCGGGGGCACGGTCGGTGATATCGAAAGCCTTCCGTTTCTGGAGGCCATCCGGCAGTTCAAGTTCGACATTGGACGTGAACGGACCCTTTATATCCATCTGACGCTGGTACCGTATCTTCCCAGTTCAGGGGAGCTGAAGTCGAAGCCCACCCAGCATTCGGTCAAGACCCTGCGCGAGATCGGCATAGACCCCGATATCCTGCTGTGCCGCGTGGACCGGCCGCTTCCGGATGACATGCGGGAGAAGATCGCCCTGTTCTGCAACGTGGACCGGAACTGCGTGATCGCCGCCGAAGATGCCAAATCCATCTATGAGGTTCCCCTCAACCTCCACCGGGAAGGCGTGGACGAACGGATCGTCGAGAAGCTGAACATCTGGGCGAAGAAGCCGGATCTCTCCGCGTGGGAAAATATCGTCCGGAACCTTACGCAGCCGAAACACCACGTGGATATTGCTATCGTCGGCAAATATGTGGATCTCACCGAAAGCTACAAGTCGCTGAACGAGGCTCTCATTCACGGCGGGATTGCCAACGGTGCAAAAGTGAACCTGCATTTCGTGGATGCCGATGAGCTGCCGGAGGATTCGCTCGCCCGTCATCTGGACGGGTGTGACGGGATTCTCGTGCCGGGCGGGTTCGGCAAGCGCGGCACGGAGGGCAAGATCCGGGCGATCCAGTATGCCCGCGAAAATGGTATCCCGTTTTTCGGGATATGCCTTGGAATGCAGCTCATGGTGGTGGAGTTTGCCCGCCATGTGGGCGGGGTTCCGGATGCGACTTCCCGCGAGTTCGATGAAACCGGCAGGAACTGCGTAATCGACCTGATGGAAAGCCAGCAGAAGGTGACGGCCAAGGGTGGCACCATGCGGCTGGGTGCATACGAATGCCAGCTGCAGCGGGGTACCCTGGCGGCCAGGGCTTACGGCGCATTTGAAATCAGCGAACGCCATCGCCACCGCTTTGAGTTCAACAATGCCTTTCGAGAGCAGCTCCAGTCGAAGGGACTGATCTTTTCGGGACTCTCGCCGGACGGGAGCCTTGTTGAGATCAGCGAGCTGGAAAACCATCCCTGGTTCCTGGGGTGCCAGTTCCACCCTGAATTCAAAAGCCGTCCCACGTCGCCGCACCCGCTGTTCCGGGACTTTATCCGGGCCTCTATCGAGCATCAGAAAGGCCGCCTCCGGCCCACAGCAGTGGCCGGGTAACCACGTCGCACCACGGCTGGGTCCCGGCTCTCACCGGGCTGTCAAGGAATCTTGATAGATGCCCCTTTGTACCACTTGCTTCAGAATTCGCAGTCCCAAAAAATGCCTGTAGTAACAATTAGTTATGCCGCTACTTCTGGGACGGTATGATTTCTGCTGTGGACCATGCCCTTCATGGTTGGTATAATTTTCGCATATTGCCGTAAAAGTGCTCAAATATTGGTATAACTATAGGGAATTATTGGATAAATGTCCGTTGGACCCCGCCAGCAACTGAGTGTTGGTCTCAAGCAGAGCCAGAGTCTCAGACTTACGCCGCAATTGCAGATGGCAATCCGGCTGCTGCAGTACAACCGGCTCGAACTGGCCGAGCACATACAGCAGGAAATTCTCGAAAATCCGATGCTGGAGCAGGTGGAGGAGCCGCCTCTTTCACCGGAACTGGCTGATGCCCCCGCTGTCACCGCCCTTCCCGAAACTCCGGGCAAGGAACTGACCGGGCAGGAGGGAGAGGGCGTCGGCGAGTTCGACTGGGACAGCTACCTCGAATCCTACAATATCGAACGGGCCCACCCCTCGCTTTCCTCCGAGGGGATGGACGACGAAACCCGCGAATTCATCCAGTCGTCCATCTCGCGCCCTGACACTCTGGTTGAGCACCTGCTCTGGCAGGTAAAGGTCGCCGATTTTGGCGAAAAAGAGCGCCTGATTGCAGCCTGGTGCATCGAGAACCTCGACGACCGGGGTTACCTCGTTGCAACGGCTGAGGAAGCGGCCCAGGCCACAGGTGCCAGCGAGACAGAGGTTGAAGTGGTGCTGGCCCGGCTACGGCTGCTGGACCCGCCGGGGATCTGTTCGCGCAACTTGCGTGAATGCCTGCTCGCCCAGCTCGAAGTGCTTGGCTTCGAAGGTTCGCTGGTCTGGGAACTGGTGGACAAATATCTGGAAATGGTCGATGGCCGGAACCTGAAACCGCTGGCCCGGAAGCTGAAGGTCGAACCGGAACAGGTGTCAGAAGCCCTGCATTTCCTGAAAACCCTGGAGCCGGTTCCGGCCCGGAACTGGCAGGACAGTGACGATAACCGCTATATCGTTCCCGATGTTTATGTCGAAAAGGGCCCGGACGGTGAATACCGGGTTGTTCTTAATGAGGACGATATCCCTTATGTCCGGGTTAATCATCAGTACCTGGGGCTGCTGCGCCGGCAGGCGGCGGGCGGGTCCAAGGATACCCGGGAATACGTCCAGCAGAAGCTCCGCAGCGCCGAATGGCTGATCAAGAGCGTTTATCAGCGCAAACGCACCATTCACCGGGTAATGGAGGCGATCATCGAATTCCAGCGGGATTTCCTTGATCACGGGGTTTCCCATCTCCGCCCCCTGATCCTGCGGGATGTGGCTGAAAAGATCGGAATGCATGAATCGACCGTCTCCCGGGTGACCAGCAATAAATACGTCCAGACCCCCCGTGGAATTTTTGAGCTCAAGTATTTCTTCAACTCGGGTATTTCGACTACCTATGGCGGCGCGGTGGCGAGCGAATCGGTCAAGGAAAGACTGAAGAAGCTCGTCGGCGAGGAGGGCGACAAGCCGCTGACGGACATGGAAATTGTCAGCCGCCTGAGGGAGGAAGGCATTACGATCTCCCGCCGGGCGCTGACGAAATACCGTGAGCAGCTTGGGATCCCGGCCTCCTCGAAGCGCAAGAAATTCTATTGATGTGGCGGCGGCAAGGCGGAGCCGCCACGGCAGCCGGGAGACAGGCCAGATCTCCGGCTCCGGAACATCCGCCCTGATGAAAGGAACCGGTATACCGGATATGCAAGTCAACGTAAGTTTCAGACACATGCCCTCAAGTGACGCTTTGCGCTCTTATGTGGAGACGAAGCTCCTGAAGGTGAAGAAATACCTCGACGAACCCATCGAGGCCCATGTCGCCCTGACTGCGGAAAAAACACAACACCGGGCATCGATACAGATCGATGCACACGGAACGCGGGTCAAGGCCGAGCATTCGACTACCGATATGTACGCGACGGTTGACCTGGCTGTCGACAAGATCGAGAAGCAGCTCCGCCGGCACAAGGACCGCATGAAGGAGCACCATGCTACGACTCATGCCGGTTCCCTGCGGATGGCCCAGAAGGAAACCATCCGTAAGCCCTCCCGGGCGGCCGAGCCGCGTGCCGGGTCGAACCTGCAGATCATCCGGATTGAACCGATCGACGGAAAGCCGATGACCGTCGATGAGGCGTCCCTGCAGCTGGGGTTCATGAAGAACCGGTTCATCGTGTTTCGCAATATGGAGTCGGACGAAGTGAACGTCCTCTACAAGCGCAAGGACGGTGCCTTGGGGCTGATCGTGCCTGGACGGTGATATGCCACAGATTCATGAAAATCGGCATTCGCGACCGCTGGCTATTGCCCGTATGGAACCTGTCAGCTAACCGGAGCCTGTCGTTGGGCTAACGGCGTAATTTCCCGGATTGAGCGGTACGGTTGCGGTGAAGATCAGGCAGATTCTGATGGAAGCAGCCTACACGCCGGCACTTTCCGGTTCGACCTCGGATCATGTACTGCGGGAGATCGCTACGCTGGCCGCCACGGGCGGCCGGGTGGATGCCGACTCCGTGCACCGGGCGCTATCCGAGCGTGAGCGGCTGGGGTCAACAGCCCTTACAGATGGGATTGCAATCCCCCACGGCAAGCTGCCCGGCCTCAAAGATGCCGTGGTGGTAGTAGCCCGGCATACTGGGGGAATCGAGTTTGGCGCACTGGATCACCAGCCGACGCGGCTGTTTGTGGCGCTGCTGGCTCCGGACAATGATCCCACGCACCATCTGAAAGTGCTCGCACGGCTGGCCCGGCTCCTCAAGGAGCCCGAATGCCGCCAGAAGCTGATCGAGAGTGTGACGGCCGAGGCGATGAATCAGGCCTTTATCGACGCGGACGACCGGGTAGCCTAGACTTTAGCGGTCCGGCTCCCGGAGGCCCCGCGCATGCTGAAACTGTCCGACCTGCTGACGCCCGACGAGTACGCACTGGATCTGGTGCGGCTTGCAGGTTCAGATGCCGCGCTCGGCCAGAGCATTACCTCCGCCAAGGTGCAGAAGACGGGATTGCACCTGACGGGCTTCCTGGAGCACCACCACCCGGACCGGCTTCAGCTGCTTGGCAAGGCCGAGATCAGCTACCTCGACAAGGGCGGGCAGGAAGAAAACCTGGACCGCCTGATTGGCGCCGGTATTCTCGCCTTTGTCGTTACTTCCGGGCTGCCTGCACCGGATGTGCTCCAGAAAGTGTGTGAGAAGCACGACGTCCCGCTGTTATGCACACTTCACGACACGACGGTTTTTGTCCAGCGCATTTCCCGGCGGCTGGAAGAAGCGCTCTCGGAGAGAACAACCGTGCATGGCGTCCTGGTGGACGTGTTCGGCATCGGTATCCTGCTGACCGGGAAAAGCGGCATCGGAAAAAGCGAATGCGCGCTGGATCTGGTGCTGAATGGTCACCGCTTCATTGCCGACGATGTGGTGGAGATCGTCAAGGTCCCGCCGACGAACCTGATCGGAATGGCCAGCGAGGTGCTTCAGCATCACATGGAAATCCGCGGCCTTGGCATACTGAACATGCGTGAACTATTCGGTATTTCCTCTACCCGCGAGCGGAAAAAGATCGAGCTGGTCGTGCAACTGACAGACTGGAAGTCCGAGCAGGACTATGACCGCCTGGGGCTTGATGACCGGTTCCATGAGCTGATGGGCGTCAAGATTCCGATGCTGATAATTCCCGTCACGCCCGGCCGAAACATGACGGCGATACTGGAGGTCGCTGCCCGCAACCAGATGCTCAAGTACCGGGGCATTTACTCTGCCAAGGAGTTTGAGGAACGGCTGGTGCGGAAGATTTCCGAGCGACGCCAGTCACGGCCGGTGACTGATGAGGACATCGAATAATCATGCGCTTGGTGCTCGTTACGGGTCTGTCGGGAGCAGGGCGGACCACCGCTCTCAAGGCTTTCGAGGATCTTGGCTGGTTCTGCATTGATAACCTGCCGCCGGCACTCCTTCCCGGACTGGCAGACCTGCTGGATCGCACGCCCAAAGCCGATGACCGGGTGGTTGTCGGCATTGACGTGCGCGAGGGAAGATTCTGGCCCGGCCTTGAGCCCGCGCTCCGGGAGATTCTCCGCCGGGGGTCAAGGCCGGAAATCATCTTCCTTGAGGCTGCCGGAGATGAACTGATCAAACGGTTCGGCATGACCCGCCGGCGGCCACCGCTCGCCGTGGGCTCCGATTCGGTCGCCGAAGGACTCCAGAAGGAACGTGCATTGCTGGAGCCGCTTCGCAGCCAGGCGGACCGGGTGATCGATACGACCGGATTTTCCGTCCATGACCTTCGCTCGCATATCGTCCGCCAGTATGGTGGTGAAAACCTCGACGAAAAGTCACTGCTGGCTGTTACGATTGTATCGTTCGCCTATAGGAACGGAATCCCGCCGGATGCGAGCTTCATCTTTGATGTGCGTTTCCTGCCCAATCCATACTGGATCGATTCGTTGCGGGATCGCACTGGCCTCGATCAGAGTGTCTATGACTACGTGCTGGGCCAGCCGGCTGCTGCGGGGTTTGTATCCCTGCTGGACCAGCTTCAGGGAGTCGTCCTGCCGGCTTATGCACATGAAGGCCGTAGCCAGATTACGATCGCCTTTGGTTGCACGGGGGGCCAGCACCGGAGTGTGGTCATGGCCCGCTGGCTGGAAAAGCGGCTTTCAGGGCAGGGCTACCAGGTCCGGACGAGGCACCGGGATCTGGCGGGAGTATGAGCATTGAATGGGTTTGACCTCTCCCATGCAGGACGCTACCCCATCGTCGGCCAGATTCGACCGGGTCTCCCGGCGCGTGAAAGGTACCAGCAGAAATGATCGGGATTGTGATCGTGACCCACGCGTCGCTCGGACAGGCGCTTAGGGAGGCCGTCGAATTCATCGCCGGCAAGCAGGAGCAGGTGGAAGTCGTCGGCCAGGGCGTGAGCGATCCGCCCCAGGTTTCATCGGAACAGCTGAAAGCGGCGATCAAGAAGGTGGATGCCGGCGAAGGTGTGCTGATCCTCACCGACATGTTCGGCGGTACGCCTTCAAACGTCAGCCTCGCGTTCCTGGAGCCTGAGCGGGTAGAGGTTCTTTCGGGAGTCAACCTTCCGATGCTGCTCAAGATGGTGACGAGCCGGCAGAACCGGCTCGGCGTTGTTGAGCTGGCGCACGAACTGAAGGCCGCGGGCCGCCAGAATATCTCCCTTGCCAGCGAGATCATGGCTCCCGGCAAGAAGACCGAAAAATCCCAGGTGGGATGACGTCACGTTCTTTGCCGGGGGGAAACGGAACGGGGAACATGCCGACGCTGCGACTCAAGATTATTAACCGCTTGGGACTCCACGCCCGGGCATCAGCCGTGCTCGTCCAGACTTTCCAGAAGTTCAAGTCCGAGGTCTGGCTCTCCAAGTCCGGCCAAACGGTGAACGGACGCTCGATTCTGGGTGTACTGACGCTCGCTGCCTCGCAGGGCGAGGAGATTGAGGTTACAGCCGAGGGCGAGGACGCTGACGATTTACTGACCGCTGCCCGGACGCTGGTAGCCAATCGCTTTGGCGAAGAGGCCTGATAACCCTAATTTACCCTCAAAGAAGTTGAGGTTCACTTCTTTGTCCACTTATTGAACAGCTATTGGTCTTGACATTAAGCGGCCCGTAATCCTTAATAGCAATGTTCCTCCTTCCCCACTCAAGAGAGCGAAGCTCTTTTTGAAGTGATTTTCCGTTGTACCAACTGTCTCCAGACTGCCGTGCTGGCGCTTGCGCTGGCTGCATCTGCTTGTGCCGATAAGACTGTTCAGCAACAGCAGGGAGACCGGCTGGCAGCTGTCGAGGCGCAGCTTATTTCACTCCAGGCGCAACTCGACCAGATGCAGAGTTCGATGGATGATAACCGGTCAGCCGTACTGATTCTGGAAGACAAGCTGGATACCGCCCGCCAGTACATCAACACGATCAAGACCAATCAGGAACTCAAGATCATTCGCGTTACCCCGGAAATGATGGCATCGGCCTCGGATCTCCCGCCGCAGCCGTCAGCCCCTAGGGCTCCGGAAAAACCCAAGGTGCCGCCGCTGGCATCCGCGAGACCCGCGCAGCCGAAGCCAGCAGAGCCAGCCGCACCCGTCCAGGTCGCTACCGGCCGGACCAGCGACTATTCGAAGCCGCTGGAACTGTACGGGGCTGCGTTCAAGTTGTTCGAGGCCGGTCAGTATGATGAGGGGATGGAGCTTTTCCGTGAATTTGTCCGGCGGTGGCCCAAGCACGACTATGCGGACAACTCCCAGTACTGGATTGGCGAGTGTTACTATTCGCGTTCGCAGTATGAACAGGCGATTACCGAGTTCGAACAGGTATTGAAGCGTTACCCCACAGGGAATAAGGCACCAGACGCCCTACTTAAGGTAGGGTTTTCATTGCAGAATTTAGGAAGGGATCGGGAAGCCAGATCCACGCTCCAGAAACTGCTCAACGAATATCCATTTTCTGACGCTGCCCCCAAGGCCCGTCAGCGACTGGCCGATTTGGCCCAAAACAGGAATTGAGTATGATGTACCGAAACGAAATGCCCCATGGAGTTATAAAACAGGCCATTGGCCGGGCCCGGAGTACGGAAATGATGGACAGAATACTGGGACGAATATTGCGGCATGGGTGGCGATGGGCCCTCATTCTGGGCGCTATCGGCTGGATGACGGCGACTGCTGCTGCTTGGGCCGCCGATGCCGCTGCCACCCCCGCCACCCGGTCAGTCATAGAAATGCAGGACCAGATCGCGACCGATGACCCCGCCCAGAACGTGCGCGATCGCGTGGCGACGGGAAGCAAGGTCGATCCATCGGTGGAACAGTCTGCCCCCGGCGAACCGCCTCAGGTCTATATCGTCCGGCAGGGTGACACCCTGTGGGATATCGCTTCACGCTTCCTAAACGATCCGTTCCGTTGGCCGCAGCTCCATGAAAACAATCCGCAGATCATGAATCCACATCTGATCTACCCGGGCGAGCCGATTACCGTGTATCCGCGGGAATCGCTGAGCATGGCGGGCCAGGCTGTCGTCGAAGCCCAGTCGCGGGAAGATCGCAGCGAGTTCGCGGAGGAAGAAATCGAGGCGGAAGCGGTTGCAATCACAGAAGAGGCAGCCGCCGCTGAACTCGCGGAAGAAGCGATCGCTGAACCAGAACAGCTTCCGGACATGGAACGTGAAGCTCGGGAGCAGTATTTCGAGAGCTTTGATCAGAAGGACGAAATCCAGGTATTCGATGCCGAGGCCGTGGAACTGCTGTCGAAAAAGCGTGCCGTTTCCCAGTTCGACCGCACCCGGTTCGTCTATCCGCGCGCGGGCACCGAAGGCGTTGTTGAGTTTGTCGACAAATCGTTTGTGAGTACCGCCGGAGTGATTCTCGGCCAGGAAGACGAGAAGAAATTCGACCGGTTGTCGGTGTCCGATATCGTGTACATCAACCGCGGCACCGATCATGGCGTCGCACCCGGACACCGCTTCTGGGTGGTTCGCGACGAACAGGCTCTCAAGCACCCGCATACCGGCAAGATGCTCGGTAACATCTTCCGGGCGGTTGGCATTCTTCAGGTCAAGTCGGTGCAGCCCGGCCTGTCTACCGCAGTCATCAAGGTGTCATATGAGGAAATCTCTCCAGGCGACGAGAAGTTCTACGGCATAGATACCAAGGATTATGTCATCCCCTACTACCAGCCGCCTACCGATTTCCCCATCAGGGTATCGGAAAAGCAGATTGAGGCGGTTCTGGTCGGCACCCAGGGCAAGATCATGGGCATTATGCCGAAGATGATGATCTATCTGGACAAGGGCGAAAACGACGGCCTGACCGCCGGGACGCTGCTGTCGATCTCCCGGCAGAACCGCACGGCTGCCGACCCTGAACTGCTCGGCCGTGTCCGCCTGCCTGACATCCCGATCGGGGAGGCGATTGTTGTCCGTACGACCGGCAGTACCGCCACCGCCTACGTCACATATCTCCTGCAGGAGGCGATGATTGGCGACCGGGTGCTGACAGCCGACAACTCGATCCTGTTCAAACGGCCCACGTCGCAGGTAAGCGCAGACGCTGAAACTTCACGGGCCGTGTACGAGGTCAACCGGGAGCGCGAGAACCCGTTTCTTCCCTGAACCCGGAGACGGGCGATGACCGGCGATTCGGAACTGGCCCGCTGGACACTGCTGGGCGTAAGCGGCATTGGCGCCGCGACGTTTGCGGCCCTGATGGAACGGGGCGCGGATGCCGCTGCCATCTTGAGGGATCCGGGTGCCTGGCAGCCGCCGCTCAAGGCATCTCAGGTCAGGGCAATCCGGGAGTTCAGGGGGCATGACGAAGCCGCACGTGACATGGCGCGGCTGAAAGAGATTGGCGCCTCCTGTATCTGGTGGGATTCACCGCAATACCCCGGACTGCTCAGGCAGGTGTCTCCGCCGCCCCCGGTCCTGTTTTGCCTGGGTGACGGCCAACCGCTTCTTGACGGATATTCGGTCGCCATTGTCGGGACACGGGATCCGTCTTCCCATGCGGAAGGACTTGCCTATGAGTTTGGACAGGAACTGGCGAAGACAGGAATCACGGTGGTAAGCGGGTTCGCATTCGGTATCGATACTGCCGCCCATCAGGGTGCACTGGATGCTGGCGGACGCACTATTGCCGTTCTGGGCTGTGGACTCCGTGTCGAATACCCCAGACGCACCGACGGGCTGAAAGACCGCATACGTGCTGGCGGGGCACTGGTGAGTGAGTTCGGACCCGATACCACTCCGCGGCCTGAATTCTTCCGGCAGCGCAATCGTGTCATCAGCGGACTTTCGATGGGTGTGCTTGTTGTCGAAGGAATGGAGACATCGGGTTCCCTGGTTACTGCCCGCCATGCGCTCGAACAGAACCGTCTGGTATTTGCCGTCCCTGGCCGTGCGCGGGACCCTAGGGCTGCCGGCCCTCACCAGCTTCTTCGGGAAGGCGCGATTCTCGCCGAATCTGCGGCCGATGTGATCGAACAGATCGCGCCGATGCTCGCCAGCAACCGCTCCAGTGCGCAGTATGCGGCATTGTCTGGCAAAGGGCAGCCAGGCAGGACAAAACAGGACTTGAGGCAGGAAATAAACCCGTTTGCCGAAAGTCCGCTAACCTCCCGACTTTGGGAGCTTTTATCGTCATCGCCAGAGCACATTGACGCGCTGGCATCGAAAAGTGGTCTTGACGTTCAGCAAACCATGAGCCTACTTCTTGAAATGGAATTGACGGGGCGGGTCGTCCAGTCAGCAGGAATGCAGTTTGCGAGGCAGGACACCAGGGGGCGGCGCTAGGCGCGTTTCGCCGTTTTGCTTTTGTACCTGACCGTCATCTCGATTGGAGCCGGATAACCGAATGGGAAATTCTCTCGTCATTGTTGAGTCGCCTGCGAAGGCCAAAACCCTGAAAAAATACCTGGGCAAGGGCTTCGAGGTGATGGCGAGCAAGGGGCACATCCTTGATCTGCCGACGAGCGATCTCGGTGTCGATATCGAACACGGATTCCAGCCGACCTACTACATCACTGAAGGCAAGGAACAGGTCATTACTGACCTGATCAAGGCGGCAAAGAAAGCCGACACGATCTATCTGGCGCCCGACCCCGACCGCGAGGGTGAGGCAATCGCCTGGCATATCCGCATGGCGCTGGAAGGAAAGGCCCACCCGCCGCCACCCAAGGGACGCCGGAAGAAACCGGCCAAAGGCGCGGCCTCCAAGGACACGAAGGCCGCCAAGCCGGTCAAGGCCAAGCGTGGCGTAAAGGCCGCCAAGAGTGCCGAAATACCGCCGGACGGGGAGAGTGGAACCCAGCTCGTTGGCGGTGTTGGTGATGGCAAGACATTCCACCGGGTTCTCTTCAACGAAATTACCCGTAAAGCGGTTCAGAATGCTGTGGCCAACCCGGTCAAGCTGGATTCGCTGAAATACGATTCCCAGCAGGCACGCCGCGTCCTGGATCGTCTCGTCGGATACAAAATATCCCCATTGCTCTGGAACAAGGTCCGCCGGGGCCTTTCCGCCGGCCGCGTGCAGTCAGTTGCAGTCCGGCTGATTGTTGACCGCGAGAAGGAAATCCGCGCCTTCAGGCAGGAAGAATACTGGACCATCGGCGTTCAGGGTGAAGGCCCCGTACCGCCGCCGTTCCAATCGGCACTCGCACGTGTGGACGGCAAGCCGCTCTCTGTGGATAACGGTACGACGGCCAACGCACTCGCCAGCGAGATGCGAAAGACGCCGTTCCTGGTCTCCAAGGCAGTTCGCAAGGAGCGTCGGCGTGGTGCTCCGCCGCCTTTTGCCACGTCCAAGTTGCAGCAGGATGCCGCACGCAAGCTCAGGTTCACTACGCGGAGGACCATGAGTGTCGCGCAGAAACTCTACGAAGGCATGTCGATAGGCGATGATGGTCTGGTCGGCCTTATCACCTACATGCGTACTGATTCGGTCCGGATCGCGCAGGATGCCATCGAGGCGGTTCGTGGACACATTACAAAGAAATTCGGAAAAGAATTTATTCCCGAACAGCCCAACTTCTTCAAGTCCAAGGCGAGCGCTCAGGATGCTCACGAGGCGATTCGCCCGACATCCATGGACTATCCGCCGGAGAAGGTTGAGCAGTATCTTTCCAAGGAGGAGTTCGACCTTTATGAGCTGATCTGGAAGCGGTTTGTCGCGTGCCAGATGGCCCCAGCAGTTTTCGACCAGACTTCGGTCGAGGTAACGGGCGGACGTTTCCTGCTCCGTGCCTCGGGATCGGTCATGAAGTTTGCCGGTTTTACGGCTGTCTACAAGGAAGATGCCGAAGAGAAGGTCGCTACCCAGAAACCGAAGGAGGATTCCGGAGATGCGGAGGAAGATGATCGTGACCGGGTCCTGCCTCCCCTGAACGAAGGCGATGCCGTGAATATCCTGTCCGTAAACCCGGAACAGCACTTCACCCAGCCGCCGCCCCGGTTCACCGAAGCATCGCTGGTAAAGGAGATGGAAGAGCGCGGTATCGGCCGCCCTTCGACATATGCCCAGACCATATCGACCATTCAGGACAAGGCCTATTGCGAGAAGGTCGAAAACCGGTTCCATCCGACGCATCTGGGAGAGCAGGTGACGGAGCTTCTTGTCGAGAGTTTTGGTGACGTAATCGACGTCAACTTCACCGCCGGAATGGAGTCCAAGCTCGATTTGATCGAGGAAGGCAAGGCGGGGTTCCTGGAAACCCTGAAGGAGTTTTACGGACCGTTCGAGAAAACCCTCGCACACGCCGCCGAACACATGCGGGATCTCAAGCGGCAGGAGATTCCGACCGATATCCCCTGCAAGCTTTGTGGCGGGAAAACGGTGATCAAGTGGGGCCGGATGGGCGAATTCATTGCCTGCACGAACTACCCGACGTGCAGTTTCACATCCGATTTCAAGCGCCAGCCCGATGGCTCCCTGAAACTTGTCGATCCGGTCGAGGAGTTCGGTGCCGAGGCGATGGAGCCCTGCGACCTGTGCAACAGCCCGGTGGCACTCCGAAAGGGCCGCTTTGGTCCGTTCATCGCCTGCACGAACTATCCCGCCTGCAAGTTCACCCGGAAGATCGTCAAGAAGGCCGGAAACAAGATGGGGGTTGAGAAGGTCGAAAAGTACCCTGGCAAGTGTGATACGTGCGGGGCGGGGCTCGTCGTCCGAAAGGCATGGACCGGAAACCGGTTCGTCGCCTGCGAGAACTATCCTGCCTGCAAGTTCGCCAAGTCCTATGAAATTGGCGTCCCGTGTCCCAAGTGTGGCGAGACGGAGGGTGGCCAGCTTGTCGAGCGCACGACCAAGCGTCGGCGGATGTTCTATGGCTGCAACCGGTATCCGGAGTGCGACTTCACTACCTGGGACAAGCCGCTCAAAGAGGCATGCCCCACCTGCGGGAATCCGTACCTGGTGGAGAAGGTTTCCAAGCGCACTGGCCGCCTCGTCAAGTGCCCGAATACCGGGTGCGACTACGAGCGCGAACTGCCGGAAGAGGCCGGTGACGGGGCTGGTGCGGAGGCCCGGATGGATGCCGCCGGCTAGTGAGCACCGGAATGCCCCACCGGTCGTTGTGATCGGCGAGGGCCTCGCTGGAAGCGAGGCCGCCTGGCAGCTTGCGCGGCGCGGTTATCGGGTCCGGCTTCACGAAATGCGGCCAGGGAAAATGACCCCGGCGCACCGGACCGCAAATGCAGCCGAGCTGGTCTGCTCAAATTCATTCAAGAGTATTCGCATCGAATCTGCCCAGGGCGTGATGAAGCGCGAACTGGAGGCACTGGATTCGCTCGTCCTGCGCTGTGCCCATGCGGCACGCATCCCCGGCGGGGAAGCACTCGTCGTGGACAGGGACCGGTTCGCTGCTGGTGTCGAGGCGGCTCTGCTGGCAGAGCCGCTGATTGAACGGGTGCCGGGCGAACTGGAGCGGATACCGGATGATCCGGTGGTCATCGTCGCTACGGGGCCGCTTACCAGCGACGCATTGAGTACGGACATTTCCCGGATACTGGGCGAGAAACATCTCGCATTCTATGACGCCATCAGCCCCATTGTGGATGCCGAGAGCGTGGATGGCACAAGACTCTACCGTCTTTCCCGGTACGGCCACGGTGGAGATGACTACTGGAACATCCCGCTGGATCAAGCAGCCTATTACCGTCTCGTTGATCAGCTTGTGGCCGCCGAGCCCTACCCGGAAAAGTCGTTCGAAAACCTGCGTCCCTTTGAAGGGTGCATGCCGATTGAGGACATCGCCCGTCGGGGCCGCGACACACTCCGGTTCGGACCCTTGAAACCGGTCGGTCTGCCGGACCCCAGAACCGGACGTGACCCCTATGCGGTCGTGCAGCTTCGCATGGAGAACCGGGAAGCGACCATGTGGAGCCTTGTCGCGTTCCAGACGAAACTCCGGCATGGCGACCAGATGGCGATACTGAGGAGCCTGCCAGGACTTGAACAGGCGGAGTTTCTCCGGCTTGGCTCCATTCATCGCAACACATTTGTCTGTGCCCCCAGGCTTTTGGATGGAACCCTCCAGGCAAAAGCCCGAAAGGGACTCTATTTCGCGGGGCAGATCACCGGTGTAGAGGGCTATACCGAATCGACGGTCATGGGGGCCGTGGCGGCGCTTCATGCTGTCTGCAGGCTTCAGGGGAAAGCGCTTCCCCAATGGCCTCGCAATTCCGCCATCGGATCGCTTCTCCACTATCTGAAAGAGGCAAACCCCGAAACATTCCAGCCGATGAACTTCAACTGGGGCCTGCTGGAACCCCTCGGCCACAAGGCCCGGAAGGAAGAGCGTCACCGGCTGTTGGGCGAGCGTGCGTGGGCCGAATACCGCTCGTTCCTGACCGGGCTGGAGGCGGCGTGAAAAAGTATACTCCCCGTGGTTCCGGGCCGCTGCGTTCCCCGGCGGCGAAACAGGCGGATCAATCTGCCTTTGACACTACCTTGGATGAGTTCGTCAGGTACCTGAAGCTCCGGAACCGTTCGCCAAGAACGCAGGCGCACTATGCGGGTACCGTGGCAGCCTTCGGCCGGTTTCTTGCCGGAAAACGCAAGGCCGCGCTGGAGAATCCTGCGTCGATCAACCTCTACGACTTGCGGGGATTTGTTTCGACCCTTTTTGGCGCCATGTCGAACGACAGCGTGGCAAGCCATGTCTCGGCCCTGAGAACCTTCTTTGGATGGCTGAAGAGCTCCGGCCGGATACCAGCCGACCCGACAGAACTGCTCGAATCTCCCAAGAGAAAAAAAAGCCTCCCCCGGTTTCTGCCTGAAACGACCGCGGGAGATCTGATGGATGCTCCCGGCCAAGGCGACCGGGAACCGGAACGGGACAGGGCCCTGCTGGAGCTCTTTTATGGTTCCGGATTGCGGCTTTCGGAACTGGCGGCAGCTTCCGATTCGGCACTGGATGTCCAGTCCGGCGATATCCGGGTCATGGGGAAGGGGCAGAAGGAACGGATTGTTCCCTTGAGCGAAGCCTTTATTCAGGCATGGAACGCTTACCAGCCCCTTCGAGAGCGGTTTCGCAAGAAACTCGGTCCGGATATGCCTCTTTTCCTCTCGAACCGCGGGAAAGCGCTTTCGGTTTCGATGATCGGCAAGATCGTGCGAAAATACGGGGCGAAAGGAAGTAACCCGGTCCGGGTGACACCCCACATGCTTCGTCACAGTTATGCCACGCATATGCTGGAGGGCGGGGCCGATTTGCGGGCAATTCAGGAGATGCTGGGACACAGTTCCCTGGCGGCTACCCAGCGGTATACGGCGGTCCAGTTGGCCCGGATGATGCGGACCTATCATGAGGCCCACGGGCGCGCTAGAGATAAGCTCCGGAACCGCAATAGCGGTTCCGCTGACGGAGAGAAACCAGAGTGAAGCCGATGCATGCTACTACCATCGTCTGTGTTCGCCGGGACGGCAAAGTCGCCATCGCCGGAGACGGCCAGGTAACCCACGGCAATCAGGTCCTAAAAAATACCGCCCGGAAAGTGCGCCGCCTCGCCTCCGGCCGTGTGATCGCCGGGTTTGCCGGTGCCACGGCGGATGCATTCACCCTTTTTGAGCGTTTCGAAGAAAAACTCCAGCAGTACCCGGACAGCTTGCAGCGGGCGGCCGTCGAACTGGCAAAAGAATGGCGGACGAACAAGATGCTCCGGACGCTCGAAGCGCTCCTCATCGTCGCTGATAGGTCCGGGAGCTATCTGGTGACCGGCGCAGGGGATGTTGTGGAGCCGGACGATGATGTTCTGGCCATTGGTTCAGGCGGTGCATTCGCACAATCGGCGGCATTGGCCATGCTTCGCCATTCGAAGCTTTCCGCCCGGCAGATTGCGGAAGAATCCCTCCAGATCGCCGCGAAAATCTGCATCTATACCAACGCTTCGGTAAATGTGGAGGAGCTGTAACGTGCCGCTTTCCACTCCCGGTGCCGGGTGCTAACCGTTTGGCAATGGATCCAACCTCACTCACGCCCCAAAAGATCGTCGAACTGCTTGATGCCTATATTGTCGGACAGGCCGAGGCCAAGCGTGCCGTGGCAGTGGCACTCCGGAACCGCTGGCGGCGGCAGCGTGTGGATCCTGCAATCCGCGACGAGATTTTTCCCAAGAACATCCTGATGATCGGGCCGACCGGAGTCGGCAAGACTGAAATCGCCCGCCGCTTGGCGAAGCTGGTCAGTGCGCCGTTCCTGAAGGTGGAGGCCTCCAAGTTCACCGAAGTGGGCTATGTCGGCAAGGACGTGGAGTCCATGATCCGGGATCTGGTTGAAATGTCGGTCAAGATGGTGACCGAGGAACACAAGGGCCGGGTCCGTCAGCAGGCTGAAACGGCAGCCGAAGAACGCCTCCTGGATGCACTGCTCCCCGGTGTTTCCGAGCCCAGACAGAAGGCTGAAAACCGGTTTTTCGTGGCCCCGGCCGCCGGGGGCCCGGCTACGGTTCAGGAATCCCCCGGCGCCGCCGACACGCGGGAAAAGTTCCGTCAGATGCTGAGGGAGGGCCGTCTGGAAGACCGCGAGGTCACCATAGAAGTCGCCCAGAAAACCATGCCTCTTGCCCAGATCGTTACCCCACAGGGAGTCGAGGAGATGGGCATGGACCTGTCCGAAATGCTGGGCGGGATGCTTGGTGGCGGCCGAAAGAAGTCGCGCACAGTGAAGGTGTCTGAAGCTCGCACAATTCTCATCGAGCAGGAGTCGCGCCGGATGCTCGATTCAGACGCCGTGAACCGGGAAGCTCTCCGGCGGGCGGAGGAAGGGGGAATCGTTTTTCTGGATGAAATCGACAAGATCGCCAGCCGCGACCGTCAGGCCCACGGCCCGGATGTTTCCCGCGAAGGGGTCCAGCGCGATATCCTGCCTATTATTGAAGGATCGAATGTTACGACCAAATACGGCATGGTGAAAACTGACCAGATTCTGTTCATTGCGGCCGGCGCATTCCATGTTTCCAAGCCCTCAGACCTGATCCCTGAACTCCAGGGCCGGTTCCCGATCCGGGTTAATCTGGAGCCCCTCACGGCTGAGGACATGCTGAGAATCCTGAAAGAACCCCGGAATGCCCTGACGGCCCAGTATGCGGCTTTACTGGGGGCAGAGGCGGTCGAGATCACCTACACCCCGGACGGCCTGGAGGAAATGGCCCGGATCGCCGCTCAAGTGAACGGCCAGACCGAAAATATCGGCGCCAGACGGCTCCATACGATCATGGAAAAGGTGCTGGAAGAAGTGTCCTTTGCCGGTCCGGACTATCCCGGCCGGAAGGTGGTCGTGGATGCTGCTTTCGTACGAGGCCGGCTGGATGGCATCTTGAAGAAACAGGACCTCTCCAATTACATATTGTGACTTCAGGGACCGGATCCGGAGGAAAACGGACCGGATCCTCGCCGGGTGAATGATCTTCCGGCCGGAAGGCTGAAACCAGTTTGCAGGAATATGTAGCCAAGGCGAAGGTGCTCCTTGAGGCTCTTCCCTATATTCGCCGTTTCGCCGACAAGGTGTTCGTCATCAAGTATGGCGGGCACGCCATGGTGGACGAAACGCTCAAGCAGAGCTTCGCCCGCGATATTGTGCTGATGAAGTATATCGGCATGAAGCCGGTCGTGGTTCATGGCGGCGGCCCGCAGATCAAGATCCGGCTCCAGAAGCTGGGGGTCCAGAGCGAATTCGTCAATGGAATGCGGGTCACCGATGCCGAGACGATGGTCATCGTCGAGGAAGTACTGGCCGGTCATGTGAATAAGGAGATTGTCACGCTGATCCAGTCGCAGGGCGGACGGGCCGTAGGCATCAGCGGCAAGGACGGGGGGCTGATCCTGTCCTCTAAACTGCTCATGGATGACGGCACTGGTGTCCAGAAGGACATCGGTTTCGTGGGCAAAATCGATCATGTGGATCCGAAGATCATCCGGACCTTGGTGACCGACAAGTTCATCCCCGTGATTGCGCCAATCGGCGCGGATGCTACCGGGCAGGGCTACAACATCAATGCGGATATCGTGGCTGGCAAGGTCGCTGCTGCACTAAAGGCGGAAAAGCTGATTCTCATGACCGATGTGGCAGGCGTCCTTGGCGAGGCAGGCGAGCTGCTCCGGCAGCTCAACGCGGAGCAGGTCGAAGGACTTATCAAGGGGGGCGTCATCAAGGGTGGCATGATCCCCAAGGTGAACTGCTGTCTCGACGCCCTCCAGGGCGGTGTCCGCAAGACGCACATCATTGACGGGCGTGTCCAGCACGCCTGTTTGCTGGAAATCTTTACTGAACAGGGGATTGGCTCCGAGATCAGCTGGAATCCCGTCCGTGAGAAGCGGCCCCATATGCCGCTGGTGGACGAAGCATGACGGCCGCTCCCGGCAAAAAACGGCGGGTTACGGGAAGAAAACCGGCCCGCCAGGCAAAGCCTCCTGACCGGAATCTCCAGTGGGAAAAACGCACGCTGGAGACAGTCGCCTTTACCTATCGGAGGTTTCCTGTCGCGATCGTGCGGGGCAGGGGGCCCTGGGTGTGGGATGCCAACGGGAAGAAATATTTGGATTTTCTTGCGGGCGTCGCCGTGAACTGTCTCGGACACGGGCACCCGGCGATCACCCGGGCCGTGCGGGAGCAGGCATCTAAGCTCCTGCATATCTCCAACTATTTTCATATCCCTTCGCAAACGGAACTGGCGGAAGAGCTTACGCGGCGTTCCTTCGCGGGCCGTGTTTTTTTCTGCAACTCCGGTGCCGAAGCCAACGAAGCCGCCCTGAAGCTCGCCCGCAAATGGGGACAGGAGCATGGTGGAAGAGTGGAGATCGTCTCGACAACGAACTCATTCCACGGACGGACAATCGGATCGCTTTCGGCCACGGGGCAAACGAAGTATGCGGAGGGGTTCGGACCGCTGCTCCCGCAGGTCCGTTTCGTTCCGTTCGGAAATGCTGGCGCTCTCGCCGAGGCAGTCACGGAAAAAACCTGTGCTGTGCTGATCGAGCCGGTTCAGGGGGAGGGTGGCGTGGTGCTGCCGCCCGATGGCTACCTGCCGCGGGTGCAGGAAATCTGCCGGGAGAGGGGCGCGCTGCTCCTTGTTGATGAAGTTCAGGTAGGGATCGGCCGGACCGGCACTCTGTTCGCATACGAACAGATGGGGTTTGAGCCGGATATCATGACGCTGGCGAAGGGGCTGGGTGGTGGAGTCCCGATCGGCGCCATGTGTGCCCGCACCGAAATTATGGAGGCTCTGGGGCCCGGAACGCACGGGAGTACCTTCGGCGGCAATCCTCTGGCCACTGCGGTTGCTTTGGCGGTGGTCCGTGAGATTGCCCGGCCGGCTCTCCTTGCGAATGTCCGGAAACAGGGGGAGCGGATACGGCACTACTTCAGGAAGTTGCAGGCGGGCGACCACACCGGACTTGTCGCCGATGTACGAGGCATAGGGCTGATGACCGGGATCGAAGTTACCCGCGAGGGACCGGAGATCGTGAAGCGGGGTATTGAACTGGGTCTTATTGCCAACTGTACGGCGGGAAATGTGATCCGGCTCGTTCCACCCCTCAATGTCACTTCCCGGGAAGTGGATACGGCGTGCCGGTTGCTCCGCCAGGCAATGGGGATCTGAGCATGGTCATTCGTCATTTCCTGGAACTGTCCGACCTGACCGCTTCCGAGATTCGGGAGACGATCAATCACGCCCTCGCGCTAAAGCGCGACCGGGCCGCTGGAAAGCTGCAGCCATCGCCACTTACCGGGAAAACCCTTGCCCTTGTGTTCGAGAAAAGCTCAACACGTACGCGTGTTTCGTTCGAGGTCGGAATGGGCGAACTGGGCGGCCGGGCGCTGTTCCTCTCGCCATCCGAGATACAGCTGGGCCGGGGGGAATCGATCCGGGATACGGTCAAGGTACTTTCGCGCATGTGCCACGGGATAGTGCTGCGCACCCACGACCATTCCCGGCTGGCGGAATTTGCACGAAACGCGACGGTGCCGGTGATCAACGGACTGACGGACCTTCTGCATCCGGTGCAGATACTCGCCGACCTGATGACCATTCAGGAACAGTTTGGAAAGTTCGAGGGACTCAAGATCGCCTATATCGGTGATGGTAACAACGTAGCGAACTCTTGGATCGAGGCCTGCGCCCTTTTCGACTTTCAGCTTTCGATCGCTCATCCGCCGGGTTACGGTCCCGATCCTGGCTTTCTTGAGTTTGCGGGTGCCAGATGCGGCGGCCGGCTGACGATCATGCAGGATCCCCGAGCGGCCGCAAAGGACGCCCATATCCTTTATACCGATACATGGACCAGCATGGGCCAGGAGGAAGAAGCGGGAATCCGTCGGCATGCATTTCAGGGTTACCAGATCAACCGCAAGCTGATGGAGGTATGCGCGCCGGGTGTCCGGATCATGCATTGTCTTCCGGCTCACTGGGGCGAGGAACTGGCTCTGGAACTCCAGGACGCCCCCGAACTGGTCGTCTATGACGAGGCCGAAAACCGGCTGCACGCCCAGAAGGCGCTGCTGCTTCTCCTCATGTCCTGAAAGGGTATAATCCCGCGGGTTTATGGGAATTTCTATCCGCTTGCCAGATGACGGCATCCCTTCGCTGCTGCCGGCAGCCGATTTCAGTTCGAAGGAACTGACGGTTGAGGACGGCTTCCTGTTGTCGCGCATTGATGGTGGAACAAACATGAAAGCCTTGCGCGCTCTCACGACCTGGCCAGGAGACCGTACGGACGAATCGGTCGCCAAGCTGATGGTGCTCCGGATGGTTCAGGTCCGTTTGAAGGATGGCGAGATTATCGCTCTTACTCCACGGGCGTTGAATGAGCTGAAAATCCGCATGGTTCGCGGGAAGACCGGCGCTACTGGTGGACTGGCGGCGAGCCTCGGCGGATTGAAGGAGGCTGCGCCTTTCGTCCTGCCAGCCGGCACTGACACTGGAATGCTGTCCGTGGAAGTGGCTACCCATGTCATGCGTGCCATTGAGCGTGGGTCGCTTGGATACTGGTATGAAGTGCTGAGCATATCTCCAAGGGCAGATGTGGCGGCAATCAAAAAGGCCTATCGTGCAATTGCGGCTGAAATTCATCCCGACAACTTTTTTGGCAAGGAGTTGGGGACCTGGGGGGAGCGACTGAACGATGCTTTCGATCTGCTCACCCGTGCCTACGACACACTGAGTGATCCGGCTGAACGGGCCCGGTATAACCAGGAACTTGCGGACATGGACGCACCGGAACCGGAAGAGCCCGCCGAGCCAGAGGCCGAAGAGGTAAAGGTGACGGCTCAGGAGAAGCCCAAACCGGGCGGGACCATTCTGGACCAGATCCGGATGAAGGTTCAGAAGGCCCGCGATCTGGCCAGGACTGCCGAACAGCAAATGAATCAGGGGCATTGGCAGGATGCCTTCAATGCGCTTCAGATGGCGGCGACATTCGATCCGTACAACCCTGATTACAAAAAAAAGGCGGATATGCTCCGCCCCAAGCTGAACATCAAGCGGGCGAAGGAAATGTTCCAGGAAGCGGTCCATATGGCCCATAATCCAAAGATGGCGAAGGCAGCGCTCAAGCTGCTGGAGGAGGTCGTTGATATCGACCCGGCCCGGCCGGCCCACCGGTATGAATACGCCCGGCTACTTTTCCAGGAGCGGGAGAATACGATAGAGGGCGGGTACTTGGGGAAAGCCATGGACCATGTGGAAGCAGCGCTGATCATGGAGCCCGAAAATCCGAAGTACCTGCTGCTTGCGGGGCAGATATGCAAGGCTATGGGGAACAAGAAGGCCGCTGCGGACTATCTCAAGAAAACCCTGAAAAAGGATAAGAACAACGAAACCGCCCGGCAGGAACTTGACAGCCTGAAAGACTGACGCACGATCATGATTCCCGAGCACCTGCAGAAACGCTTCGCCGCCCTTCGCCAGGCCCTGAAGGATTCGGATGAACAGGTCCGTCAGTTGGCATCAAAATCGCTTGAGCAGGTGGAGGCGTTGTCTGACCTCGACCTGCTGGTTGAGAACTTCAAGAAGGGCGATAAGGTATCGCAGATCCGGGCGCTTTATGCGTTTGGCAAGATCCGCCATGACCGGTCGCTGACGGCGCTGGTATTCGCGCTCCGGATGGAGGACGAGGAAGTACGGACCGCTGCCATCCGGGCCATTGGAGAACAGCTCCATCCGCGGGCCATCGGTCCGTTACTGGAAGTGCTGCCAAACGAGACGCCAACCTGCCAGATCGCCATTCTGGAGATCCTCCCGAACTTCAAGGACCCGGAAATGATGAATGTGCTGAGAGGCATGCTCCGGAGCAAGAATGCCGATGTGGTGGAGGCTACTATACGGGCCAGCGGACGGATCGGGGACCGGGCCGTCGAGGATGCTCTTATCATTCTCCTGTCAAAGGGCCCCACGCGGCTCCGGCGGGCTGCGGCCGAAGTGCTGGGTGTGCTTTCGGTCTAGCGGTTCCGCTTTATTTGAGATAGACAGTTACATCGATATTCTTGAGCAGCGGGTCAACTGTCCCGATAATCCGGCGAGATGGCGCGCTGGCGGGCAATGGGCCGGCCAGATTCAGGTCAATAGGCTGGGGCAGCCGGTTACCGAATTCATCGATAATTATCTTGACCTTCGGTGGCGCATCAGGCGCTTCATTGGTTCCGGTAACTACGGCCAGTTCATTCGTCTCCAGCCGGATGAGCGATCCGACAGGATACATGCCCAGCATGGTCACGAATCGCTCGAAATAGTGGGGATCAAGCTTGGTGCCAGCGAGCTTGTCCATAAGGACAAGGGCTTCGCGGGGCCCACTCTGGTTCTGATAAACCCGGAGCGTCGTGATCGCGTCATAGCAGTCGGCGATGGCGACAATGTGGCTGAAGGGACTGGGCTTGTTGCCTGACCCCAGATCCGGATAACCCTTCAGGTCGTACTGGACATGGTGTTCCAGTGCACAGCGGGCCGTGGTTTCCTGGAGTGAATTCATCTTCTGGATGATCTCAAAGCTGTGAACTGAGTGTTCCTTCATCTTCTCCCATTCGGCCGGAGAAAGCCGGCCCGGCTTCTGGAGAATTTCCTTGGGCACCTTGATCTTGCCCAGATCGTGCAGGAGGCCGCCCAGCCCCACTGCGGAAAGGATCGGATCCTTCAGGTCGAGCGCATTGGCGAGCGCCAGCGACAGGATGGCCACATTCACCGAATGGTTGAACAGGTAGTTGTCGTAGCTCTTGATCATTGACAGTCCGAGCAGGGCACTCGGATTGTCATCCAGGCAGCGGGTCATCGCGGAGACGATACCCTTGGCCCGGTCCGGGCGGGGTATTTCACCCATTCGGAGTTCGTGGAACATGCTGCCGACATAACTGATGGCGTCGTTGTAGACTTTCGTGGAATCGGGCGACACCAGTTCGACGGTGATGTGCGAAATGCCGCGCATCACCAGTTCCCCGGACACCCAGTCGCCTTTCTGGTTGTTGGTTTCGGCGTCATCGAGGATATCCACCCAGTCGATGATTTCTTCTGCGGTTAGCCCTGGCTTGAACCGGATCACATTCACTTCGATTTTGAGGAGTTGCTCGAGCAGTTCCTGAAGGGCTGCTGGCAGGTGATAGAGGGCGAAGTCCTCACAGGTCAGGGTATCTTCTGCGACGGCAACAGTGATCTCTTGCCTCCGGTCGTGGAACGGTTTGAGAGCCAGGAGCAGGTTTGCCACTGCTTTCTTGAAGGCCGGGTGCTCCTTTGGATACAGGGCTTTCGCCTTGATGGCTCCGGCAACGAGATGAAGAATCTGTTCGTAGGGTTTCACGAGCCGTTGCCCTCGTTTTTCCCAGGCGAAGTTCCCGACAGCCGGTGTTCAATATGGGAAATAACTCCCTCCAGTTGTTGGGCGAGAGTCGAATCGCGCAATGTCACCTCGCTGCGGAGGCGGGCGAGACTTTCGGGGCCTGCCGTGACCGAAAGGATCTTCAGGGCATCGCTCAGCGTGACCTTGTCGTAGAGGGGGCCGAACAGCTTCCGGGCTTTCAGGATGTCGATAAGGCCGTCAATAATGGGGCGCCCGCCGATGCGGGCAAGGGCGATATTCAGGGTCTTGCGAAAATCGACCGTCAGTTCGAACTCGTCGGCCTTCCTGAACAGGTCAAGAAGCAGCACTGAGCTGCGCGTCTCCCTGAGTGTCCCGAATGCCTCCAGCACCCGCCTGCGACTGGCAATGGGAGCATTACTGGTCAGGTACCGTCCGAGAACATTGATCGCGTCCATGTTCCGGATGGCCAGCAGGCCATCGATAGCCGCTTCGCTGACAGTTGGGTCGGCATGAAACACGAGCGGCTCAAGGGCGGTAACCCCTTCATCGGCTGTCAGTGCCCCAAGCGTTTGGGCCGCGAGCCGGGCAATGGGCGGCTGTGGTGTGCCATGCAGGAGCCCCAGCGCGAAATGTATCGCAGGTGGTCCCATGCGGGCCAACAACTGGGAGATCAATGTTTCGGTGTATGAATTCAGTGGTGTTTTGAGCCGTTCAGCCACCACGTCCATGGTGGCCGGTCCGAAGAGTTCCAGTATCCGGAGCAGGGATTCGATTTCGCTTTCGGACTTGTCATCGGTACAGAGTTCCGTCAGCAGTGCCCGGATCACCTGTGACGATCCGCTTTTCCGCATGGCCCGTATGGCGTACTTGCGGAACTCTATGTCCAGATCGGTATTGCGTGAATCCTGCTCGAAAACCTGGATGATCCTGAACAGCAAGGCCCAGCGTCGCCGCTTGAGAAGGCCGGCGGCCGTTTCGGCCAGTTTCAGTGCCGCCTGATAATAGGCATCCGCATCGGCTGTGCCGTTCAGGTCGCCGATCTGGTTCTCGACCAGTTCATTATCACGATCAATGCTGTCTTCGTCGCCGACGATGGCACCGTCGATACCAACCGTGTCGATCACAGGTTCGGCAGCTGGGGTTTCGGGGTCCGGGGGGGGAGGCTCGGGTTCGGGCAGTTCAGGCACATCGGGTGGAGCCGGCTCGCCCCCCCGCTTGAGATACTCCAGATCGATGTCGTTAACGAAGACGTGAGTCAGGTGGGCTTCCTGCAGCAGCTTTTCAAGACCGCCCCGGAGATAAATATCCTCGGCTTCCATTGAGACAAGCCTGAGGAAGCGGAGCCACTCCTCCTGCGTGAGGCCATCCAGGAAATACAGCTTCTTGATGCGGCGCTGGAAAAGAAACTTGGCGAGCCCCTGAAGCAGTTCATTTTCGGGGTTTTGCAGGGTTTCGTTGTACCAGACCCCGGCGCGGGTGACACTGAAAACAAACTCGCCGCTGGCATGGGCGGCCTGCCGTATGGGGGTAAAAGTCTGCTGGATGATCTTCAGCAGGGAGGGGTGATTGGACGGATAGAATGCAACTGCGCGCAACCCCTTCTGAAGCTCCACCAGGAGCGCTTCAATCTCCCGGCCGCTGCCGCGGTCACCTTGCTGTGTTACTTCCATACGGCCGGCAACGGCTTACTTTCTGCTCGTCTCGACAAACCGGACCTGAAGTTCGTAGAGGAGGCCGTTCAGGAGCTGGCCTTCGTCTGCGGTCAGATTGCCCTGGGTCTTTTCCCGCAACATGTGCAGGATGTCGATGGTGTATCGGGCCAGCGGGAAGTTGGGTGTGGGAGCCTCATTATCTTCCGTCCGGATGAGTCCCAGATGAAACAGGGCCTGGGTATGGAGCGACAAGCAGAGTGTTCCAAAGGAAACTTCCGGGGCGTCTGATGGCTGTTCTTCCGGATGCCGCTCGAAGGTTTCCCCGCGGAGGCCGGATGCGGACTCAGCGGGCTCCTTGGAACCCTCGCTGCGGGCTTCGCCCTCGGGGGTAAAACGCCGCCGGTCCACGGTCTTGAAACCCGATTCAGATGAATCACTCATGAGTGAGAACCCCTCCTGACGACCTAGGGACAGATGTGGAAAAATCTTAACTATCCTTGGTAGTTGCGACAACTATTAACTAGCTTTAATGTAAAAGGGCCCCAATTATGAACGGCCCGTGAAACCTCCTTAAGGGATACGGTTTTAATTGCCACAGGGCCCGGTTTGTAGCATTCATTAAAAACGTTGGGGTAAACCACAAGGGGCGGGGAGTTGAACAGGCATTAGAGGTGAATATGCACGTTTCCGCCGGTTCCGTTAGCAATTCGAACAGCAGTCACACCATTTCGCCGGACCATTTCCGGCCCCAGCAAGGGATGCGCACGATGAGAATCCTGGTCGTTGAGGACGAGAAAAAGGTTTCGAGCTTCATTCAAAAGGGCCTGACCGAAGAGAGTTATGCCGTTGATGTGGCTCATGACGGAGAAGAAGGGCTTGGGTTTGCGCTGCAGCAGGAGTACGACCTCATCATTCTCGATATCATGCTGCCCAAGATGGATGGCCTGAAGGTGCTGGAGCAGATTCGCGCAAAGGGCCGCCAGGTTCCGGTACTGCTGCTCACGGCACGCGATACGCTTGAGGACAAGGTAAAGGGTCTGGATACCGGGGCAGATGACTATCTGCCCAAGCCGTTCGCCTTCACTGAACTTCTGGCCCGTGTCCGTGCGCTGCTTCGCCGGTCGAGCAATTCACGGGCGGCGGTGCTCAAGGTAGATACGCTGAGTCTGGACCCGGTTTCCCGGGAGGTCCGCCGCAGCGGCAGGAAGATTGATCTTACGGCCAAGGAATACGCACTGCTTGAGTTCTTCATGCGGAACTGTGGTAAGATTCTTACCCGGACCGTCATCAGCGAGCATGTGTGGGACATGAATTTCGACTCGTCCACGAACATCGTGGATGTTTATGTTAACCACCTCCGTAACAAGGTGGAAGCACCCACCGAGAAGAAGCTCATCCATACTGTTCGCGGCGTCGGTTACGTCCTGAAGGAAGCAGATGCTGCGTGAAACGAAGGCCCTTATCCCTAAGGGCTAAACTTCTAGTCTGGTATCTGGGGCTGCTGATTGCCCTCCTGACGGCTTTTGCCGTTACCCTGTTCCTGTTTTTTGACCGCGGCCTGCTCCGGCAGGTCGATGCGTCCTTGAAGACCGCATCTGTCGGCCTTGCCCGTATCTATGCCTCCCAGGCGGAGCGGTCCATTTATGGCCGGCAGTCCATGTTCGGTTGGGTATTTGGCCGTCAGGTGATTGACCGTTACGTCGATATCCTCGACACACCGGCAGTCAGCGGCCAGCACGGCCGGCTCCGGCGCGAGATTGTTCCTCTGACCGATCTTGCAAAGGCGAATGCCCGCCGAGGTATTGCGACGTACGAAACCTTCAGGGATCTGGACGAATGGCCGGTTCGGGTTATCACCATGCCGATCATCCTGAACGGCCAGGTGACGAACGCCGTTGTGCAGGTAGCCGCTTCGCTTGGCTATGTGGAAGATACCCTGGACCGGCTCATCACTGTAATGGCCATAGTGTTTGGCATTTCACTGCTGGTGGCGACATTCGCGGGCACGATATTCGTGGAACAGGCACTCCGCCCGTTCGGCCGTATTGTCAGGACCGTGCGGGGGATTAACGCCCGAAACCTCAAGGAACGCCTCAACGAGCCGCTGGCGGATGATGAACTGGGGCGGTTGGCGCGGACTTTCAACACCATGCTCGACTCGCTCGAAACTTCCTTTGAGCAGATACGCAAGTTCACGGCCGATGCCTCCCATGAGCTCAAGACGCCGCTCACGGTTCTGCGCGGACAGATTGAGCTGGGACTTTCGCAGGAACGCAGCCCGGAGGATTATCAGGAGATTCTCGCCTCGGCCCTGGAGGAAATTGGCCGTCTGTCCAAGATCACCACGAATCTGTTGATGTTGTCCAAGGCCGACGCTGGCCAGGTTCCGCTTAATTACGAAACAGTGGATTTGCGCGAACTGGTCCATGAGGTTGCGGAAGGGCTGGAAATACTTGCGGGTGAGAAGCAGATACGGCTGGAGTGGCCACGGGAGGAGGAGCCGGTGCTGATTGAGGGAGATCGCACGCGGCTCTCGCAACTGGTGAGCAATCTGATTGACAATGCCATCCATTACACCGAACCGGGGGGGGCGATTACCGTCAGAATCGGCCAGGCCAACGCCTTCTTTGTATTCATGGAAGTGAAGGACACCGGTATCGGAATCGCCCCGGCAGATCTCGGGAAGATATTCGACCGCTTCTACCGGGCCGACAAGGCCCGCACACGACGTGAAGGTGGTTCTGGATTAGGCCTTTCCATCGTTCGGTGGATCACTGAGGCCCACGGCGGGCGTATCGAGGTCGAGTCCGAGCCGGGCAGGGGTAGCAGTTTCATGGTGTTTCTCCCGTTCCGCAAGCCGGTTCCCGGCGGATCGCCGCCACTACCAGGCACAATGACGTGAAATTGTACCCTTGCCATGCCTACCGCACCGTGCTTTATCTGAATTCGTATGCCCAGAAACGGGCATAAACGTCGGGGGGAAATGAATATGCTGGTCAAACACCAGATCGAGATAGACGCACCGGTCGAGACAGTGTGGAAGTTGTGGCAGGATCTTGAAGGCTGGCCGGTCTGGTATCCGGGCATGATCTCGGTCACGCGAAAGAAACCGGGCCCGGCGGGAATGGGCACCGTGTTCATCCAGAAAATGAAGATTGGCAGCCTTCAGGCCCCGGTGACGACCAGGCTGTGCGAGTTCAGTGAGCCAGCCTGTATTGCCTGGAAAGGCGGCGGACCGGGTCTGAAAGTGGTTCACCGGATCCTGCTGGACGACCTTGGTAGCCGGACGCGGGTCCGTAGCGAGGAGACCTGGGACGGCTTTCTGTCCCCTCTGGCGGCCCTTGTCCGCGAGATGATCGATGAGGTAACCATTAACTGTCTTGAGGGCTTGAAGGCGTACGCCGAACGTCTGACGGGAAAAGCAGCCGGTTAAATGGCTCAATTGGCCTTTGGTTTTCAGCAGGTACGGGTTGATGCCGGGCGGCTGGGTGACGCCTTGGGCACGCCGGTTGATCTGAACTGGACGGACAATACCTCCACAATGATTGCCATGCGCCGGCGGGACGGTGTGACCACGCTCCGTCTTCACCGCATGTTTGAAGAGGTGGAACCGCCCGTGTTCGACTCGCTGGTAGCATACTGCCGCCGCGGGCGAGGCAGGCATCCTGAACTGGCAGCCCATGTGGCACGCCATCGCCACAGGATTCGTCAGCGGGAACCCAAGCCACGACCGTCACTGGAAGCTGCGCGCGGCCGGTACTTCGATCTTGCCGGTATCCTGGCGTCGGTCCACGGACAGTATTTTCCGGAACTTCCTCCGGCGGCGATCTGCTGGGGCAGGGGGAGCCGCGGGAGGAGGCGTATCCAGCTTGCCGTATACGATCCGGGCGAACATCTGATCCGCGTCAACCCGCGTCTTGACAGGGCGGATGTCCCGTCAGTGGTCATGGAGTTCCTGGTCTACCACGAACTGTGTCATGCACGGCTGATCCGGGAGGCGAAAGCCGAAAACCGGTCGAATGGTCATCACCATGACCGGAGATTCCGCGAGATGGAGCGCCGGTTCCCGGCCTTTGCGGAAGTGATGGTGTGGGAGCGAGCTTGCGTCTCACGGCTCTGAAAGCCTTGAGGCAGTAACGAAAGGAGGGACCAGTAGTGGCCCTCACGGAACACCCAGAAAGTGAACGGTACTATATTCCCACAACCAGGGGTTGCTTTGCCTGCGGGACGGAAAATCAGTGCGGAATGCAGCTTCAGGTTTACCGGTGGAACCGGGACATGCATTTTTACTGTGATACTTCGCTGAAGTCTCACATGCGGGGCATGTCGAAGACCGCTCACGGTGGTATCGTGGCAACCCTGCTCGATGAGGTGGTCGGGATCACCGCCGCCCAGTCGTCAGACAAGAAGTGTGTCACGGTGGAATTGACCGTGAAGTTCAGGAAGCCGGTTTTTATCGAAAGCCTCGTACGTATCGAAGGCTGGGTGGACGATATCGGTGAGAAGATTGTCCGGGCCAGTGGCCGGATTATCAACCCCGATGGCGAGGAACTGGCTACCGTTTCGGGGAAGTTCTTCGCCCTTGATATGGAGAAGGCCCAGGCCTTCCTGAACCTCAAGGGGATGCAGAACACGGAGAAGCTCCGGGAGTAGTTCTATCCCCGTTCCTCCAACGGCAGGGCATCGGTACGGTTCCCGTCGACAGGCAGCCCTGTCAGGTGGCGGCGGAGCATGTCGAGGGCGGTCATGGCGGTGATCTGCCGGACCTGATGACGGCTGCCGGGAAAGTAGATTTTCCTCGCAAATGTGGAGGCCGGTGTCGCTAGCGCAACGAACACCGTTCCTACCGGCTTCTGAGGCGATCCGCCCGTGGGCCCCGCAATTCCGGTAGCCGAAAGCGCAAATCTTGAGCCAGAAAGTTTCCGCGCACCTTCGGCCATTGCCCGTGCGCAGGTTTCGCTCACGGCCCCATGCTCGGCGAGTATTGCCTCGCTGACGCCAAGCACATCCCGCTTTGCTGTATTGGTGTAGGTGACAAAGCTCCGGTCGAAGTAGGACGAAGATCCCGGAACCGATGTCAGCATCTCGCCGATCATGCCGCCTGTACAGCTTTCAGCAAGTGATATGGTCCCCTTCTCCATTTTCAGCAGTTCTCCAACGGTTTCTTCCATTGAAGGCCCGTCAGAGAAAATACTGGGACCAAGCCGCTTGAACACTTCCCTGGATGCGGACTTGAGAAGCTGCCGGGCGGCTTCGGCATCTTTCCCCTGGACAGTGAGCTTTACCTGGATTTCGGGGAAGTGGGCGCGAAAGCCGAGCTTTACGCCGGGGAACTGTGCTTCCAGTCTTGAAAGCAGTTCGTCCACTTTCGACTCGGGAAGCCCATGGGTTCGGAGAACCCGGACCTGGAATATGCTGGGCTCCGGCCGGAGTTTCTCGATTCGCGGGGCGACCTGTTCGGAAAACATCTTCTTCATCTCGGAAGGGACGCCTGGCATGAAGAAGAAAACCGCCCGTCCTAGCTTCATCGTAAACCCCGGCGCGGTCCCGACCGGGTTCGGCAGCACCTCAGACAGTTCGGGAAGCAGGGCTTGCTTGCGATTGTTCTCCGGCATCGGGCGGCCACGGGCCTGCCAGAGCATCTGCATCCGCTGCAGGGCCGGTTCATCCAGCTTCAGGCCGCAACCGGCTACCTTCGCGGCGATTTCGGTTGTCAGGTCATCCACTGTGGGGCCAAGCCCGCCGGTGCAGGCGACGATATCAGCCCGTCCTCCAAGTTCGCGGAAGGCGGCTTCAAGCCGTTCCCGGTCGTCGCCGACGGTAGTATGCCGGGTAACGACGAAACCGAGCGTCCCCAGCTGATCGGCGAGCCAGGTGGCGTTGGTGTCGGTAATCTGGCCGGTGAGCACTTCGTCGCCAGTGGACAGGATTTCACAGGTGAGACTCATGGATGCCTCCACAGGCGGATCAGGGAATGGAGCCGGGTCTTAGCCCCAGAACCAGGCTGGCAGGTGCCCGCTGCGGGAAAGATAGCCAAGGATATGCATGCACACCAAAGTCCAGATGCCAGCCATGAAGTCATCCAGAACGACGGGGTGGGCGCCCTCGTGCTTGCGGTCGAAGATCCGGCATGGCCAGGGCTTGGCGATATCGAAGATCCGGAACAGGACGATACCGGTTATCAATGTATATGGGGTTACCGGCACCAGCATCATGCCCGTCAGAAATCCCACGAGCTCATCAATCACGATGTCAGTGGAATCGTGTGTCTGGAATAGCGGATCACATACACTGATTGCCCAGACTCCGGCGAAATAGAACCCCGCCAGCGTTACGGCATAGAGCAGCGGGGGCATCAGGCCGAATCCGAAATACCATAATGGGGCGGTAGCCAACGTTCCCCATGTACCAGGAGCGCCCGGGAGATGCCCCACATAACCCATCGTTCCGATAAAATGGGCGATGTGATCGGCCACAGAGCCGTGCTGAATGGGTCTGACCGGTTTCCGGTTTGGCATCCTGACCGGGTGCGATAGCACGGGCGCGAGGGTTATCCCAACGGCGCAATTGCACTTTGCTGGCGGAATATGGTTAGGTCTCCGGCAGCCGGGGCATTTGACGTAATCCGGCCGGGGAGATTCCAGGAGTATGTCCACACCGCTGATACAGGTGGAGCGGTCCCCATCCGGGGTAGTGACGCTGGCGCTGAACCGCCCCAATGCGCTGAATGCCATGACCGCCGAACTGGGCGATGCCCTGATCCATAAGATATCTGACGTTAAAAGCGATCCTGACGTCCGTGCGGTAGTGCTGACAGGTGTCGGCAAGGCCTTTTCAGCCGGTGGCGACCTCAAGATGATTGAGGAGAACGGAAACCAGCCCATCCTCGAAAACCGCACCTATATGAAAGAGTTCTACAGGCGGTACCTCACGATCCGCGAGATACCGGTTCCGGTGATTGCTGCTTTTAACGGGGCGGCCATTGGTGCGGGGCTGTGTATCGGACTCGCTTGTGATATCCGTCTTGCGTCGGATGACGCGAAGCTGGCCCTCAACTTCGTGAAGCTGGGGCTTCATCCGGGTATGGGAGCGACATGGCTGCTCCCGCGGCTTGTCGGTCCGCAGGCAGCCGCCGACCTGCTGCTGACCGGCCGCACCCTTACCGCCGAAGAAGCACTCCGGATCGGCCTTGTTCACCGGGTGGTCCCGAAGGACCATATTCTGCTCGAAGCGGTCAAGCTGGCAGAAGAAATCGCCCATCAGGCGCCAGTGGCGGTCAGGCTGACGAAGAAAGCGCTTCAGCATTCGGAGGGGAACTCGCTGGACGAACAGCTCGATTTCGAGGCGATCCAGCAGGCGGTGACCTTCGCCACGGAGGATTTCCGCGAGGGGATATCCGCAGTGAAAGACAAGCGTATTCCGAAATTCCACGGCAAATAGCCGGCGACTCTTGCCGCAGAAAGTGACCTCCTGATGACTACTCGAAGTGACGGCAGGGCTCCAGCCGATCTCCGTCCGGCGAAGATACAGAGGAACTTCATCGTTCATGCGCCCGGAAGCTGCCTGATCGAGATGGGTCTCACCCGCGTGATCTGCACGGCCACGGTCGAAAGCTCCGTGCCACGGTTCCTGCTGGGGAAGGGCGAAGGCTGGGTCACGGCCGAATACGGGATGCTGCCGGGCTCCACCCATACGCGCACCGACCGGGAGGCGGCCAAGGGCAAGCAGTCCGGCCGGACCATGGAGATCCAGCGGCTCATCGGCCGGGCGCTCAGGGCGGTAACCGATTTTGGCAAGCTCGGCGAGCGGTCGATCCGGATTGATTGCGACGTGATCCAGGCAGATGGCGGAACGCGTTGTGCATCGATAACTGGCGCCTGGGTGGCACTTCACGATGCCATCGTGCACCTGCATGAACGGAACCCGGGGATGCCACCTGTGTCTGAAATCCTGACCGGCCATGTGTCTGCCGTCAGTGTCGGGATGCTGGTTGGAACGGCGATTCTGGATCTCTGCTACACGGAGGATTCTACGGCCGAAGTGGACATGAATGTGATCGCCACAGGGGCAGGCAAGCTGGTCGAGGTCCAGGGTACGGCCGAGCGCGGGGTGTTCAGCCGCGAGGAACTCGACAAGCTGCTGGATCTTGGTCTCAAGGGTTGCGCCGAACTCGTCAGTCTTCAGAGGAAAGCCATCGAGGGTTGATGTTGAAGGCTCCGCCGATGCCGCGAAAACTGCTCGTTGCGACCACAAACCCCGGCAAGATCCGGGAGCTGAGGGACCTTCTCGCGCCGCTTGGCCTTTCGGTCGTATCATTCGCTGATGAAGGTATGTCGCCACTGCCTCCGGTTGAGGAGACCGAGCAGTCGTTTGAAGGCAATGCCCGGCTCAAGGCGGTCGCGTACGCCGACTTCTATAAACTTCCGGCGCTTGCCGATGATTCCGGACTGACGGTGGATTTTCTGGGCGGCGCACCCGGCGTGCAGAGTGCACGGTATGCCGGTCCAGAAGCGAACGATGCGAGCAATGTCCGCAAGCTACTTTCTGAGCTAGGTTCAGTATCTGAAAGTGAACGAAAAGCCGGATTTGTGTGCGTTTTATGTCTAGCCTTGCCCAGTGGACAGCAGTGGCACTTCCGTGGCGAGTGCCGGGGCAAAATCGCACCGGGGCCGGTGGGAGAGGGCGGATTTGGCTACGACCCCGTATTCATCAGCGATGAACTACCCGGGCGCACATTCGCCCAAATCACGCCGGAGGAAAAGGCGTCAGTAAGCCATCGGGGACGGGCGGTGCGGGAACTGGTCAGGCGACTGGAAACCGGGCTGCTGGACGAAATCTTTGCCGGATGAATCCAATTGATACTATAGCCTTATGGCCATTCCCTAGCCCTTAAAGGGGCCTTGTGGTAATCGGCAGCCGAACCGGGGTGTAGCGCAGTTGGTAGCGCATCTGCTTTGGGAGCAGAGGGTCGGAGGTTCGAATCCTCTCACCCCGACCAGTCCGCTCTGGACTTAAGGCAGAAGGCCAATCTGCCGGGGAAAGGGAAACCTTCCAAGTGCAGCGAATTGTCCGGAACCGCCCACGAAATCCGGGGTTGGCTCATTCCATACTTATCATCCTGCCGGTCGTCATGACGCTGGCGGTCCTTCTGACTGCATCCGGTGACGCCGGGGCCCAGCCCGCACGGAAAAAGAACACGGCGGTGACGCCTGCTCCGGCGGAAACCGGCGGCAAACCGGAACCGGTACCGGCTGAGACCGTGCCGCCGTTCACCCGGTTTTACGAGCCGGTTATCCTGAACGGAAAAACCCTGCCGGGTTTCATGGGGAAAAGCATCCGCAGTTTTCGGGTAGGCGTGGCGGCAGGCGATGGCGTCTCGCTGAAACCGATTCCGTTTCAGGTGGATGAGCGTAACGAACGTAATGGTGCCTTTGTCTACTCGCTGGGACCCGGCGCTGATTTTCGTGACGAGACACCAGGGATATTCGACGAAAACGATGAAATCGTGTTCCTGGCCCGTGATGCGGGGTCGCGCCTTTCGGCCGGGGCCCGCGAGAATCTGGGAGCCGGTGTCATTGAGGCGACCTTGATCGACCAGCGAAACGGGTCACGGATGTGGGCCTATCTGTTCCCGCATTCCGATATGCTCCCGCTCTCGGACATAAAGCGTGTGAAGCTGGATGACCCGGACGAGGGCCTTCGCGTCACTGCCGAGGGATACGGTTTCCGTCTGGCCCGGGACTGCCAGCTTACGTTCGACTATCTCGCAGTGAGGGACGGCGCGATCCCGGAAGTGAATATCATGGACCGGCTGAAAGTCCGCGGATGGGTGAAGCTGTTCGGGCTTATCAGCATCAAGACCAATGAATGTGACTGGACGAGCAGGTACCATGCTGCTGTGGATGGTCCGGTGCGTGTTATCCGGAGGACCAAAAATAGCTATACGATCACGGTCGTTCCGACGGTCCGGTTTGATACCGAACTGGTGTTCTACCCTCATCATTTCGAGGTGGCGATTACCGGACGCCTTCCGTTCGACCTGCGCCGGGTTGCCCCCAGCGGGGGATTTGGTGTTTATGTGGATTACAATGATGCGGTGAAAGGAGCTCAGTTCTATACGGGCGCCTATACGGAGGGAGTTACCTTCGACGGCACGCCCAAAACCGAGCCCACCCCGGAAGTCCTAGGCCGGGTTCCCTACGTCTGGAGCGCACTCTACGGTGTCGGTCCGGGCCGGAATCTCGGATGGTTCTCCCGTGTTGTTCCGGGTTTCAATGTCCCGACGAAATACGCGCCGCAGATCAATGATGACGACCGCGCCGCAAACCCGCCGGAAAGCTATCCCGGAGTGCACGAGATCGGGTTCAAGGTAGATTCATTGGATGAAATGCAGGGCGGCCGGTTCGCTATCTCTTCGGTGCTCTACAGGACGAAGGATTGGAGCCCCGCGGATGTCCAGTCGCTTCTCGATGTGGTGGATAAGCCTCTCTTGGTCGAACTGTCCCCGGCCGACGGTGTTAGTGTACCGGTGACCCGCTTTACCCTGTCCACTCGTCCCAATGAACCGCCGCTTCCGGCCGAGGCGGATGGCACGGACGGAACTCCCGCAGGCAAGGGCAGCAAGTAAGACCACCCGAAAGAAGCCGTCGGCCTGTAGCGGCCTCCCTTTCCCTCACAGCTGATCCCGGCTAAACCTGCCGCCATGGCAGACATTTTCGATAGCTTTGAACTGAAACATCTCAAGCTCCCCAACCGTGTCGTTGTGGCGCCGATGACCCGGATGCAGTGCGGGACCGAAGGCATTCCCACGGACGCCGTGATTGCGTACTACCGGCGCTTTGCCGAAGGCGGGGCGGGGCTCATTATCACCGAAGGTGTCTATACCGACACTACGGCGTCGAAAGGCTATTTTGGCGAGCCAGGCATTGTGAATGGCGCACAGGAAGCCGGCTGGAAGAAGGTCGCCGACGCAGTCCACAGTGCTGGCGGTCTTGTGGGCATGCAGCTATTCCACACCGGGCGCTGCTCGCACTCAAAGATCATCGGCCGGACTCCACTCGCGCCATCGGCGGTTCCCGCCAAAGGGATGCATGCGTCGGCTGGAGGGCCGATGGAAATGCCCGAGGCCATGACCGAGGCGCAGATCGAGGAATCATTGCAAGGGTTCACCGATTCATCCCGGAAGGCCAAGGCTTCCGGGATGGACTGCGTGGAGATTCATGGCGCCCACGGATATCTCATCCACCAGTTCTATTATTCCGATTCCAACACACGCACCGACCGTTGGGGTGGCATGATCGAAAACCGGATCAGGTTTCCTGTGGAACTCGTCCGCCGGGTCCGCGCGGCCGTAGGGCCGGACTATCCGGTCCTTTACCGCTTCAGTGAATTCCGCGTGGATGATCTCAAGTATTCCCATCCCGAAACGCTCGATATATTCCGGGCCCTTGTTCCTGCGCTGGAAAAGGCCGGTGTGGACGTGTTTCACGTCTCGACCTACGACGCGTTCAAGCCTTTTCATGATACGGGCAAGCCGTTGCTTGCCCATGTGCGGGAGATGACGAAGAAGCCGCTTGTTGGCGTGGGCAAGCTCGGTGAAGACCCCGCGCGCGCCCGTGAACTGGTCCGGTCGGGCCTGGCGGAACTGGCTGCACTCGGGAAGCCGATGCTCGCCAATGCCGACTGGGCGAACCGGGTTCGCACTGGCCAGCCATTGACTCCATTCGAGCCGATGATGATGGCCCGGCTTTAGAAAATCACTTCGCTTGCCGGTCAGCCTGGATGAAGGCAACAAAATACCGGACACCGCTGTAGAATGTGAACACCGTGGCGATATACAGGAATACCAGGCCGATGGCGTGGAAATTCACGTCTGGAACGGGCAGGGGGGACTCATCACCCCACAGTTCGCTAAGCCTGTAGTGCAGCAGCAGGAAACTGACGGCGGCAAACTGGTAAACGGTTTTTGACCGCCCACTCGTGGTTGAGTTGATCCGCATGCCTCGCTCGGCAGCGATAGCCCGCAAGCCTGTCACGGCAATTTCCCGGAACATGAGCAGCGACACAACCCAGGCTGGGGCCCACCCGTGGGGGATGAGTGCAACCAGTGGACAGAGAATGATGATTTTATCCGCCAGTGGGTCCAGAAATTCCCCCAGCGGTGTAATCAGATTGTATTTGCGGGCGATATAACCATCGAGCCAGTCGGTCGCGAAGGCAGCCATGAACAGGACGGTTGCTGCAAGGGCTTCTCCCGTCGTAGGTGGCGCGAGCGACAGCGGATTAAGGAGTGCGACGACGACTGGAACCAGTGCAAGCCGCAGGACGGTCAGGGTATTGGGAAGGTTCAGGTTTTTGGACGCCATCTCCGCTCCGGTGGAGGAGCCTAGACGTCCGGATCAGGCTGAGCCAACAAAAAGACTGCCCTCACCCTGCATCTGGAGCAGTTGCGTCCCGGAGGGGAAGATTCCGTCCTCTCCCACCACCTGCATGCGCGGGGCAATCCGGCCTTTCCAGCCAAGAAGCCGGTCGGCCCGGACTTCCAGGGACTGCTCGCCCACAATATCCACAACGGTCATGGGACCTTCGATCCGGAGCACGATTTCGCCCCGGCCAGTGAAGTTGACCAGGTGGACACCCTCCAGATCGCCTGTCGTGATTCGGCCATTTTCCCATCCAAGCGAGGTGGTGAAGGCAAAAAGCACCCGCTCGTTAAGAAAAATCTTGTCGCCATCCAGCACAATCCGGTGGAACTGCTCCCGGCCGGAACTCCAGACGGCTTCGCCAGTGCCTTCCAGGCGGTGTACAGGACGTGAAGCCTCGCCGAACAGGACGTTCGTCTTGCGGCCCTTGAACTTCTTGTAAAGCGGCTCGGAAGCAGAAATGCCGCCCCTGACAATGGCGAGTCCGCTCAGCTTGGCGCAAATCCTGGTTTCGAGCCGGGCTGTGAGCAGGCCAGGTCCGGTGAGAATAAAGGCACTGTTGCCGGTGGCGGGAATTTGCGTTCGGGGGTTTTCGCCCCGGGAGTAGGTTGCTGCCGGAACCGGCGTGCCTGATTGCATGGTGGCAGTCGTGGGTGAACCGTTACCACCGCGTTGCCCAAGCTTGAGGATATTCCGGCGGCGCTCGGCGTCAGCGTCTTCCGCAGTATCTGGAGCCTCGGGAGCAGTCTCTGCCGAGGCGGGTACGGATTTTACTGGCGGGGTGCTGTCTACCCCGGCGGCCTTCAGTTCGTTATTGACCATCACCTCCACATCGGAAGCATTTTGTCCGGGGTGACGGTGTTTTTCGAGCATCTCCTCCATCTGCTTGGCCATCCGGGCCGATCCCGACTGCCGGAAGGCATCCAGCGCACGGGCATATTCACCCCGCCTGGAATAGATGAGACCGAGATAGTTCTGGACCTTGGCCGTGTCGCCGCCCAGTTCGATGGCCCTCTCGAAATTGGCCTCGGCGCTGTCAAGCTGGCCGAGCTTGAGTTCGACAATCCCCAGGTTCACATGCAGCGTGGCCTGCCCTGGTGTCACTTCGATCAGCCGGGAGTAGGCGTTTGCCGAAGGCTGGAAATCATCCAGCTTGAAACTCGCCAGTGCGAGCCCCGCAAGGGCCTCCGGATGATCAGGCTTGAGGGCAATGGCATCGGCAAAGGCCTCGCGGGCCTCACGAACCTCGCCCTTTTCAAGCAGCTCCTGACCCTTGAAAAGACAGTGGTAAAACCCGCCGCTCACGGAGGTGTGTTCGCTTCGTTCCTTTGTTTCGCCGGTGTCGGTGGCCGGTTCCAATGCCATCCTCAGGGATCAAAAGATGCGGGACTGGTAAGGGAAGACTGTTCGGTTTCAGGCCGGAGTACCGAGGCCCAGAGCCGCTGCTGGCGATATGCCTCATGAAGCATCATCACGCGCTTTACATAAGTCCGGGTTTCCTCAAAAGGAGGAATGCCACGGTATTTGGTGACGTTGTGCGGTCCCGCATTATATGCCGCGACTGCCAGCTTCACGTTGTTTTGGAACTGGTCGAGCATCATGGCCAGGTATTTTGTGCCGCCCCGGACATTGTGCTCGGGGTCAAAAGCGTCGTTGACGCCCACATCGCCCGCCGTGCCCGGCATGAGCTGCATCAGGCCCATTGCCCCGGCACGGGAAACAGCCAGATGGTTGTAGTCGCTCTCGGCGTGGATAACGGCGCGAACGAGATCCGGGTCAACCCCGAACTCGTTGCTGTATTTGGCGATCCAGCGATTGAGCTGGTCGTGGTCAATATCGTTCTTGGCGATCCGCGAGCGGACAGTCGTGCCGGTCTGCTGGGCCGCCTTTTGGGGCTCAGGAGCCACTTCCAGCCTGCCAGGGGCCTTGCGCTGGTAATTGTCGTTCTTCTTGCGGTCGCTGAAATGGATCACGCCACGGGCATCCCGCCACATGTAGACGTCCGCCCGCGCATCACGCGTCAGCCCCGCAATCGCGGCCATCGTCAGCACGGCGCCCAGCACCAGAAAACGTTGTGATAACAAGCAGTTCATAGTCACCAATGAGGCGTGGGTACAGAATACCCCTACAGTATAGGAACCAACTTGTTGAAATGACAAGGGGAAACGGAAAACCCCCGTGACGGGGGTCACAAGGGTATTTAGTTCTTCTCCCCCTCCGTCGCACGGGCCAGGAACTCCGCCGCCAGGGCCCGGTAGTTGTGGGCACTGGTGGAGCCGGCGTCGTAGTCAAAGATGACTTTCCCCTGCATCTGGGCCTTCTGGATCGCGGTATTTGTGGAAATTTCCGCATCAAAGAGCAGTTCGGCGAAGGCCGATTCGAGATTTTTCCGCAGGGTCTCGTTCAGCGACTTGTTGCGTTTGTCTACCTTGGTCAGCAGGACGCCCCAGATTTCGAGTTCCGGATTCAGGTGCTCGCAGATATGTCCCACCGTATCCAGCAAGTCGTGCACTCCCTCCATCGAGAGGATGGAAAGATCCGTTGGCACGACGAGCCCGTGTGCGGCGGTGAGCGCATTGACGGTCAGGGTTCCCAGGTGTGGCGGGCAATCAATCAGGATGTAGTCATACGGGTCGGGAATGGCCCGCACGGCGTTTTTCAGGAGAAATTCCTTGCCGAACTTTCCGGCGATGGCATTTTCCACGTCGCCCAGCTTCCTGTCAGCAGGAATCACGTCAAGCCCTTGGACACTGGTCGGGCGGCGGAGCCTGAGTAAATCCGCCGTCGTCCCCCGGTTCAGGAAGAAGTCCGAAAATGCGCCCGTGCCATCCCCCACCTGGCGTTTCATGGATGATGCCACATGCCCCTGTGGGTCCATATCGATAAGCAGCACCCGCTTTTCATGGTACCGGCAGAGTGATGCTGCCAGCTGGACCGCCGTGGTTGTTTTGCCGACGCCGCCTTTCTGGGCGGTAAACGCGGCTATCTGGCCCCGGAAACGGGCAGTTTCGCGGACCGGCGAGCGTTCGGGTTGAATGATAAGGCGGCGGAGTGTTCGGGCGAAGCGTGAGGTCGGGCCAGCCATGACTGCTGGTTCTCCTTGGCAGAAGATGCCCCCACGCTGGCTATGACCATACCGCCCGCCGGGCCCGGACACAAGGGGAAAGAGGGAGCCGGGCTGCTGTTCCAATCGGGCAGTGTCCACGTTAAACTGGCAGGACCAGTTCCAGTGCGCCTGTGCTTGGGTTCGGTTACCGGAGGGATATCGTGTCGGCGCAGGACAGTCAGTTGCGAGATACCGTCAGGCGGTTCCTCAGGTTTGTCGGCCATCCACCGAAATGGAATGGCGTTGACAAATGCCTGGCGGCGGGGATGGTCATCACTCCGTTGATGGTGATGAGCTACCTGCTGCATCTCTACTTTGTCAGTAACCCCGGCCTGGCGCCCTATTACAACCAGGATTTCATGCCGGCTTACCTGCGGATGCATGAAGTGACGATCGGCGGCTGGATTGCCATTGGCATCGCCGGTCTCGTTATCCGCAGACGGTCCAGGGACAACAAGATCTATACCTACGCAGCCAGCCAGTTCGCCTGCATCAGCAGCGCGATCTTTCTGTACGCGCCCGGTTACTTCACGACATTGTATCTGCTGGGAGTCCTGGGGGGCGGGATGATGCTGCTTCTGTTCTTCGACCAGAACCAGGCGCTCTGGGGGATTGCGACGCTTGCAGTCATTTATGTCGTGATCAGTGCCGGGATATTTGCCGGGGTCATTCCGGCGGCGCCACTGGTGGCGTACGTTCCGATCGACGGAGATGGCCGACTGTCGCCGGTCTACACGGCAGTAAACGCCACCTCGGGTTTTGCCCTGATGACGCTGATGCTTGGGGCCATGGCTGCGACGATTTTCCAGTGGCGGGAGCGTGAGGCGAAGATCGAGAGCATGTCGAAAACCGATCCGCTCACCGGCCTCGCCAACCGGCGGCATTTCTTCAATACGCTCCAGAACGAGGTCGCGAGGTCACTCCGCACCGGCCGTCCGCTTTCGTTCGTCATCTGCGACACGGACAAGTTCAAGGCGATCAATGACACATATGGCCATCAGGCGGGCGACGAGGTGCTGAAAACGATAGCCGATGTTATGCGGGCCAATCTCAGGATGGGGCTTGATACGGTGGGCAGGATCGGTGGAGACGAGTTTGCCATCGTCATGACGGATACGAACCTCGATGGTGCCCGGACACTGGCCAACCGGATCGCCGAAGCGGTCCGGCGCCAGCTGTTTGGCCGGAATGGGGTCCACTACTCGACTTCACTCAGTATCGGCGTGGTGGGCCGTCACGATGAACCGGTGGACGTGAACATGCTGGTCGAAGTTGCCGACACGCTGCTCTACCAGGCAAAGCGTGAAGGACGGGACCGGGTTGCGGCGGGGGCGTTGGCCGAATTCAGCAACCGCGCCGAAGCCTGATTCAGCGGAATGACCGAGGAAGGGCTTCTCAGGCAGTCGCTGTTTCTTCGAGACGGCGGAGCAGGGCCGTTTCGGTTTCACGGGCGTAGCCTGAACCAAGAAAGAGATTCCTGAGAAGTATCTGGCGGGATGTGCCGAAAGCCATTGCCCGGTCAATCGAGAGCGCAAGGATACGGGCCCGGTTTGGGGCATCGGCAGTAGCCAGGCCAAACCGCCACGGATTGATCCACAACCCTGCCAGGCAGGCTGCCGCGTCCTCGCGGACAAGGAGAGCCGGATCGCCCGCGGGTTTTACAGGCCGGAGCTTCCGGCCACCGGAAAACCGTACGATGACCCGGGCGGCGAGTGCGGCCAGATCATCCAGTTCGGCGGTTTCGCTGCATTCGACCGCCTGGCTTTCGTTTCCATATGGATGAATCCTGAATGCCTTGCCGGTGTCCGGTTGTATATGGATGTCATCCAGCATCGGGCGCACATCAATATGGGCCATCTCGCCCACACGCTTGGCGGCATAGCGGAACGCCCGTTCCCAGTTCTCGCACCGGTCGGAGTGTTCAGCGCCGAGTATGTGATAAGCAAAGGTCGATTGCGGGACCAGCGGATGTGCAGCCGGACGCACGAAACGGCTGTTACCCAGCTTGTACCACTCGCCCGCCTCGCCGGCGCGGTCCAGCCGCCAGAGCAGTGGTTCTGGCGACTGGTGCAGGACCAGGGGCTCCCGACCGGTCCACTTGCGCAGGTTCCGCGGCAAATGCCCCGGGGCCGTGTGGTGTTCGCCCATGAGGACAAACACCTTCCGTCCGGGCTGACGCCGGAGCTGGCCGCCGATGGCGATGGCGGCGGCCTCGTCACGGCCGGGGAGCGATCCGCCGGGCTGGTCAATGCCGCATACAGGAACCCGCCGCTCACGCGCCCATCTGAGCAGTTGAGCGTAGTGATCCCACAGCGCTTCGCCCCAGGTACGGTCGAACCGGCTCGCCGCACGGAGAGCCGGCAGGTCTTTCCGGCCGTCGAGATAGGCTCTGATATCTGCATCGTGACGGGGGGAAAAGATTTCCAGTGCAAGCACAAGCGGCGTTCCCCGTCGCCAGAGAGCCTCAGCGATCGCGGCGGCACTGGCCGTTGTCCGGGGCAGGGTATGAAAATCTCCAATTACCGTCACTGGGTGGGCGGCGGCACTGGCCAGGAATTCGCCAAGCGAAGCGGGCAATGGTTCGATTCCGTGCAGCGACCGCCGGTAACGGCGCGCGTAGGAATCGATCTGCCCGGACGGGTCGGCTACCCGGGGTGCGATAAGGGCCTGATTGTTGCGAAAAAGGCGCAAGCGCATCGGCCGGGCCCACGCACCGGGGGCCGTGGCAACTGAAAAATCAGACTGCTGGCAGGGAAGCCCCATAGCCACACGTCACCTTAAAGCCAGTTTAGAAGATTTCCCTAAGCGGTGCGATACATAAGTGCATGGATTGTCCCTGTGCCGGACAGGTGTTACTTTGTTCCGTTCAGGTCCGCTTGCCGCGGGCGGAGGTCGGTTTTGAACCAGTTTCTGAAAAATCTCATGCTGTGGGTGCTAATCGGCGTCCTCATGCTGTTTGTCATCGTGTATTTTCAGAGGGGGCGCCAGCAGTCAGATACGATCCCGTACAGCCAGTTCATGACCGAGGTGCAGACCGGCAATATCGATTCGGTCGAGATCAAAGGCCCGGTGATCACGGGCCGGATGAAGGACGGCAAGGCATTTGACACCTACGGGCCTACGTCGGACTTTCGTGTGTCGGAACTGCTCGCCCAGCATGGCGTCAACACGCGGTATGTGGAGGATGGCCAGTCGCCGCTCCTGCAGATACTGATACAAGGGCTTCCGCTGCTCCTGCTGATCGCCATCATGATATTTTTCATGCGCCAGATGTCAGCCAGTGGCGGCAAGGCGATGAGTTTCGGCAAGTCCAAGGCCCGGATGCTCTCGGACAACCAGAACCGGCTCACCTTCTCCGACGTGGCGGGCTGCGATGAAGCCAAGGAAGAGCTTGAGGAAATCATAGCGTTCCTCAAGGATCCCAAGAAGTTCACCAAGCTGTCTGGCCGTATTCCCAAGGGCGTCCTGCTCATGGGGCCCCCCGGCACCGGCAAGACGCTGCTCGCCAAGGCGGTGGCAGGCGAGGCCGGTGTGCCGTTTTTCTCCATCTCGGGTTCCGACTTTGTGGAGATGTTCGTTGGCGTCGGCGCTTCCCGGGTACGCGACCTCTTCGCCCAGGGAAAGAAGAACGCCCCGTGCATCATCTTCATTGATGAAATCGATGCGGTGGGCCGGTATCGCGGTGCTGGCTTTGGCGGAGGCAATGACGAGCGCGAGCAGACGCTGAACATGCTGCTGGTCGAAATGGACGGCTTCGAGTCGAACGAGGGGGTCATCATCATCGCCGCCACCAACCGGCCGGACGTTCTGGACCCGGCGTTGCTCAGGGCCGGACGGTTCGACCGACGTGTGGTGGTTTCGCGGCCGGACGTGAAGGGCCGCGAGGAGATACTCCGGGTCCACACGAAGAAAGTTCCGATTGGCAAGGACGTCGATCTCTCGGTGATCGCCCGCGGAACGCCTGGCTATGTCGGGGCGGACCTCGAGAATCTCGTGAACGAGGCGGCCCTGCTGGCTGCACGGCGCAACAAGGATGCCGTGTATATGGAAGACCTCGAGGAGGCCAAGGACAAGGTCCTGATGGGCCGCGAGCGCAAGAGCGCGCTTATTAGTGAAAAGGACAAGCGTGTCACCGCCTATCACGAGGCCGGACATGCCCTGGTCGCCCTCCGGATCGAAGGCTCTGATCCTGTTCACAAGGTGACCATCATTCCCCGCGGAATGGCGCTGGGGCTGACGATGCAGCTTCCCGAGGAAGACCGTCTCAACTACAACAAGGAACATCTGGAAGGCGATCTGGCCATCCTGATGGGCGGCCGCCTGGCCGAGCAGATCGTGCTCAAGAACATCACGACCGGGGCCAGCAATGATCTGGAAAGGGCCACAGCGCTAGCCCGCAAGATGGTCTGCGAGTGGGGCATGTCCGACCGGCTGGGGCCGGTCACCTACGGGCACTCCGACGATCCGCCCTTCATGGGACTGGAGATGCAGAGGCGCCAGAACTACTCCGAGGCGACCGCAATCGAGATCGACAATGAGGTGCGTGGCATCATCCAGCGGGCCTATGACCGTGCCAAGACCATCCTCGAGGAAAATATCGACGTCCTGCACCGCATGGCGAACTATCTGATCGAACGCGAAACCCTTGACATGAAAGAGGTCAAGGCAATCGCCGCCGGCGAGGAACTGCCTCCGATGGTCCGGGCCGGGTCGAAGCCGGAGCAAAAGGCCGGCACTGCCGCACCAGCCGAACCGGAAGCCCCTGCGGTTCCCGGAATCGCTGTTCCTGACCCAGTCGCAACGTGACTCCTCCACTGTGGCGCACCCGTATCCGGGGCTGTCTGCTGGACGCCTCGAAGGGTCCGCTCATCATGGGGATCGTGAATGTGACACCCGATTCGTTTCATGATGGTGGGTGCCACATATCACCGGCAAAGGCGGCAGCCCACGCGCTTCGGCTTGCGGCTGAAGGTGCGGCCATTCTGGATATCGGCGGGGAGTCGACCCGGCCGGGTTCGCGGCCGGTCACGACGAGGGAGGAACTCCGCCGCGTGATTCCGGTGATCGAGAAGATCCGGCAGAAGGACTCCCGCACAGCCGTTTCCATAGACACCATGAAGGCCGAAGTCGCCCGTAGAGCGCTGGAGGCCGGTGCGGATATCGTGAACGACGTGAGCGCCCTGGAAGGCGACACGGGAATGGCGGCCATCTGCGCTGCCGCCGGGTGTCCGGTAGTCCTGATGCACCGCCGGGGCACGAGTCAGGAGATGTACAAACTGGCCCGGTACCGGAACGTAAGCCGGGAGGTGGCCTCGGAACTGGCGAAAAGAGTCCGTTACGCCGTTAAGGACGGTATCCGCCGGGACCGGATCCTCGTCGATCCCGGTATCGGGTTCGCGAAGAAAGCACCAGACTCATGGAAGCTCTTATTGAACCTCTCGCCGCTGTCGAAGCTCGGCCTGCCCATCCTTTGCGGCTGGTCGCGGAAAAGCTTCCTGCGGGAATTGGCAGGTGACCTGCCCGATGCACGGCTCGCCGCGACACTGGCCCTCATCGGACCTGTCATGGGGCAGGGGGTATCGGTGCTACGCGTGCATGATGTCGCTGCGACCCGGGCGGTGCTGAATGTGCTCCAAGCCGTTGAAAACCCTTGAGATTCGTTGAGTTTTACCCGTATCCGGGTTTACAGTATCAGTGTGACGGCGGATGGAGTCCGGGCTTTTCGTTGAGCGCGGCATCTGCCGTACGTGGAACCCGTAACGATGACCGACGTTCTTGTGTCCATCGCCCGCACGCTTCGCTGGCAGGACGCGCTGGACATCGCCGTACTGACGGTGCTGTTTTACGCGATCCTCACGTTCATCCAGGGAACACGTGCCGCACAGATTCTCACCGGGCTCGCCGTGCTCGGCGGTTTCTATTATCTCACCCGGGTCATTGATCTTGCAGCGACACACTGGCTGATCGGTGCGCTCTTCTCCAACCTTTTCCTGGTCGTGGTCATCCTGTTCCAGGACGACATCCGCCGCGCCTTTGCCAGGTTCGGAAAGACACGCGGGTTCTTCAGCCGGGTGCTGGCGGTCGAACAGGCACGGGCTCTTGAAAACATCTCCAAGGCCGCCGCGAGTCTTGCGGAGGCGAAGATCGGCGCGCTGATTGTCATTGAACGCGAGATAGGCCTGAACGACTACGTGGAAGTCGGCACGGTCATCGACGCCGTGGTCGATGAGGATCTTTTGTACAGCATTTTCCTGCCCTATTCGCCACTGCACGATGGTGCCGTGATCGTGCAGTCCGACCGGATCAAGGCGGCGGGCTGCTTTCTCCCCCTTCATGTGGACCCGACGGTGAGCCGCCATCTGGGCACTCGCCATCGCGCCGCGATGGGTATTACTTCCGAGACAGACGCGCTTGCCGTGGTGGTGTCCGAAGAAGAGGGGCGCATTTCGCTTGCCTTTGAAGGCCGGATTACGCCGGATCTTGACGGTGCGACGCTGCTCAACCACCTGACTGAACTGCTCCGGAGGACTGCATGAGCCGCCGGGACACGGCCAACCTGGTCGTTGCATTCGTGCTGGCCGTGGTGGCGTGGTCGTCGATCCGGCTGGGCGGTGATAACCAGTTGAATATCCAGGTGCCGCTTGAGGTTAGCAGCATACCATCCGGCCTGATTGTTACCGAAAAGCTGCGCGAGACGGCGATGGTGACGCTACGCGGTTCGCGGGGGGGACTCTCCCGCCTCCGTCAGGATGATCTGGCGATCGAACTGGATCTTTCCGGACGGGCTGAGGGCGATGCCAACCTGGAACTGGACGGCACAAACGTGAAGGGCCTCCCGGTAGGTGTCGCCGTGGTCGGGGTTGCGCCTCCGGTGGTGAGCGTCAAACTGGAGGCGCTTCTGGAAGCACTGGTTCCGGTGCGTGAACAGCTTGCCGGTCCGGTCCCCGACGGTTTTCGTGTCAAGGTGGTCGAGATAAGGCCCTCGCAGGTGCTGTTCAAGGGCCCGGCACGGATCGGAAAAAAGCTGAAGGAGGTCCAGACCGAACCGGTCGAGATCAACGCACTTATCCGGTCACCCGACCGGGAAGCAGGCATCGTCGCTTCTCCTGAAGCCTTCCAGTATCTCTCTCCCCGGAGGGTAAATGTCCGGGCCGAGGTGACTGAGGAGACCATCGAGAAGAAACTGCTGCTCCCTGTCCGGATCAGTCACCGGGACGGCCATAACGTGCAGGTCACACCGGATGTGGTCAGTGTCACTATTTCCGGGCCAGCTTCACTGGTCAGGGGGTTGGGAGCCGCCAGTTTGCAGGCCGAGGTTGATTTCTCCCCGTATCCGCCGGGCCGTTACCGCCGGGTTTCGCCCAAGGTCCGCATGGAAGGGCCGGGACCGCTCACTGGTCTTGAAATCAGCTACACGCCCAAGCAGTTTGATATCGTGGTGACGGCGGGAAGATAAGAGAGTTTCGCAAACTGTATGTCTGGCCAGAACGGAAACAGCAGGACGCTTTTCGGCACGGACGGAATCCGCGGGCTGGCAAACCAGTACCCGATGGATACGGGCACGGCGATGGCACTGGGCCGCTCGCTCGCCTGGGTGCTGCGTACAAGGGGAACTGCCCGGCCGAAGGTGCTGATTGGCAAGGACACGCGGCTCTCCTGCTACATGCTGGAGCATGCACTTGCGTCGGGTCTGTGCTCGATGGGAGCCGACGTGACTCTGATCGGCCCCATGCCGACACCAGGCATTGCGTTCCTCGCCCATGACATGCGGACCGACGCCGGAATCGTCATCAGTGCCTCGCATAACCCTTATCAGGACAACGGCATCAAGTTCTTTGACCGTCACGGTTTCAAACTGCCCGATGCCGAGGAGGCGGAGATCGAACGCTGGGTGAGAGAAGGGGTTCCTGCCGGAAGCCTGGCGACCGGCACCTCGGTGGGCCGGATCCGCCGCGTGGAGGATTCCGAGGGCCGCTACATCGTTCATGCCAAACAGACGTTTGATCCGTCACTCACACTGGACGGCATGGTGGTGGCGCTCGACTGCGCCAACGGCGCAGCATACTTCGTCGCACCCAAGGTATTTGCCGAACTGGGTGCCGAGGTGTTTCCGATCGGCATTACACCCAATGGCATCAACATCAATAACGGGTACGGCTCCCTGTATCCGGAGAAAATGCAGGCTGAGGTTCTGGCCCGGAAGGCCCAGGCCGGAATCTCGCTTGATGGCGACGCCGACCGCGTGATTCTGGTGGATGAACGGGGTGAAGTGGTTGACGGCGACCAGATCATGGCGATCTGTGCCATTGACCTGAAGGAACGGGGGCTGCTCCGCAAGAACACCGTCGTTGCCACGGTCATGAGCAACATGGGGCTGGAAGTGGCTCTCCGGCAGCATGGTATCTCGCTGGTGCGGGTACCGGTGGGAGACCGTTATGTCGTCGAGGAGCTTCGCCGCGGCGGCTACTGCTTCGGCGGCGAGCAGTCGGGCCACATGATCTTTCTCGACCATGCGACGACTGGCGACGGAACCATCTGCGCCCTCCAGGTGCTGGGCGTGATGAAACGGACAGGGAAAAAACTGTCCGAACTCCGGGGCATCATGACGCCCATGCCGCAGATTCTCTGGAACCTCAAGGTAAAAGAACGTGTTCCGCTGGAATCCGATCCGGCGGTTTCAAAGGCGATCCGGGAAACGGAAGAAACGCTGGGCGAAAACGGGCGTCTGCTGGTACGCTACTCGGGAACCGAGGCACTGCTCCGGGTGATGATGGAAGGCCCGGATGCCGGCCGTCTGAACGCGCTTCTGGACCGGCTGGGGGGAACCCTGAAGGACCGGCTCGGAGCGTAAGGGGAAAAGATAATGGCCAGGCTCTGCGTAAATATTGATCACGTCGCCACGGTGCGGCAGGCCCGCCGGACGGTGGAGCCGGACCCGGTCACGGCGGCGCTCTTGTGCGAACTGGGCGGGGCGCGTGGGATCACGGTTCACCTGCGTGAAGACAGGCGCCATATCCAGGACCGGGATCTCCAGATTCTGCGGCAGGTGGTCCGAACGAAACTGAATCTGGAGATGGCCGCGACGCAGGAGATGGTGAAGATCGCCCTTCTGGTCAAGCCCGATCAGGTGACGCTGGTTCCCGAGCGGCGCGAGGAAGTGACTACCGAAGGCGGTCTTGATGTCGCCCTCTACCGCCAGCAGCTTCAGAAGTATGCCGGCCTGTTTCGTGAAGCGGGCATATCCCTGAGCCTGTTCATCGACCCCGATCCTGATCAGGTGCAGGCCGCCCATTTCGTTGGCGCGCAGTATGTGGAGCTCTGCACAGGTCCGTATTCGCTCGCCCGTACCGAGCTGGAACGTAAGCCCAAGTATGAAATGCTGGTGAACTCTGCCCGCATGGCCAAAAAGCTGGGGCTTCGCGTCAATGCAGGTCATGGACTTACCTACGAGAATGTCCGCCCGGTGGCGGCGTTGGAGGAAGTCGAAGAACTGAATATCGGGCACTCGATCGTTTCCCGGGCCATCCTCACCGGCATGGAACGCGCTGTTCGTGAAATGGCCGATATCATCCGGCAGGCACGTCACGAGCCCGACTGATTTCCAATGAGAAAACTGGCCACATCGGTGGAGATGCGTGCGCTCGACACCGGCGCAATCCGGTCCGGTGTACCGGGCCTCGTGCTGATGGAACACGCCGGACACGGGACATTTGAGGCAATCCGCGAGCACGTTCGGGCTGAAGATATTGCACTGGGTGCCGTGATCCTTTGCGGCAAGGGGAATAACGGCGGTGACGGTTTCGTGATTGGGCGAAAGCTCCTCGAAATCGGCATCCCCGCTGTTGCGTATCTGCTCGGCCGTGTGCCGGACCTGGCAGGTGATGCGGCTGTGAATGCGCAGGCTTTCATCGCTGCCGGAGGTCCGGTCGTCCCGCTCGCTGCGGCAGCTGATATCCGCCGGTTCCGGGACGCGCTGGAAGGCGCCGGCCTGGCTGTGGATGCACTGTTTGGAACCGGTCTGAACTCGCCAGTGAAGGGGATTGCAGCACAGGCCATAGATGCGCTGAACTATGCCGGTATTTTCGTCTGTTCCGTGGATATTCCGAGCGGCATTTCCGCCGACAATGGGGCTGTGATGAAGACGGCGGTACAGGCAGACCTGACCGTGACGTATGGCCTTGAAAAGCCGGGGCAGTTTCTGGAGCCTGGACGCACGCACTGCGGGTACCTGCTGCTGGTTCCTATTCCGATCCCGGACAGTCACATCCAGAAGTTCCAGCCTTCGCATGAACTGGTCGATCCCGCCGGGGAAGGGTGGGATGCCGAACTGCGGAGCCGCGAGAATAATTCTCACAAAGGAACATACGGTCACGTGCTTGTGCTGGCCGGCACGCATGGGAAATCCGGCGCGGCGGTGCTGGCTGCATTGGGCGCCCATGCGGGAGGGGCTGGACTCGTGACAATCGCCGTCCCGCAATCGCTGGAACCGGTCGTTGCCGCACGCCAGCCTGAAACCATGACGCTGCTCCTTTCCGAGAGCACTCCGGACGGATGGGCGCCGGAAACCGCCCGGAGCATTCTCGACGCGCTGACGCCGGGGCACGTGCTTGTTCTCGGGCCGGGGATCCCGGTCGGAAAGGCGTCAGGTAGCGTTCTGCAAAAGATCCTTGCGGAGACGCAAATACCGGTCGTGCTCGATGCCGACGGTCTTAACCTTCTGGCGAACCTGAAGAAGGCGCCAAAGATAAAGGATCTGGTCCTGACGCCTCATCCGGGTGAAGCGGCCCGCCTTCTCGGGACCACAACGGCGAAAATCCAGGCAGACCGTGTGGGCGCGGCCAGGGCACTGGCAAAAAAATATGCCGCCACAATCGCATTGAAAGGCGCGGGAACAGTAATCGCCGCGCCGGGGAAGGCGGTTCGGCTGAATCCGACCGGAACCCCTGCCATGTCTACCGGCGGAATGGGGGATCTGCTTGCAGGGTTCATCGGCGGAATGCTGGCCTCCACCAGCCTTGATCCGGTCGAAGCCGTTACGCGGGCCGTCTGGATTCATGGCCGTGCGGCCGAAATGGCCGAAGCCCGGACCAAGCGGCCATCAGTCCTCGCCACGGAAGTTTTCCAATATCTGGGCGAGGCATTCGAGGAGACGGGGTGAAACGCCGCATGCCGGCTCAACCGGTCCCTGTTCGAAAGCTCTCGCTCCCCACGCTCGCCGCCACCCGCAAATGGGGCAGGGCTTTGGGCAGGGCGATCAGTGAAGGCCCGGTCTTTATTGCGTTGGACGGTGAACTGGGGGCAGGCAAGACGACGCTGGTCCGGGCCATAGGCGAGGGGCTGAAACTGCCGGAACCCGCGCAGGTGACAAGTCCCACCTTCGCCATTCAGCACGTTTATGAGGGTGGCCGGCTGCCGGTTTACCATTTTGACTTCTATCGTCTAGGCGCACTAGACGAACTGCCCGATATCGGCTGGGATGACCTTCTTGGCGAGAACGCCGTGGTGATCGCCGAATGGGCGGAGAAGTTCCCTGAGGTCCTGCCCCCGGACCGGATCGAAATACTCCTGAGCCACGCTTCCCGTGGCCGGAAAGCGAAAGCGGCCCTTGTGGGCGCAGCCGCAATCAGTCCCGCGTTCTGTCGCTGGCTGGGGCGGTCCTGACCAGAAAACCATGCCACTCGTTGTCATGAAATTCGGTGGTACGTCGGTCGGCTCGATCGAGCGGATCCAGAACGTTGCCCGCCGTGCGCTTGCGGCCCAGACGGCGGGCGACCGGGTTATTATTGTATCCAGTGCCATGTCGGGAGAAACGAACCGCCTGATCGGGCTCGCCACTGAAATAACCAAATTGCCCGATCCTCGCGAGATGGACCAGCTCGTTTCAACGGGCGAGACCGTCGCCTGCGGACTGCTGGCCATCGCCATCCAGAATCTGGGGGGGAAAGCGAGAAGCTATACCGGCCCTCAGGTGCCTATCCGCACGGGCAGCGATTTCATGAAGGCACGCATCACCGCCATTGAACCCGAGCGGCTTCTGCGTGACGTGGCCGCCGGGGTCATTCCCGTGGTCACCGGTTTTCAGGGGATCGATGCGGAAGGCAACGTGACGACGCTGGGGCGGGGCGGTTCGGATCTTTCCGCTGTCGCCGTGGCAGCGGCAGTGAAGGCTGATCGCTGTGATATCTATACCGACGTGGATGGCGTTTATACGACCGATCCCAACATGTGCCCTTCGGCCCGCAAGCTTGGCCGCATTACCCATGAGGAGATGCTGGAAGCGGCCAGCCTGGGGGCAAAAGTGCTGCAGACCCGGTCGGTCGAGTTCGCGATGAAGTGGAAAGTGCCCGTGCAGGTGCGGAGCAGCCTTTCGGATGCGCCAGGGACGATGATCGTCGAGGAGACAAAGGACATGGAAGGTCTCATCGCCACGAACGTGGCCTATGACAAGAACGAGGCGAAAGTCACCGTGCAGAAGGTGCCGGACAAGCCGGGCATAGCAGCCCGGATTTTCAAGGCTATCGGCGATGCCAACATCAACGTGGACATGATTGTCCAGAACGTGTCGGCCGACGGAACCACCGATCTCACCTTCACCGTTACCAAGGCGGAACTGGAGCGGACGCGGACGATTATTGAACCACTTGCCAAGGAGCTTGGCGCGGCAGGCGTCCAGACCGATTCGGCCATCGCCAAGGTGTCGGTGGTGGGGCTGGGAATGCGGTCCTATGCCGGAGTGGCCAGCCGCATGTTCCAGGCGCTGGCCCGTGAAAGCATCAACGTCTTGATGATTTCGACCTCGGAGATTAGGATATCGGTTGTCATCTCGGAGAAATATACCGAGTTGGCGGTGCGGACCCTCCACGATGAGTTCAAGCTAGGCGAAAATCCGGCCTGAACCAACCGCCGGGAGGCGCATGAAAGGCCGGAAAACATACAAATGGCCGCGCTCTCGATTTCCATTATTATCTGACTCGGGCGGACCCGGCTGGTCCCGCCCTGCCTCACCTGACCGCCAAGGGGCGGACGGGGAGGGAGAGGTTTTTTTGACACATGACACCGCCGGCAAAAGCACTTTCGGCTTCCGCGCACAGGCGCAGGGTTGAGATATACGACACGACCTTGAGGGATGGCTCCCAGTGCGAGGACGTCAACTTCAGCGTTGAGGACAAGATTACTGTCGCCCGGGCACTGGATGAACTTGGCATCCACTATCTGGAAGGTGGCTGGCCGGGATCGAACCCCCGCGATGTGGAGTTTTTCAGCCGCATCCGGAAGGTGAAGTTCGAACGTTCGAAGCTGTCGGCCTTCGGTTCGACACGCAGACCCGGATTACAGGCGTCGAAGGATCCCAACCTGAAGGCACTGGTTGAGTCCGGCGCACCGGTGGCCTGCATTTTCGGGAAGTCATGGGATTTCCATGTGACAAAGGCGCTGGAGATTTCTCTGGAGGAAAATCTCGATCTCATTCATGACTCGGTGAAATACCTGAAACGGCACGTCGACAAGGTGTTTTTCGACGCTGAACATTTCTTTGACGGCTACCGGACGAACCCCGCCTTTGCTCTGCAGGTGCTGAGAAGTGCCCGGGATGCCGGGGCTGACGTGCTCGTCCTGTGCGACACGAATGGCGGCTCGCTTCCCTCATGGGTCGGATCGGTGGTCGGGGACGTCCGGAAGGAACTCCCCGGCGCGGAGCTGGGCATTCATGCCCACAATGACACCGAATGCGGTGTTGCCAATGCCATTGCTGCGGTTGAGGCGGGTGCAGGCCAGGTGCAGGGCACGATCAACGGCATCGGCGAACGGTGCGGGAACGCGAATCTCGTCTCGATCATTCCGAACCTGCAACTGAAACTGGGCCTCGATGTCGTTACACCGAAGCAGCTCCGCTCGTTGCGCGATGTCTCGCGCCTGCTGTATGAACTCCTGAACATGCCTCCATGGAAGCGCCAGCCCTACGTGGGCGATTCCGCGTTCGCCCACAAGGGCGGGATCCATGTGTCGGCTGTGCAGAAATACGCCAGCACATACGAGCACATCGAACCCGAACTGGTCGGAAGCAGCCACCGGATTCTGGTCAGTGATCTCGCGGGGCAGAGCAACGTCCTCTACAAGGCCAAGGAGTTCCATATCGACCTTGCGAAGAACAGCCCGGCAACCCGCGAGATTCTCGACCAGCTGAAAACTCTGGAACACGCGGGCTACCAGTATGAGGGTGCCGAGGCATCGTTTGAGCTGCTGATGCAGAGGGCGCTTCACAAGGAAAACCACCGGAAGGGCTTCCGGCTGGTGGGTTTTCGCGTGATCGACGAAAAACGGGCCGAGGGTGAAGAACCCCTGTCGGAGGCAACCGTCCAGATTGAGGTGGATGGGCAGGTCTCCCACTCGGTTGCCTTGGGAAACGGACCCGTGAATGCGCTGGACGGCGCGCTCCGGAAAAGCCTGATCCCGTTCTATCCGGAACTGAAGGACGTGGAACTGCTCGACTACAAGGTCCGTGTCATCGCCGGCGAAAAGGGCACAGGATCATTTGTCCGTGTCCTCATCGAATCGGGTGATGGCAAGGACCGCTGGGGTACCGTGGGCGTCTCCCACGACATCATCGAGGCTAGCTACCAGGCACTGGCTGACTCGATCGCCTACAAGCTGTACAAGGACAAAAAGAAAGGGTAACTGGCGCCTTTTGTGACAGCCTGCTGGGGCTTCACGGCTCCCTGGGGAGAGCCTGAAGCTGTGTGCATTTCGGCACGCTTCGAATGGTCTTGCTTTCAGCAGGGTTTTCCTTTAGAAATGGCCCTCCGGACCTTCGGAAGCCTTGTGTGGCTTTTGAAGGAACCCGTTGAAAAGATTGAGGTTTCCAGGAGCAAGCGAGAGATTCTTTATGGTAGTGATCCGACTTTCCCGCCGCGGTAACCGGGGCCGTCCCGCCTACCGGATTGTGGCCGCTGACAAAACGAAGCCCCGTGATGGCCGTCATCTGGAGGTGCTCGGTACGCACATCCCGACCGGAACCCAGCGTGGCACTACGCTTCACACCGAACGCATCCAGTACTGGCTGTCGAAGGGTGCACAGCCGTCGGAAACCGTCCGTGCGCTGCTGAAAAAGCAGGGCGTTCAGCTCCCGAATTAAGTCAGGCGCTCCTCCTTCCTGAACAGTCCGGTTGGCATTTGCTGAACCGGCAAGGCAGCAGGCCGCCCGTTTGGAGATACCCATGTCCGATATGACGGAAAACGAGGAAACTCAGGAGTCTTCCGAAAGCTCGCGTGCTCCCTCGCCGCCACCAGTGCCGATCCGGACCATGCTGGAGGAGATCGTGCGTGATGTGGTGTCGATGCCTGATGCCGTGCGGATCGATGAATCCGAACGGGATGAGGACGGCGACCGGTTTACGCTCTACGAAATCAATGTGGATCCCTCCGATCTCGGCAAGGTGATTGGCAAGAATGGCCGCACGGCACGTGCCCTGCGGGCGATGGTGAATGCACTGGCCGCCCGGAGCCGCGTCCAGGCCGAGATGGAAATCGTCGAGCCCGAAGGCTCACGGCCGCCCGCCCGCGATGCCCGTGACGATGCTGGCGGCGACGATGCCAGTGATGATGGTGATGATGACGGTGCGGACGACGAGACGGCCGATGACGGTGAAGAAGAAGCCGGCGGCGACGACGACAGCCGCGACGACTGACGCGGGAAATCCTTCCCGCGCCCCCAGCCAGTGGATCGAGCTTGGCCGGGTGGTGAAACCCCACGCACTGAAGGGTGCTCTCAAGGTGATGATCTGGAGCGGTTCGGGCGATAATCTTCGCCCGGAAATCCCGCTGCGCCTGGAGCATTCCGAATCAGGCACCATGGATGTCTCCATCGTTCGCGCCGCACCCGCCGGAAACTGTTTCCATCTGGTCCTGAAAGAGATTTCCTCGCCGGAAGCGGCTGAAAAGTGGCGTGGGGCGGCAATACTCGCTGCACGCAAGGATTTATCAGAAGGCCTCTATCTGGAAGACCTGAAAGGCGCCCAGGTCCGGGTCGCCGGTGCCGTTCAGCCAGCGGGGCTCATCAGGGACTTTTATGTGAATCCGGCCGGTCAGTCCTATGGAGTCCTTGGTGATGGGCAGTATGTTGCACTGTTCCTGCCGGAAGTGAAATTCGCGGATGGCGTCCTCCATGTGCCAGCACATGCGGTGATCAGTGCCGATAGCGACGAGTAGAGCCGGTGCATATCGATATCGTCACCCTGTTCCCGGAAACCTTTGAAGGTTGGCGCAATCATTCCATTATCAGCCGGGCCCAGTCGAAGGGCGCTGTGGAACTCCATGTTCACAACCTGCGCGACCACGCGGAGAACAAGCATAACCGGGTGGATGAAGCGCCATTCGGCGGTGGTGGCGGAATGCTGATCCAGGCACCCCCCGTGCTCAGGCAGATCCGGGCGCTCAACCTTCCGGCGGGAACCCCGGTAATTGCCGCGTCGGCATCCGGTGAGCCGTGGAGCGACAGCCTTGCGAGGAAACATGCGGGCTGTCCCCGTCTGGTGATCCTCTGTGGCCACTACGAAGGATTTGACCAGCGTGCGCTCGATTTGACGGGGGCAAGGGAAGTATCGGTTGGAGATTTCGTGATGACCGGGGGCGAGCTTCCTGCAATGTGCATTAGCGACTCGATTATCCGGCTCCTGCCGGGGGTACTCGGCAACGAGATTTCGGCGGCCACTGAAAGTCATGCTTCGGGTACCAGCGGGGGGCTCCTGGAAGGCCCGCACTACACACGCCCCGAAGTGGTCGAGGGGGTATCGGTTCCGGAACTGCTGATGTCGGGGGATCATGCCCGTATCGCCCGGTTCCGGCGGGAAGAAAGCCTGAAACGGACCTGGGAGCGGCGGCCGGAACTCATCCGCCGGGCAGAGCAGGAAGGGCGTCTGACGGCGGCCGATATGGGCTATCTGAAGGCGCTGGGTTACGGGGGCGACTGAGACTGCCCTGGATGCGGCTAAGCCGCCGGAATCTTTCCGGTTTCATCTGCCTTGACTTGCCCCTCGTTTCCGTGGCAAGGGAGGCCCCTCTTGAGGCTCCGCCCGGCATGTGCCGAAGGAGCTCCTGACCGGGAATGAAGCCATGTCGATGCATCCGATCATCCAGAAGATAGAAGCCGAACAGATCAAGGGCGACCGCCTGAAGAAGGCCGGCAAGCGCGGCCGGGTGAAGGAAAACTTCCGCCCAGGTGCCACTGTCCGGGTCCACACCCGTATTCGTGAAGGCGACAAGGAACGTATCCAGATATTCGAAGGTGTGGTGATCGCCTGTAAAGGCCGGGGCCTGCTGCGGGCGTTCAAGGTCCGGAAGGTGTCTTTCGGCGTGGGTGTGGAACGTACGTTCCCCCTGCATTCGCCATGGATCGAAAAGATTGAAGTGAAGCAGGAGGGCGAAGTCCGCCGGGGCAAGCTCTACTACCTGCGTGACCTTTCCGGCCGTGCAGCCAAGCTCCGGGAAAAGCGCGGCACGGAGAACTTCCGCAAGCTGCTCCTGCCGCAGCAGGCTCCTGAAGAGGCGGCGGCCGGTAATCCGCCCCCGGAAGCTCCTGCCGAACCGGCTGGCGAAGCTCCGAAGGCCTAACCACTCATCTCTTGCCCGTTGGCCCTGTCTCCTCATCATGGAGACAGGGAAGGCTGTTTTTGCTGCTTCTCCGGTTTGGTCTTGTCCAGTGGAGCGAATAGACTCCGGGGACGAGGAAGTAGCCAACCGTGCAGATCATCGAACTGGTGGTTCAGGGAGTCCGGCGGTTCAAGGACTCGTTCAAGATACAACTGAAGCCTGGTCTTATTATGGCTGTGGGCGGAAGTGAGTCCGGCAAGACGACGCTGGTTGACATCATCGAGGCGTCGCTGTTCCCGGCCGACTCGAAGCATTCTTCCGAACTGGTATCGTGGGAAACTCCGGAGCTCTCACGCGGAGCGATTGTTTTCAGGGCGGGACCGGAAGACGGCACTTATCGTATTGTCAGGGATTTCGTGAAAAATGCGTCATCACTTTCAAAACTGGATCCGGAGACGAAAAAGTTCATGCCGATCGCCGGGGATTCCGCGCAAATCGATACGGTTCTGAAAGAAATGGGGCTCCCCTCTCTCGAAATCTATCATGCGCTTTGCGTCATTCACCGGCTGGATAGCGAAGCTCCCGGGGCAGCGGGATTTGGCTCGGCGGTGGATGAACTGAGCCAGCTTTCGCCAGAAGTCCGCGAACAGAAGATCAGGGAAATAAAGGAAGCACTGGAAGGAACCGGCAAGCTCGACCAGCTCCAGTACGAGCTGGACGGTTACGAGAGCGAAAAGTTTGACCTGATGAGCACGCTGAAAAGGGCGGACGATCTCGAAGCGGAAGCCAAAAAGGCCGAGGAGGTGCTGGAGCAGCCCCAGAACGAGAAACTGGGGTCCATTTCGGCCGAACAGGAAGAGCGGATCCGCAACCACGATGAGAAATCGGGAGAACGCAAGCGAGAACTGGATCATCTCGAAAAGCAGATGCTGAGCTTTTACCAGGAAGCGGACGCCGCCCGCGCAAAACAGGTGGCGCCCTATCAGCATCCGATCGTCATGGCTGGAATAGGAGTAATCCTGCTGGGGTTCATCCTGTGGATCGGGATGAAAATGTCAGGCGATCAGTATGCCCCGCATGCATCGAAATCGTTTCTGCTGGTGATGGTGGGCGCAGCCCTCGCCGGATTCGGTTATCTTCAGTGGATGAAACTGATGCAGGACCTGAAAGAGGTTATTTCCAAACCGGAGAAAACCGAACAGCAGCGCAATCAGCTCATGCGCAAGTACGACGTGGAATCAGCGGACGTCATTTCCGTGCTCAGGCGAACCGAATCGGACACTCCACGCGAGCTTCTGGAGCGGCTCGTCGCATTCAAGAAGCTGAAGGCCACGGCGGACAAGGCCCGTGCGGCAGCCAACAAGGCCCGTGAAGCTCCGGAAGTGGCCGAGGCGGCCGCCCGGCTCAAGGAAGTCACTGCGAAGATCAAGGAAACCCAGATGGCGATCAAGAAGGCGGGAGCCGCGGCCGCCATTGATCCAGCCGAACTGCGCCGCCAGCTCGACAGGCTGGAGAATGCCGGCGGAAACAAGGGCGTTGCCGGAGTGGGGGCCGGGAAACTGATCGCGGCGGCGGCTAGCTATCTGGATGAAAGCCCGGATGGCCTGGCTGCGGCCATTATGCCCCGCGCCTCTGCCCACCTGCAGACGATTACGGAGAACCGCTATTCGCTCGTTTCGCTATCCTCCGATGGTTCGGCAGGCCTCAGGCATCTTCCTTCCTCGCGGGAGCGGCTCATTGGCGAACTGGGCAGCAGCGTGCTGACTGCTTTCCAGTTCGCCGTTCATGGGGCATTGATGGAATTCATTGCCGACCGGAAGGAAAAACTGCCGCTGCTGGTTGATTGCGGCACCGGGACCCTCGATGACCGCTGGCTGGCGGGTCTGTTCCGGGTACTCAAGGCCGTAGGTGGCCGCTCGCAGGTCATCCTCACCACGTCCCGTGCGCAGGTTGCCAGCATGGCGGATCTGGCCATAAAACTGCCGGCATAGAACGTCCCAGGGCGTGTGGATAGATCATGCCGGTAGACCCCGACTTCGACCGCCGGTTCCGGTCCGGGATCCCGGTGACCGCATTTCTGGCCGGTGTTGATGAGGCCGGGCGTGGCCCGCTTGCAGGCCCGGTTGTGGCAGCGGCGGTGATTCTCGATCCGGATGCTTCCCCGATTGCCGGTGTTGATGACTCCAAGGCACTCAGGCACGAGGTACGGCTGGAACTGGCGGCGGTTATCCGTGAGCGGGCACTTTCCTTTGCGGTCTGCGAGGCGAGCGTCGAGGAGATCGACCGGCACAACATTCTCCGGGCATCACTGCTGGCCATGCGGCGGGCCATCGAAGCGCTGGACCGGCCGGTGGGACTGGCGCTTATTGACGGAAACCGGCTCACCGACGCACTGGTGCGCCAGCAGTATGTGATAAAGGGCGATTCCAGGAGTCCGTCTATTGCGTCGGCCAGTATCCTGGCCAAGGTTCACCGGGATCTTCTCATGTCGGATCTGGCTGAACGTTATCCGGAATACGGATTCGACCGGCACAAGGGCTATCCGACTGCTTCTCACCGGGAAGCGATCCGGAAAAATGGCCCTTGTCCCATTCACCGGCGCACGTTCCGGGGGGTCAAGGAGTTCCTGCCATGAGCCCGAAACCTTCTTCGTCAGCAGGGAAACCCGCGCCCGGTTCCGGACCCCGTAAAAACCTCGGTGCACGGGGTGAAGACGCAGCCGCCATCTGGCTTGCGCGCAAGGGCTGGCAGATCGTTGAGCGGAACTGGAACTGCGCCCTTGGCGAACTGGACATCATCGCCCGCGACGGTGAAACGTATGTTTTCGTGGAGGTCCGCACGAAATCAGGCCGTGAATTCGGAAGCGGAATCGAATCGGTCACGCCGGGCAAGGTGAAAAAGCTGATTCGTCTGGCCGAGGCCTATGTCCAGTCGGGCGGCATCAGGGATGTGCCGCTGCGGATCGATGTGATTGGCGTGGATGAGGCTCCCGACGGGACCTATGCGTTCGAGCATGTGCCGAACGTAACAGGATATTAGCGAGGACTATCCGGTGACCACGTTTACGGGGGTTCCGGCAAGGCAGGCGTGGATGTTGGAAACAGTGGTTTCAAGGATGCGGTGAAGGGCCTCTTCGCTGTTGAAGGCGTTGTGTGGGGTAATGATGACGTTGGGCAGCTTGAGCAGGGCGTGGTTCTGAACGAGAAGTTCCAGTTTTTCCCGGTCGTAACTGTCGGCCAGCACTTCGCGCTCCTCGAAAATCGATTTTTCTTCTTCAAGAACATCCAGTCCGGCGCCGCCCAGATGGCCGGACCTGAGGGCGCCCAGCAGTGCGCGAGTATCTACGAGCCCGCCTCTGGCGGTGTTGATGAGAAGCGTACCCTTCTGCATCCGGGCGAGTGACTTTTCATTGATCAGGTGGTGGCTTTCGGGAGTATAGGGACAGTGCAGACTCACCACATGGGAGCGAGTGAGGAGGTCGTCCAGCGGAACGTAGCCGAAGTCCATCGCCGCGGACAGCCGCTCGTCAGGGTGTCCGTCATGGGCGATCACATTCATGCCGAAGGCTTTCCCGATCCGGATCACATGGCTGCCGATCCGTCCGGTTCCAATGACTCCAAGGGTTTTCCCGCGCAGGTCGAAACCACACAGCCCTTCCCGTGAAAACTCTCCCAGCCTGACACGCTGGAAAGTGACGGCGATCCGCCGGGAGAGGGCGAGGATCAGGCCGAAGGTGTGCTCCGCCACCGTGTTGGAACCGTATGACGGGACATTGGCCACGACGACGTTCCGGCTCCTGCACGCGTTGAGGTCAATATGGTCGTAGCCGGTAGATCGTGTGGCGATGAGCTTGACGTCAGGTAATGCCCCAAGGACTCCGGCATTAACCTGCGAGACAATGAACACGGAGACCACAGCCGCACCAGCGGCGAGGGCAGCCGTTTCCCGGGTGAGCAGCTTGTCCGTATAGAGCGCCTGTTCGCCCTTCATGAGTGCCTCAAGGGTGGGGCGTTCAGTCGGGGTAACTTCGTAAAAGACAGTTCTGGACATTTCCCTATCCCGCAAGGCCAAGTGATTTCTCGGCATCAAGAACGGACTGGATTCCCTTCATGATGGAATCAGGATTGAGGGAAATGGAATCAATGCCCCTTTCCACCAGGAACCGGCAGATTTCGGGATAGTCGCTGGGGGCCTGACCGCAAATGCCGATGGGACGGCCGGCCTTGTGTGCGCCATCAATGGCAGCAGCCAGCATGCGTTTGACCGGCTCCAGCCGTTCGTCGAACAGCCCGCTCACGATAGCCGAGTCACGGTCCACACCCAAGGTCAGTTGCGTCAGGTCATTCGACCCGATTGAAAACCCATCGAATATCTTTCCGAACAGGTCGGCAGCGATGACGTTCGAGGGGATCTCGCACATGACATAGATTCCGAGACCATTTTCTCCCTGCTTCAGGCCGTGCGTGGCCATTTCGGCAATCACCCGCTCGCCTTCTCCCGGAGTGCGGCAGAAAGGCACCATGATCTTGAGGTTCGTAAGGCCCATCTCGTCGCGGACGCGTTTCAGGGCGAGGCATTCCAGGCGGAATCCTTCCCGGTAGCGTTCGTGGTAATAGCGGGACGCCCCCCGGAAGCCGATCATCGGGTTTTCTTCCTCCGGCTCGAAATCACGTCCACCGAGGAGATTCGCATATTCGTTGGTCTTGAAGTCCGAAAGCCGGACAATCACCGGGCGCGGGTAGAATGCACCCGCGATCATGCCGACACCCTCGGAGAGGCGGTCCACGAAGAACCGGGTCCGGTCGTTCTCGTAGCCCCGGGTGAGCCTCGCGATGGCGTTGCGGGCTTCCGTGTCTTTCAGCCGGTCGTAGTGAACCAGTGCCATGGGGTGCACCTTGACGTATTCATTGATGATGAACTCCTCGCGGGCGAGCCCCACGCCACTGACTGGCAGCATGGCGGTCTTCAGGGCCTGATCCGGATTGCCGAGGATGCAGTAGACTTTCGTCCGGGGCGCCTTCAGATGGGAGAGGTCCAGTGTCGTGCGGCGGAACTTCAGGATGCCGTCGTATATCCGGCCTTCCTCGCCCTCGGAGCAACTCACCGTGACGGACGTACCGGTTCCCAGCAGCGTGGTACCTTCTCCGGTTCCGACCACGCAGGGAACACCGAGTTCGCGGCTCACAATGGCGGCATGACAGGTCCGGCCACCCCGGTTGGTGACAATGGCGGCTGCCTTCTTCATGACCGGTTCCCAGTCGGGATCGGTCATGTCGGCGACCAGCACTTCTCCCGGCCTGAAGCTGCCCAGTTCATTCACTGACTGGATGACCCGGACCGGACCAGCGCCGATCATCGACCCCACAGCGCGGCCGATAGCCAGAACCTTCGAGCGTTCCTCCAGTTCGTAGGTGACCATTTCTGCCACCCGCCGGTTGGCCTGGACAGTTTCGGGCCGGGCCTGAAGGATATAGAGTTCCCCCGTGCGCCCATCGCGGCCCCACTCGATGTCCATTGGTGTGTCGCGCCCGTGTTTCCGGGTATAGTGATCCTCGATGATGCAGGCCCACCGGGAAAGCTGGATAACATCGGCATCGCTTAGGGAGAGACGCTCCCGGTCGGCCTTCGACACCTCGACATCACGCGTTCGCCGTGTGCCCTGTCCCGCGTAAACCAGCTTGAACTGCTTTGCGCCAGCCGTACGCCGGAGAATCGGCTGTTTCCCCATCCTGAGCGTCGGCTTGAGCACGACAAACTCGTCGGGATCGACCTTGCCGGAGACCACATTTTCGCCAAGTCCCCATGCGCTCGTAACAAACACCACATCACGGAAGCCGGACTCCGTGTCCAGCGTGAAGATCACTCCGGCACTTCCAAGATCGGAACGGACCATCTGCTGCACGACAATTGACAGCCGCACCTGCGAGTGCCTGAAACCCTTGTTCACGCGGTAACTGATGGCCCGGTCCGTATACAGCGACGCAAAACAGTTCTGGCAGGCCACAAGGAGATCGGCCTCGCCACGCACGTTCAGGAACGTTTCCTGCTGGCCGGCGAATGAGGCATCAGGCAGGTCTTCCGCCGTGGCGGAAGAACGGACGGCGACATCAATATCATCCACGCCTGTACGCTTGGAAAGCTGCCGGTAAGCCTCGACGATATCCGTGCGGACAGCATCCGGAAGGGGTGTCTCACGGATAAGCGTGCGGATTTTCTGCCCCCGACGTGCGAGGTCTGCGACGTCATGGGTATCCAGCCCCTTCAGTATGCGCTCTATCTCTTGGCCAACGCTGCGGGTTTCGATCAGCGACGTATAGGCGTCGGCCGTTACAGCGAAACCGGGGGGAACCTTAACGCCCTGGGAACTCAACTCCCGGACCATTTCACCCAGCGATGCATTCTTGCCTCCGACCAGGGGAACGTCGGCAATGGAGATGTCTTCGAACCAGCGGATATACTGGGGCATTTGGGTACCTTTCCGGCAATGGGGCGCGCCTTCGAGCGTAATGGTTAACGGGGGAGGACACCATGGCGATGACGTTAATCATAAGGCGTGTATGGGCAGGGTGTTAGACTAGGAACTGAAGGGGGGCTCATGTCCGGCGACAGGCAACCAGCGCACTTTCTTCTGGATATGCTGGCCGACGAGAACGGCGGCGAAGGTTCGGCAACACCGGAGACGGAATCGCCGCGTGGTACCGGTTCTGCCGATCTGGCCGGCACCGATGCCCTGCGGCTCCTCCGGGAGGCGCGGTACTATCTGGACGTTCTGGAAACCGGTTACACGGAAGCAAGAAACGGTGAAGCCAGTGCCGGTCAGACGCTGAGGCGCCGGCGCGTGGAGCTGGGAATTGACCTCCCCGAGCTTGATGTGGTCGGCATGTGGGCGTCGGTGAACGAAAACGGGCAAGTGACGGTGCCGTTTGCGGGATTTCTCGCCGGACGGGCATACGGGTGCCTCGACCGCCTGTTACAGTTCCTTGACAGCAACGGGCAGATGAAGGACGCGGCAGCCTGGCGTAACCGGCTTGCCCGCCACCATGAGGAACTGTTGCGCCATTTTCCCGATATCGGGGACGGCGGGGCCTATCCGATCCTGAAAGATCGTTTCGTAAATGTGAACGTGCTAGAACCGTGGTGTACCGAGGGCGGCGAAGTCCGTCGCTGTCTGGCACTATGCAGGAGAGCTGTTCTGGCCCGGACGTCACGATGATTCGTCTCATTATCAGGTTTTTCCGGTATCTGGCCCGCCGCATCGGGCTGTCTGGTGGAAACCGCCGGGATGGCAATCGGACTCCCGCTCCGGCCGGGAAATGGCCTGCGCCGGCCCCCGGTGAGCGACCCGATACTGCCCGGAAGCTCTCGGGCCGCCTGGGGGATTCCCAGCCCCACAGCCGGAAATTGCGGCAAGCAGCAACAGGTGAAATACGGTCAGCCGGTTCTTCCGATGGAACAGGAGCCGGGCCGTTTGATCTTCTCGTCCGCGATCCCTGGACACTCTTTTTTTATCTGGAACCTGCGGCAGCCTATGCGGCTTTTGGAAATGACGCCTCCAGCGCAACCTGCCGGGTAGAATGGAGCGCCGACGGCGTTCACTGGACGGTAATTTCGGATGAGCCGCTCAGGGTGTCAGACGGACCAGTGTATGTGAAGGCCGGTATGAGTGACTGCTATATCCGGATCCGGATCGGGTTCAATGCTGCGGCCAAGTTCGAATCCCGCATGGAAAGCCGTGTTGCCCGGATGCCCCGCACACGGGCAGGTTCCGGTCCCGTCGTCTGGGGGACAGCAGCAGAATTGCTCGCGGCTCCATCCGTCCGTCCTGATCTGTCGCCTGAGCATGAGGAAGAGCCGGCTGGGACCATGACTGTCAGTTCCGGTGAATTTCAAAGGGGACAACGGCGCAGGGGCGTAGCGGGGGCGCATGCCAGCGGCGGAAGGCTCTGGCCCGGACCTGCCGCAGGATTGTGAACTGCTCCGGACTGTTCATGCCCGTGCTCCATGCACATCTGCCGTACGTGCGGCATCCGGAGCTCCCCGAGTACCGCGAGGAGAGCTGGTTTTTTGAGGCTGTGCTGGAATGCTATCTGCCGCTTCTGGCAGTTCTTGACCGGCTGCACCAGCGCAATGTGCAGGCCCGTCTGACCGTTTCCCTGAGCCCCACTCTCATCCTGATGCTGGCGGATCCGCTGCTCTGCGGGCGTCTTGACCGTTACCTGGGCAAGCTGGAGCGGTTCTCTGGGCACGAAAGCCAGCGGCTGAAGGGCACCGTGTATGAGCCGGTGGTTCACTTCTACCGGGACCGGATCGCCTGGCTTCGTGATGAGTGGGAAAGTCATCACGGAAGAATGCTGCTGGAATCATTTGGTGACCTCGAAGCCGGCGGAATGATCGAACTGATGACTACGGCAGCTACCCATGCCTATCTTCCGATCCTTGCGGCCGATCCGGAATCGGTTGAGCGGCAGATCACCATGGGGCTCAATGTTTTTGAACGCCATCTGGGCCGGCGGCCGGAGGGGTTCTGGCTTCCGGAATGCGGATACATGGAAGGGCTCGATGAAGTTCTGGCCCGTGTCGGCGTCCGGCACACGTTTGTTGATGCGCACGCATTCCGTAACGGATCGCACAGTCCGGTGGACGGGACCTATGCTCCGGTGGTGAGCCCGGCTGGCGTGATATTCTTCGGCCGCGATGAACTGACATCCCGCCAGGTGTGGAGTTCGCGGGATGGATATCCGGCCGATCCCGTTTATCGGGATTTTTACCATGACGCCGGATACGAACTGGGCGAGCTGGAACTTGCGCCGTTTCTGTGGGGTGGCATCGGAAGGGGGCCAACCGGTTTCAAATACCGGCGGGTCACGGGTCCGGAAGAACAGAAAATGCCGTATGACCGGGCCATGGCGCTCCGGCGGGTAAACGAACATGCGGAGCAGTTCGTCAGGGAACTCGCTGGCCGTCTGGCCGGGCAGCCAATGCACGGAGACCGCACTCCGCTGGTGACGTCTCTCTATGACGCCGAACTGTTCGGACACTGGTGGTTTGAAGGCCCCGACTGGCTGGAGAAGGTGCTCGAACTGTCTGTGGAGGAAAGCACCGGCATCCAGACGGTAACACCATCCGGATATCTCAACCGTTTTCCTCTGCATGAGATATCCGAGCCATCGTCAGGAAGCTGGGGAGAGGGAGGCTATTCGGAGATGTGGCTGAATCCCGCTAACGACTGGATTCCCTCCCGGCTGCTGGAAGCCGGACGCCGTCTGGCGCATTTGAATCTTGGAGAAGGCGCAGCCTTGAAACTGGCCTGGCGAGGGTGTGTGAACGAGCTGATGCTGGCTCAGGCATCGGACTGGCCTTTCATGCTCGCCAGCGGGGCCCATTCCACCTATGCCCGGAAACGTGTTGAAGACCACCTGAAGCGGTTTATCGATCTCGTCCGGGGACTGGAAACAGGCCGCTGGCAGGTTTCTGGGCAGATGCCCGTGAAGGGCGACTGGCCTTTTATGGCCTCGACCGAAGGAGAAGAAGTATGAATTTCGCATCGGGAGGCGATGTGCTGGCCATTGTTCTGGCAGGAGGCGCCGGTACGCGTCTGAAGCCCCTAACCACGAGCCGGGCCAAGCCGGCCGTTCCGTTCGGTGGACATTACCGCCTGATCGATTTCGTGCTGTCGAACCTGGTCAATTCGCACATCTTCAGGATCATGGTGCTGACCCAGTACCAGAGCTACTCATTGATCCGGCATTTGTCCCGCGGCTGGACATTTTCGTCGCAACTGAGCCAGTTCTGTGAAACCATCCCGGCAACGGAAGGGCAGAACAAGGGCTGGTATCTGGGGTCGGCCGATGCCCTTTGGCAGAATCTCACCTACATCCGAAGGGACCGGCCCCGTTATGTGGCGGTGTTTGGCGCCGATCATATCTACCGCATGGATATACGGCAGATGGTTGCCGAGCATGAGCGCGCCATGGCCGATGTCAGTGTGGCGGTTATTCCGCAACCCCGCTCGGAGGCAAGCCAGTTCGGCTGTATCGGAATAGACGATACTGGCCGGATTACGAGTTTTGTCGAGAAGCCGGCCAATCCACCCGAAATGCCGGGGCGGCCCGGTCAGTCCCTGGTGTCAATGGGAAACTATATTTTCAGCCTGGATGCGCTGGAGAGAATGCTCGCCGAGGACGCCGGCAAGGAGGGCAGCTCCCACGACATCGGGAGGGATCTGCTGCCATCCTGGGTGGAACGCATGAACCTGCACGCCTATGATTTTTCCCGGAATATCATTCCGGGAAGCAACCCGAATGAAGTGGGCTACTGGCGCGACGTAGGAACGATAGATGCCTACTGGAAGGCGTCGATGGACCTCATCCAAGTAAGTCCCGAGTTCAACCTGTACAATCGTGAGTGGCCCCTGATCACCGCCCGTGAACATCATCCGCCGGCGAAGTTTGTCTTCGCGGACCGTGAAACGTCCCGTATCGGCGTGGCGACTGATTCACTGGTCTGTGATGGCGTCGTCGTCTCGGGCGGTCTTATAGACCGCTCGATCCTGAGCCCAAGGGTCCGGATCAACTCCTACGCAACCGTTGCAGAGAGCGTGATCTTTGAAGGCGTGGATATCGGCCGCCGATCGAAACTGAAGCGGGTGATTGTCGACAAGCACGTCCGGATTCCGCCGGATACGGTGATCGGATACGAGCTGGATGCCGACCGGGCCCGGGGCTTCACGGTGACCGAAAGCGGCGTGGTGGTGGTGCCGGCGGGGGCAACCTTTACTTGAAGGACATTCGCCTCGCCTTCCTGTGGCATATGCACCAGCCGTTGTACCGGCTGCCGGGCGAGCGGGAATGCTTTGCCCCGTGGGTGCGGCTTCATGCGGTCAGGTCATACTACGACTTCGCCCGGTTGCCGGACCTCCTGCCGGGACTCCGTTGGACGATAAATCTCGTTCCGTCGCTCATCATGCAGGTGGAGTCCTATCTGGATGGTGGCACGGACAGTTTCCGGGAGCTGGCCCTGAGTCCCGCTTCCAGTCTCACCCCGGCGGGCCGCCGGTTCCTGCTTCGCAACTTCTTCTCGGCGCACCCGGAAACGATGATCGCCCCGCTTCCCCGTTATGCCGAACTGCACAGGAAACGGGATGACGCGTGGAGCCGGATGGGCGAGGATGACGGCTGGCGGGATTTTACCGATCAGGATTTCCGGGACCTGAGAGTCCTGTTTCAACTGGCATGGTTCGGTTTCGCCGCCCGGCGGGATTTCCCCGCCATTGATGAACTGGCCCGCCAGGGCCGGGACTACCGGGACGAGGATGCGGCAGTGCTCGACCGGATATCCAGCGAGATTCTCGGCCGGATTGTCCCCTTGTACCGCCGCCAGTGGGAGTCGGACCGTCTGGAACTGTCCACGACGCCGTTTTATCACCCGATTCTGCCTCTCCTGATTGACACCGATTCCGCACGCGAGGCGATGCCTGATGCGATGCTCCCGTCATCCTACGGCTGCATCGGCGATGCCCGGCAGCAGGTTCACCGGTCGCTGGAGTTCATGAACAGCCGATTCGGCCGCCGTCCCCGCGGGATGTGGCCCGCCGAGGGGGCGGTTTCGGAGGCCGCCGCCCGGCTGTTTGCCTCGGAAGGAGTCGAGTGGATTGCGACCGACGAGGAAGTCCTCCACCGGTCGGCACGTCTGGACGATGCTTCACCGGATATCTGCAGGCCCTGGCGAGCGGGCCCGGATGACGGTTCGCTTCTGGTTGCCTTCCGGAGCCACGACTATTCGGACCGGATCGGCTTCCGGTATGCCCGTGATAACCCGGAAGCTGCCGCACAGGATATTATGGAGGGGGTGCGGTCGATCGCTTCGTTATCGGACAGCCTGGCACCGGTGGTCTGTGTGATTCTGGATGGAGAGAACCCGTGGGAAACCTATCCCGGTGCCGGTTGGCAGTTTCTGTCGGCACTCGAAGCGGCGGTGAAAGACAGTCCCGGTATCAGGCTCGCCACGATGTCGGAGAGCATCGGCGCTTCGAGCGGGCATGCCCGCCGGGTCACGCATCTGCGCGCCGGGGGCTGGGTGAACGGGCGGTTTTCCATCTGGATCGGAGGAGAACAGAAGAATGCCGCATGGGAAGCCCTCAACTTTACCCGCCGGGAACTCTGGGAACTTGCGGAATCCACACAGAATGCAAAGGCGATGGAGGCTATGCTTGCCGCCGAGGGAAGCGACTGGTTCTGGTGGATGGATGGCCAGTTCGCCACCGAGCACCGGTTCAACTTCCACGACCTGTTCCAGTCACATCTGGAAGCGGCCTGGCGTGCGCTGGACCGTCCGGTGGAGCCGGGGCGGCTGTCAGCTTTCCGTTTTGCTGGTGGCGCGGAGCGTCTTGTCGTTGGCGCCAAGGCCCGCGTGGATGGCCAGATCGACGGCCTCGCGAACAGTTACTTTGAATGGGCGTCGGCAGCCCATTTCGGTGCCGATCAGTTCATGATCGGCGGCACCATGGCCCGTTCCGGTCCGGTGTTTGATGCCTTTCATATAGGGTTCAGTCCCCAGCAGGAACTGATGTTCCGGGTTGATGGGCTAACCCATGCCCCGGAGGTTCTGGAGGTCGTAATTGGCGGGACTGACGGCGGGCATACGTTCTCGCTTCGGCTGGATGGAAGTGGCTACCAGCTGGCTGGCGAAGTACCACCAGAGTGGGACGCTGTCGTGGTGTACCGGCAGGTGCTGGAGGGAAAGTTGCGATGTCCGCTGGTGGTTCACGATGAGGCCGGATATGTGATTGTCCGACTCCGGGTGCAAAGCGGAGGCGCATGGACTGAAACCCGGCCTGTGCGTATACAGATCCCGTCAGGGGTTTTGCGCCTGACGGGCTGGAGCGCCGTCTGAAACCGGAATGGTCCGGCTGGCTTCTGTTTATGTCTGAATATCGTTATCACCAGCCGTCAGGAGCCTGGGTGCTGATCGCGCCGGAGGCGGCAGTGCGGCCGGCCGAAAGGACGGGGAAGATTGTCCCTGCGGCTGACTGTCCGTTCTGCCCTGGTCATGAGCAGGCATGCGGGCGCGATCTCTTCACGTTGCGAAACCACCGGTTCGTTTCAAACGGATCCGGGTGGTCCCTGCGCGTTATTCCGAACCAGTATCCACTGCTCCGCATCGAAGCCGCGCCACCCCGGCACGATCATCAGGAAATACGGCGCGATGGCCTTGGTGCGCACGAAGTCGTGATCGAACTGCCGGAACACGCCACGTTGCTCAGGGACTATCCGGTGGACCTGCTGGTGGATGTCATCTCGGCCTGGCGAAGCCGCATAGGCGACCTGATGAACGATAGCCGCCTGAATTTCTTCCTGGTCCACCGGTCGGAAGGCACCGGCCGGCAGTCTCATCCACATTCCCAGGTATTCGCCTTTCCGCAGCCGTTCAGGGCTTCCGTCTCCCTGCTGGACGACGGCCCGCACCCCGAACACCGGCGTGTAATCGCGCACGGGCCGTTCGTGGCATTTGCTACCTATGCCCAGCCGTACCCCTTTGAAATCGTGATTTCGCCTGTTGAGCCTGCCATCAGTTTCGTGGACCTGTGCGAGCCGGATCGGCTTGCCGGGCTTATCCGGGATATCTGGCGCCGGCTGGAACTGGCGCTGAAGTCACCGCCGATCAGGCTTGCACTACGGGTGTGGCGGCATCCGGCAGGAGTGGCGTCGGTGCCGTCATGGCAGATTGTGATCCGCCCGGAACTGGAAATGTACGTTCCGGTTTCATGGGAGGCGGGCCTTGCAGTGAATCCTGTCAGGCCGGAGGATGCCTGCTCGATCCTGCGGGACCTCGAGCGGACGGCGGCGCTTCCATCGCCGGACTGGCTGATTCCTGTGGAGTCCGTCCGCTGATGGCTCGAATCTGGATGGTTTCGTCGGAGTGTTCTCCGTGGGCGAAATCGGGCGGACTGGGAGATGCCGTCGCGGCACTCTCGGGTGAACTCGCCCGGACCGGTGACGAAGTCCGGGTGTTTGTTCCGGGCTATGCATCTGTCCGGCGCGAGGACTTCAGTCATCATGACGGCTACATATCGGTCCCGCTCGGAAGCCACGACGAACCGGCGGAATTGAGATCGCTGGAAACACCGGATGGCCTGATCGTGACCATCGTCGAGGCACCGGCATTTTTTGGACGGCCGGGATTTTATGGCGAGCAGGGGCAGGACTATCCCGACAACGACCGGAGGTTCGCGTTTTTTGCCCGCGCCGTAACTGAACTGGCCGTTCGTGGGAGGCCGGACATCCTTCATGTCCATGACTGGCAGGCAGCGCTGGTTTCCTTTTTCGCACGGCATGTGATTCCGTGGCCGGACCGCCGTCCGGGGATTGTGCTCACCATCCACAATGTCGGATACCAGGGATCGTTCCCGATGAGTGCGCTGGGCCTTCTTTCCATCCCATGGAACGAAATTGAAAGCCATCTGAACGGGGGCCCTCTGGAGTTCTACGGCACCTTCAATTTCCTCAAGGCGGGCATCCAGTCCGCCGACCTTGTGAATACGGTCAGCCCGGCCCATGCCAGCGAAACGCTTGCACCTGATCTTGGTTTTGGCCTCGACGGCCTGCTCAGGCATCTGGGGGACCGTTACCGGGGTATTCTGAACGGCATTGACCAGCGGGCATGGAACCCCGAAACAGGCAGATTCCTCGCACACCATTTCAGTGTGGATGATCTGGCCGGAAAGGGGCGGCTGAAGCAGGAGGTATTTGACCGTTTTGGCCTGCTCGGCGGAGAACGGCCGCCGCTCATCGCCCTGGTGAGCCGTCTTGTCTGGCAGAAAGGGATCGATGTTGCGCTGGAAGCACTGGGTCCGGCCATCCAGCAGGGTGCCCGTCTCGTTGCACTGGGGTCAGGCGATCCTGAACTTGAGGAAGGGCTCAGGATTCTGGAACGGACATTCCCGGGAAGCGTTGCGGTCCGGATCGGTTTCGATGAAAATCTGTCACATCTTCTGATTGCTGCCGCCGACATGGTTCTGATCCCGTCCCGGTATGAACCCTGCGGGCTCATCCAGATGCAAGCGATGCGGTATGGCGCCCTGCCGGTGGCCTGCCGGACCGGTGGTCTCGCCGATACGATCACTGATCTGGCGGATTATCCCGATACAGGGACGGGGTTTCTTTTCAGCGGTCCTACGGCCGGAGCCCTCCGGCATGTGCTGGATAGGGCACTGGCCTTGTACCGGACCGATCCGGCGGCATGGACAACCGCCATGCGACGCGCCATGCGAAAGGATTTTTCATGGGGCCGGTCCGCGGCTGAATACCGCGGCCTGTACCGCCGTGCGCTGGAGATGCGTTAGGGCCTTTTATGCCGGATGCCGCTTGAGCCAGTTCTCCAGGAACTGGAGCCGGTCATTCCCCCAGAACATCTTGTCGCCCACAAAGAATGACGGAGCGCCAAATACCCCGCGCCGGTGGGCTTCATCGGTGGATTCCTTGACGGCGCTCTTGATCTCCTCGGTCTGGGTAGCGGCAAGGATGGCCTCTGTGTCCTCTCCGGATTTTTCGAGCAGGGAGGCCAGCACGTCCGGGTTCGAAATATCCGCGTCCTCGGCCCAGTAGGCCCGGAAAACCGCTCCGATGAAACGGGCAGGGTCATGGCCGGCTTTCTCTATTGCGGCCGATGCCCGAAGCGCGCCGAGCGTGTTGATGGGAAAACGTGAGGGCATCTTGAGGGGGACGCCGTAATGTGATGCCCAATCTTCCATGTCGGCGAGACTGTATTTCCACTTGAGCGGGTTGCTCATCGTGGGCGTATGGCCTGTGGTCTTGAATAACCCGCCCAGAAACAGCGGCCGGTAGCGGAGCCTTGCGTTGTTCCGCTGGCAGAGGGCCTCGATCTGCGTCTGTGCAAGGTAGGTCCAGGGGCTGGAGAAGTCGTAGAAAAACTCGACGGTATTCATGGCGTAGTTCTGGCCGGAAAGGAGCTCATGGGCAAACGGGGAATACCTTGTACCGGAGACCACCCCTTGAGCCGGGCGAGCCGTCTCTCTATATAGCCCGGTCCGGCCCCCGGCGGCCGGTCAACCTGCGGGAAAGATACGGGATTTATGGCCAGACCCTTTGGAAAACGGATGACCACTCGCGAATTGCGCGAGGCGTTTCTCACCTACTTCGAGTCGAAGGGCCACCGGCGCGTGCCGTCGTCTTCACTGGTGCCGATGCTGGCGCCGGGAAAGACAGATGAAACCATCCTGTTCACCAATGCCGGCATGAACCAGTTCAAGCGGACCTTTCTTGGCGAGGAAAAACGGGACTATCGCCGGGCGACGAGCTGCCAGAAGTGCGTCCGGGCGGGGGGCAAGCATAACGACCTGGAAAACGTCGGCTTTACCCGCCGTCATCACACATTCTTCGAGATGCTGGGGAACTTTTCCTTTGGCGACTATTTCAAGGAAGACGCCATCAGGTTTGCGTGGGAGTTCCTTACCGGTGTCCTCCAGCTTCCGAAGGACCGGCTCTGGGTGACGATCTTCGAGAAGGACGACGAGGCGGGCGAACTCTGGAAAAAGCATACGGACGTGCTGCCGGGCCGTGTGCTCAAGATGGGCGAGGCCGACAACTTCTGGCGCATGGGAGACACAGGCCCCTGCGGACCATGCACTGAAATCCATATTGACCTCGGCGACAGTGATCCGATGAAGGGCAGCGGACCCGGGTCACCGGACGACGTGAACGAGCGTTATATTGAGCTGTGGAATCTCGTCTTCATGCAGTTCAACCAGAAGGCTGACGGCCGCATGGAGCCTTTGCCCAAGCCCTCGGTCGATACGGGCGCGGGGCTGGAGCGTATCGCGGCGGTGCTTCAGGGGGCGAACGGCAACTATGAGACCGATGCCATCCGGAATATCATCTCGGATGCCGAAAAGATCACTGGCACCAGATTCGGTGCAAGCTCTGAACCGGACAGTTCGCTCCGGGTATTGGCCGACCATATCCGGGCCGCGGTATTCCTGATCGGCGACGGCGTGCTGCCGTCACGCGAAGGCCGTGGGTACGTTCTCCGGCGCATCATGCGGCGGGCGATCCGGCACGGCAAGAAACTCGGCATGGAAAAGCCGTTCTTCAATGGCCTGGCCGCCGCTGTCGTGCGCGAAATGGGCGATGTCTACCCGGAGATCGCGCAGAAAGAGGGCTATATTCGGGAGGCGATCCGGACCGAGGAAGAACTGTTCCTGAAGACACTGTCGCAGGGACTGGACCTTCTGCAGGGGCAACTGGCGATCCTCGATACCTACCAGCAGAAGGGAAAGCCCCGCCGGCTCGACGGCTCCTTCGCGTTCAGGCTTTACGATACCTACGGTTTTCCGCTGGATCTCACGCTCACGCTGGGCCGCGAGATGGGGTTCGAGGTGGACGAGGCGGAATTCGATAGAGAGATGGATGCCCAGCGTGAACGCTCCAGGGACGCGGCCCGCCAGGTTACGGCGGCGGCCGACGAAGTTTACCAGAAGTTCGCCGGCCAGAAGACGCTTTTTGCCGGATATGAAACGCCGCAGGTGAGTGCGAAAATCACGGCGATCATTCACCACGGACAGCCGGTAAGTGAAGTCCACAAAGGCGCCGATATCGAGTTCATAGTGGACAGGACGCCGTTTTACGGGGAAAGCGGCGGGCAGGTGGGGGATACGGGTAATGCCCGGACCGGCACGGCCCATGTCCGTGTGGATGACGTGCATAAGCCGCTGGAAAACCTGTTTGTCCACCGGGGGCACGTGGAGCAGGGAACGCTGAAGGTAGGCGATTCCATCGAACTGCATATCGACGAAGTGCGCCGCCAGCGCATACGTCGCAACCATTCCGCGACACACCTGTTGCATGCGGCCCTCCGTCGCACGCTTGGTACGCACGTCTCCCAGGCTGGATCGCTGGTCGCTGCCGACCGGCTCAGGTTCGACTTTTCGCACCAGAAACGGCTGGACGACCGGGAACTCACCACCATCGAGGCGCTGGTGAACGAGGCGATCCGCCGGAACGATCCGGTCGACGCACGGGTGACATCGTACGATGAGGCCTGCAAGGCCGGAGCGATGGCGCTCTTTGGCGAGAAATATGGTGATGAGGTGCGCGTCATCCGGATGGGTGACTTCTCGATGGAACTGTGCGGTGGAACCCATGTCTCCCATACCGGGGATATCGGCCTGTTCAAGATCATCCGCGAAGAAGCCGTGGCAGGCGGAGTCAGACGTGTTACCGCCGTGACGGGCGAGGCGGCGCTGGCTGAGTTTGCCCGCGCCGAACGGACACTGGAGTCGCTGGCTGAGAAGCTGGCGGTCCCGGCGGCAGATATACCGGCGCGGGTGGAGAAACTCCTGGAGCGGGTGAAAGAGCTTGAGCACGAGGTGGACAAGCTGAAGCGCAAGCTCATATCCGGAGAAGGCAGGGCCGACATTGGTTCGCTTATCGACCGGTCCGGTCCGGTTGCGAAAATCGTTCACCGGCTGGACGGCGCCGATGCCGGAACGCTGCGCGAGTTTGCCGACCGGGCGAGGGAAAAGCTGGGCTCAGGAGTCGTCGTCGCGGCCTCGGAGAATGAGGGCAGGGCCGGCCTTATCGTGGCGGCGACGGCGGACCTCAAAAACAAGGTCAACGCCGGTGCGATCGTGAAGGAGATCGCTCCACTGATCGGGGGCAAGGGTGGTGGCAAGCCCGACATGGCCCAGGCCGGCGGGAACGACCCTACGGGGATTCCAAACGCACTGGCACGCGCAAAAGAGTTGCTGTCGAAATAACGCTTACGCGCGTTGGGGAGTTGCCGATTCTCCCTGATCGGGTAAGCTCCCGGCCGTAGCGTTTATTCCTGATTTGCGGGGAGAGGTTCCCAATGGAGCTGAACGAAATCCTCAAGACGGCTCTCAGCCGGGGGAGTTCGGATATTCATATCAAGGCGGGATTGCCGCCGATCTTGCGTCTGAATGGGGCCCTGACGCCGTTCAAGGATGCCCCACGGCTCACTCCGGATATCGTCAACAAGATGGCGTTTGGCATCATGAACAACGCCCAGAAAAACAAGTTCAAGGAGTTTAACGAATGTGACCTGGCATATGGCGTGCCGGGGCTTGGCCGTTTTCGTGTCAACGTGTTCCAGCAGCGGGGCACCATCGGGATGGTGCTCCGGTCGATACCGTTCAATATCCTGTCGGTTGACCAGCTCAACCTGCCGCCGGTGCTGAAAAAGATCGCCATGTATGAACGCGGACTGGTGCTCGTGACCGGGACCACCGGTTCGGGCAAGTCCACGACACTCGCCGCAATGATCGATCATGTAAACCAGAGCCGAACGGCTCATATCATGACGATCGAGGATCCGATCGAGTTTCTGCATCGTGACAAGAAATCGATCATCAACCAGCGGGAAGTCGGCTTCGATACCGTCAGCTTCGCACAGGCGCTCCGGTCAGCCCTTCGCCAGGATCCGGACGTGATTCTGGTAGGCGAAATGCGCGATTTCGAAACGATCGAGATCGCCCTCACGGCGGCGGAAACCGGGCATCTCGTGTTTTCGACCCTGCATACACTGGATGCGGCCGAGACAATCACCCGTATCGTGACGGCGTTCCCGCCGTATCAGCAGAACCAGGTCCGGTTGCAGCTTGGCGGTATTGTGAAGGGAATCATCTCCCAGCGGCTGGTGCCCACCAAGGACGGGAAGGGCCGCGTGGCGGCGGTGGAGGTAATGGTCTCCACCGCACGCACCCGCGAGTGCATGGAGGATAAGGAAAAGGTCAAGGAAATCCGGTCCGCCATCCAGAAGGGTTTCCAGACCTACGGTATGCAGACTTTCGACCAGTCGCTTTTCTACCACTTCAAGCGTGGCGCCATCGCCTATGAGGAGGCCCTGCGGCAGAGCTCCAATCCTGACGACTTCGCACTTCGCGTGTCGGGTATTTCCGGCACCTCGGATACCGACTTCGACGAGTTTGGCGAGGCGGCCGAAGGCGAACTGGAGCAGGCGCACGGTGGTGACGACAGCGATCTTGAGCTGGAATGAGCGGCAGCAGAAGGGATGCGGGCGATGTCCGGCCATCCAGCCCGTAAGAAGAATGCCCGCGAAAAGCCGCCGGCCCACGTAAAAGCGGTAGACCTGCTTAGCCGTTCCGGCCATTCCCGCCGGGAACTGGCCCGCAAGCTGAGGCAGCGCAATTACGGTCCCGATGAAATTGAGGCTGGAGTCCGGTTCGTCGAAGACCGGAATTTCCTCAACGAGGAACGGGACGCCGAGGCGGCTGCCCGGACCCTTTGCGGGCGGGGTTACTGGGGGCTCGCCGTGAGGGCGAGGCTCGTTACACGGGGTTTCCCGAAGTCCGCGATCGACCGGGCACTCGACCAGATGGAGACGGAAACCCCGGTGGATAAGGCCCTTGCCCGGATGCTTCCCGCGAAACTGCCGGCCGACCTGAAGGCCCGCCAGCGGCTCGCCCTGAAAATCGTCCGGCGCGGGTTCCCGGTTTCCCTGGTGCGCCGCAGGTTCGATGACTTGCCTTCAGAAATGCTCGAAACCGCCGAGGCTGAATTCCCGGATCATGATGGATGCGACGAGGAGTAGATCCGGTGTCTGAATCCAAACCCAGAACCGGTCTTCGTGTCGGCATTCTGCTTGCAGGAGCGGCCCTGTTTGCCCTGGTTGCATGGAAACTCGGTATCGGACTGCCGTCTCCTGATTCGATCCGTCAAACGTTCGACAAATGGCAGGCTGACCCGAAGGTCGGACCGAATCTGGTCCCCTTTTACCTGGGGTTCATTTTCTTTTTCGGCATTTTTGGTTTCCCACGAGGTGTGGTGGCAGCGATCGGCATTGGCCTCATGGGTGAGGTTAAAACCTGGCTGGCGTTCTCGCTGATCCTGCCAGTCTCCGCCCTGATCCAGTTCATGGTGATCCGCTGGGCCATCGCTGCCTGGGTGCGTGACCGGCTTCCGGCGCAGGCGGTCCAGTGGGAAGAACGTATCCTTAAGCACGGTTTCTGGGCCGTGGCCCTGCTGCGCGGATTTCCTCCCACGGCCATGGGGATGTTCAACTCCGTCTGCGCCGTCTCGGCGCTCCGGCCGCAGATATTCTTTCTGGGCTCTCTGGCGGGCTACGTCATATCGAGCCTTTTCTACGTGATTCTCGCCGGATTCCTGCTGGAGCTTTACCTGCGCGTATGGGACTCGGAGTGGGCGATGCCGATTGTCGTGGCCATCATTATTGTGACCATAGGGGCGATGTATACCGTGTACGGTCAACTCAAGAAACAAGGGAAGAAGAAGGGGTAGGCATCGTTACATCCAGCCCTTGCTCCGGAAATAGGCGATGGCCCTGTCGAAACTCTCCCCGATCGGCCGGGGACTGAATCCCAGTTCTTTGATAGCCTTGGTATTGGCGTAGGCAATACGCTTTTCCAGATAATCAGCCGACTTGTGGGGCAGGGCGCCGAGCGTGATCAATGCGCCGATTCGCGCTCCGATCTGAAGGAAAGGGACCGGTATGCCGATGGGGGGCGGGTGCTTCCCGGCGGCCCGGGCCACCTCACGGACCATCTCCTTCATGGTGAAGTTGGCATGTGTCAGCAGGTAGCGCTCCCCGGTCCGGCCCTTTCTGAGCGCCTTCAGATGGCCATCGGCCACGTCATCCACGTCCACGTAGTTCTGGGTTCCCTGGAAGTAGAACGGCCAGGGGCGCCGGGCGAACGACAGCAGGACGGCACCGGTGGGACCGGGAATGCGGTCGCCGGGGCCGATCGGGGCTGAAGGGTTGACGATCACGGCGTCGAGGCCACGCGGGATCCACTGCAAGACCTCGCGTTCGGCCAGAAACTTGGAATCAAGGTAAGGCACTTCAAGCGGTCCGAGATCCCATATGGTCTCTTCATCGGCAAGACCCTCCGGTGGCGCCGAACCAATGGCAGCGGTGGAAGAGGTGTGGACAAACCGTTTGACCTTTGCCTTTGCCGCGGCCTCCAGCACATTGCGGGTGCCCAGCACATTGGCGGTGATAATCTCCTCGCGCGGTGCGGTCACTTTATGGACGGCGGCGGTATGAAAGACGTATTCGACATCCTTCATTGCTGACGCGATCGAGAGCACATCGCCAAGATCGCCGTGAATGAGGTCGTAAGAGAGCCCATCCAGATTCTCCGTGGATGACCCCTTGCGGGCAAGCACGCGGGGGCGTTCACCTTCGGTACACAGGGCACGCACCACTGCCGAACCGACGAATCCGGTTCCACCGGTGACGAGAATCTGGCCCATAAGTGCAAATACTCCAGCGAAAGTCCGGATCATCTGGAAATGAACCGGCCGATACGCTACTAGTTAACCCGAGGTTTCCGGTGCAACTGTCCCCTGCCGGACCGCTTTTCGCAGGACGATCCCTTCATGCTGTTCAACCAGACGATGATACTCCGTACGCTCCGGTGCCGGAACCGCAATATGCCGGGCGTCCTCGGCCGGCTGCTGACCATGATCGGCGACCAGGGCGGTTATGTCGGCGAGATCGAGACGGTTTCGTTCGGCAACAACTATGCGGTGCGGGATATTGATATCCTGTGCGAGAACGAGGCGATCCTCCAGAAGATTCTCGATGCCGTGAAACGGGCTCCGGACGTGGACGTGCTGGAAGTCCGCGACGAAGTGATGGATATTCACCGGGGCGGCAAGATCTGCTCCCAGCCTACCCATCCCATCCGTTCGGTGGCGGACCTGCGCAAGGTGTATACGCCGGGCGTGGCAGACGTGTCGCGGGCGGTGGTCGAGCGTCCGGAACTGGCCGAGATATACTCTTCCATCGGCAGCACGGTGGCCATCTGCACGAACGGTTCCCGTGTGCTGGGCCTTGGCAACATCGGCCCGGAAGCATCCATGCCAGTGATGGAGGGCAAGGCGGCTCTTCTGACCCAGTTCGTCGGTCTGAACGCTTGGCCGGTCCTGATCGGAACCCGGGACATCAACGAGTTCGTGGAAACAGTCGTGAAGATTTCATCTACGTTTGCCGCGATCCATCTGGAGGACATCGAAACTCCCGCCTGCTTCGAAATCGAGGAGAAGCTGATCGAACGGCTCAACAAGCCCGTGATGCACGACGACCAGCATGGCACGGCCGTCGCCGCCCTCGCTGCCGTCATCTCCGCCTGCAAGGAGATCGGCATGGACCTTGCCACGGCAAAAGTCGGCCAGGTGGGCCTGGGTGCGGCCGGTTTTGCCATTTCACGGCTGGTGGCCAAATACACAGGCCAGCCGGTCAAGGGATGCGACCGCAACAGCGACGCCGTCGCCCGGTTCAAGGCTGGCGGCGGTATCGAAAGCAGCATGGACGATATCCTCGTTGAGAGTGACATCGTGCTGATGACAACCGGCGTGAAGGGGCTCCTCAAACCTGACCGGGTACGCAAGGGCTCGGTCGTAATGGCGCTCTCGAATCCGAACCCGGAGATCGATCCGCAGGAAGCCATGCAGGCCGGAGCCGCAATTGCGGTTGACGGGCGCAGCGTGAACAACATCCTGGGCTATCCGGGGATATGGAAGGGCGCTCTGGACGCCAAGGCCAGCCGGATTGTGCCGGAAATGCTGATTGCCGCCGCCGAGGCGATTGCCCAGGAGGCGCACGGGGATGATGAACTGCTGCCATCCCCGCTCAACCTGTCGGTTCACCGGAGCGTGGCGGCCGCTGTTGCCCGTGCGGCGATGAAGGCGGGTGTTGCCCAGAAAACGCTGGACGAGGACTATTTCCACCACATCAGGGGCGAGCAGGTCATTCGGACGGCAGGCCCCTCCTGAAATCGTTTATTAAAGAGTTCATTAAGTGCCGGTGCTTTGCTGCCGCTTGCGAAGCGGACATGTGGCACGTACAATAAGGTGCTGAAATCAGGGCAGTCAGTTCTGTAGTCCCACGCTGCGCTGAGGGGATTGTTCCCCACGTAAGGTGGTTTTATGCCGAATTTTACCTGGAAGGCCAAGCGCAAGAACGGCGAAAAGATCAAGCAGGTCACCGAGGCCGCGTCTGCGGAGAAGCTGCGTGAGGTTCTGGAGGCTCAGGGCCTTACCGACATCAATATCCAGAAAAACATAGAAATTGATCTGACCAGCCTGCCGATCCTCAAGCACATTCTCGGCGGAATCGATCAGCGGACGATCGTTATCTTCACCCGGCAGTTCTCGACCATGATCGATGCCGGTCTGGCTCTGGTGCAGTGTCTGGACATTCTCATGTCGCAGCAGCCGCCGGGACCGTTCAAGAAAATCCTCACGGAGATCAAGTCCGATGTCGAATCCGGTTCGACGTTCGCTGATGCACTCCGCAAACATCCGCAGGCATTCGACCAGTTGTATGCCAACTTGTGTGCGGCCGGCGAAGTGGGCGGTATTCTGGACACGATTCTGACGCGTCTGGCAGCCTACATGGAAAAAGCGCAGGCGCTGAGAAAGAAGGTCAAGGGCGCCATGACCTACCCGATCGGTGTGCTCACGGTCGCGATCGGCGTCGTTATCCTGCTCATGGTCAAGGTCATGCCGACCTTTGCCAACCTGTTCAAGGGGTTCGGCAAGGAACTCCCCGCGGTCACAAAATCCGCGATTGACCTCTCCAACTGGTTCGTGGCCAACCTGTATTACATATTCGCAGGCATCGCTTCGCCGTTCATTATCGTGCGGGCCATGCGTTCCAATCCCCGGACATCGGAAATGCTAGATCGGGGCATGCTCAAGATTCCGCTGCTCGGTGACCTGATCAAGAAGGTCGCGGTGGCGCGATTTACGCGCACACTCTCCACGATGATTTCGTCCGGCGTCCCGATCATGGAAGCACTCGAAGTGGTCTCCAAGACCGCCGGAAACATCGCTGTCCAGAAGGAAGTCGACCTGGTCCGCGCCGGCGTGTCGGAGGGCAAGCCGCTCGCGCAACCGATGATTGGCAGCAAGATATTCCCGTCCATGGTGGTCCAGATGATCCAGGTCGGTGAGCAGACCGGCGCCATGGATACCATGCTCGGCAAGATTGCCGATTTTTACGACGAGGAAGTCGATACGGCCGTGGAGGCACTGACGTCCCTGATGGAGCCGTTCATCATCGTGGTCCTGGGCGGATTTATCGGATACATCCTGATCGCCATGTACATGCCGGTGTTCTCGATGGGTGAAGCCGTCAATTAACGGTCGGCAGGGCCTCCCCCCCCCCAGAGGCCTGAACCGCTATGCAGGCTCCAGAACCGCTCAGGAACTCTTCGCCGGGCGGCCTTGTGTCGTCGCTGATGAGCCATCCGGGGGGACTTGCCCAGCGTCTTCCCCGGGTGATGCTTGGCCGTGTCATTCTGGCCAGCACCCTTCTCGGGGCGGCCCTGATCTATCAGTGGTTCCGCATCGAGGATGGGCCCGTGCTCCGGGTGCTGTCGCCTACCTATGGAACCATTTCATTCATCTATGCCGCGACGGTCGTCTGGTCATTCCTTTTCCGCCGGTGGGAGGAGCGGCCGAACCGGCTGATTCTCCTCACCAAGTCCCAGCTGGTCGTGGATGTCCTGACGATTGCATTCCTGGTCGTCGTGTCGGGCGGCCCGTCAAGCGTGTTTTCCTACCTGTTCATCGTCGTGGTGATCTATGCAGGCTTCCTGCTCAGTGAGAGATGGGCCTTCTGGGCCGCCGCGATGGGAACAGCAGGCCACGCGGCGGCGGTCTTTCTGGTTTACCTCTATCCCCAGCCCATCATGCGAGAAACCCTGGGGTTCCTCTTCAAGGCGCCGGACCTGGCCGAGTGCCTGTTCAGCGTCTTCGTCCAGTCCGGCAGCCTGTTCGCGGCCGGTGCCGTCACCAGTTACATCGCCGAACGCCTGCAGCAGACAGGTGACCTGCTGGAGCGCAGCGAAGTTGACAGGCGCGAACTCGAACAGCTTCATGAGCGAATCGTTTCCAACCTGACCAGTGGCATCGTCACGACCGATTCCCGGGGCCGGGTACTCTACCTGAATGCTGCCGCCCACCAGTTTCTCCAGACGGGACACAGGGTGCTGACGGGTGCCGGAGTCCGGGAGGTGTTCCCGGCATTCGCCGAAATTGCGGAGAAGAACCCCGGCGGAATTGATCGCGTGGAGGTTCGTGTCATTGGAGATACCGGAGACAGGTATTTTGGACTCACGGTGACGCCGCTTCGCGATGAAACCGGCCGTTCCAAGGGCAACATTTTCATTTTTCAGGATCTGACGCAGCTCAAGCGTGCCGAAGAGAGGCTCCAGAAAGCCGACCGGCTGGCGGCCATCGGCGAACTCGCCGCCGGTATCGCCCACGAAATCCGGAATCCCCTCACTTCCATATCCGGGTGTGTCCAGATGCTGAGCAATGACCTGCCGCCAGATATGGCATCATCACGGCTCTTTGCCATCGTAAGCAGGGAAATTGACCGGCTGAACACGCTGATCACGGAATTCCTGCAGTTTGCCCGTCCGAAGCCGCTGGAACCAAGCCAGATTGATGTACAGAAATGGCTGGAGGATATCGGACTGCAGTTCCGGTCGGCCGCCAGCGATTCGGCGCGGCTGACGGTTTCTGTGGCGGCTGAGGCCGGCCAGATATCGGCAGACCGGGACATGCTGACCCAGGCGGTATGGAACCTGCTTCGAAATTCCGACCAGGCGCTGGGGACCACTCCCGGCGGCAAGATCAGATTGTCCGCATGGAAAGAATCCGGACCGAACGGCCCGCGCCTCCAGATCGAGATTGCCGATAACGGACCGGGAATTCCGGTTGAAATGCAGGCGAGGGTGTTCGAACCCTTTTATACGACCAAGGCAGAAGGGACCGGACTCGGTCTTTCACTGGTATACAAGATTGTCGAACTGCATGGCGGCGAGGTTGACCTCAGTACCAGTCCAGCCGGTACCGTATTCAGCATCCGGATACCCGGCAGTATTCCGGCTGAAAGCAGCGGGGAACTATCGACCAGCCGTGCAGAGGCCGTGTAGGCTGTTGTCGGAATGGCTTCAGTCCTGGTAGTCGATGATGAATCCTCGGTCCGGGAGATGCTTGGCATCCTTCTGGAAAAGGAAGGACACCTCGTCAGCTCCGCTTCCGGTGTACGGGAAGCTACCGCACTGTTGAAACACGATCCCTTTGATGCGGTACTTTCCGATATCCGGATGCCGGATGGTTCGGGCATTGACGTGCTTCGTGCTGCCAGGGAAACCGACCCGGACACCATTGTCATTCTCCTGACCGCATTCGCCACGACCGATACGGCCGTCGAGGCCATGAAGCTGGGGGCCTACGACTACATCACGAAGCCGTTCAATGTGGACGACCTCAAGGCAAAGGTCAGGAAGGGTCTGGAAACCAAGCAGCTTCGTGCTGAAAACCGGGGGTTGCGGCAGGCCATCGAGGGGCGGTATGGCTTTCGGGGCATCGTCGGTTCATCGCCGCGGCTCCAGCAGGTTTACGAGGTTATCGAACGGGTCAAGGATACCCGCGCAAACGTCCTGATCACCGGGGAATCCGGAACCGGGAAGGAAGTCGTTGCAAGGGCGATCCATTTCGCATCCAAGCGTGCCGTCCGGCCTTTCGTGGCTGTGAACTGCGGTGCCATCCCCAAGGATCTCATCGAAAGCGAGCTGTTCGGACACACCAAAGGTGCGTTTACCGGCGCCGTGGCAGAAAAGGCCGGGTTATTTGAGCAGGCCGAGGGCGGGACGCTTTTCCTGGACGAAATTGGCGAACTCCCGCTGGATCTCCAGGTCAAGCTGCTGAGGGTAATCCAGGACCGGACGTTCCGGCGTGTCGGGGGACAGAATGACATTCAGGTCGATGTCCGGATCATTGCCGCGACAAACCGCGACCTTGCCCGGCAGGTTGCGGACAAGACATTCCGTGAAGACCTTTTCTACAGGCTGAATGTCGTGGGGGTCGAACTGCCCCCGCTGCGCGAACGGCGCGAGGATATTCCGCTGCTGGCCCTGCACTTTCTGCACAAGTTCACCCAGGAAACTGGCCGCCGGATTACTACGATTTCGCGGGAAGCGATGTCGGTTCTGGAGACAATGCCTTATCCCGGCAACGTGCGGGAACTGGAGAACATCATCGAGCGTGCGGTTGCACTGGAAAGCGCCGATGTCATTACTCCCGCGTCGCTTCCGGCCAGAAGCGGGGAGAAGACGGAGGGGGCAATTCGCCATCCGGCCGGTGCTGCTGGAGAAGGGCGTCCCGCTGTCGGGATTTTTCCCCTTCGGGGCGTACCGCTGCCAGTAGCCGATTTCGATATCCCGGCCGAGGGCCTATGTCTTGAGGATTACATCGGGGAGATCGAGCGGCGGGCGATCATGAAGGCACTGGATCGAACTGGTGGCGCCAAGAAAGAAGCGGCCGACCTTTTGGGCCTGACGTTCCGTGCATTCCGTTACCGGTGCGAGAAATACCGGATCGACTGATCCGGCAGGTTCGTATCAGGCTTTGTCCCGGGGTTCTGGCCTGGATTGGGATTTGTCCGTCTCGCTGCTGTCGCCAAGCTTTTTCGATTCTGGCGTTACGTCTATTTCATCCGGACGGTTCAGTTCTTTCTTGAAGTTCTTGAGGCCCTTGCCGAGGCCGCTCATGAGCTCCGGCAGCTTGCGGCCGCCGAACAACACCAGCACGATGAGGAGAATAATCAGCCATTCGGTAACGCCGATTCCCATGTCAGTCACTCCACCGTTCGTCCGCTATCCATACGCGGACACGCTTCATAGGTAACATGCCCGGACCGAAAAGACGAACCAGGTAGGGGGCGGTTAATCCCGGGTTTCAGGTATGGGCGGTCTGGGGAACCGCGCAGGTGATATCCATGTCCACCGGCCGGGTGATGGTCGGGTGCTGGCCGCAAACCCGGCATTCAGGATCGCGGCGTATCTTCATTTCGCGGAACTTCATGGCGAGCGCATCGTAGGTGAGCAGCCGGTTCACCAGTAACCCGCCGGTGCCGAGAATGATCTTGACGGCCTCGGTTGCCTGAATGAGTCCCATCACGCCGGGCAGGACGCCCAGCACTCCCGCTTCCTGGCAGGACGGCGCCAGTTCTGGGGGTGTGGGATCGGGATACAGGCACCGGTAGCACGGGCCGTCGTGGGGGAGCAGGGTGGTCGCCTGTCCCTCGAACCGGTAAATCGACGCGTAGACATTCGGCTTGTTCAGAAGTACGCAGGCGTCATTGACGAGATAGCGGGTTCCGAAGTTGTCGCAGCCATCAACCACCACGTCGTAGTCCTTGACGATTTCCATAACGTTTTCGGCGGTGATTCGCATTTTGTACGGAACTACCCGGATATCGGGGTTCAGGCCGTGGATGGTCTCCATGGCGCTCTCGACCTTGGGCATCCCGACCCGCTCGGAGGTATGCAGGATCTGGCGCTGGAGGTTGGACACATCCACGACATCGTCATCGACGATCCCGATCGTCCCGACACCGGCCGCCGCGAGATAGTAGGCGGAAGGGGAGCCCAGCCCGCCGGCTCCGATCAGCAGGACCTTCGCCTCCAGCAACTTCATTTGCCCTTCGATGCCGACTTCAGGGATCAGCACATGCCGGGAGTACCGCTTCATCTGGTCGGCAGAAAGGGTCCGGGGAACCTGAACGGGATATCCCTTGTCCTTCCACGCCTTGAAGCCTCCGGCGACGGAAAAGACATTCTCGTATCCCATTTCCTTGAGCGCCCGTGCGGCAAATGCCGACCGGGCGCCGCCGGCGCACATCAGGTAAACAGGAACCTTCCGGTCGCTCACGGCGTCCTCTATCCGCAGTTCAAGAAATCCGCGGGGAATGAACCGGGCACCCGGAACGTGCCCCTGCTCGAACTCGTCAGCTTCCCGAACGTCAATCAGGGCGGGTGTATTGGGCCCGCCTATCGCACGCTTAAGGTCGTCAACAGTGGCTTCCCGGATCTGGGATTTGATCTGCTTCAGATAGTCCTGGGAGGAGGGCATTTTCGCAGGTGCTCCAGTCGGCCCGCCCATACACCATGCCTGGGCAGCAGGCCGCAAGGGCCGCACTATAGGTCCGGCTCTATCATCTGAAAAGGGCTGTCTCCGGCGGGCTCCCGCTTGCTTAACTGCCTGGATTAGCTATCAATTGCCCGGTCACTGGAGAGTCCGTCAGGGGCCGTTCCGGAAAAGGAAATAGCGAAATGGCAGGCGTTGGGGACACGATTGACGAAGTGAATGTTATCGAGAAGGGCCGCCGGGGGCTGGTGGAGGAAGTCGCTTCGTGGAATCCCTACCAAGGGTTCAGGTCGTACTACCGGGTCAAGCTGCATGGCCGGGCGGCGCGTACATTCATTACCCCCGAGGAAGCGCTCGATTACTATTTCCTCAATGCCGGCGAATTTGATGCAGGTGAGCAGATTCAGGGCGTCCGCTGATCCCTAGGCCGTTCTTGCCGCCAGCCTCCGGGCTATTCTATAGGTGATGGATGGTCAGGTGAGGCCGCCAGGTCCGGATACGGGGTTCCCTTCCGTTTTTCATGGATAACAGGCACAGTCTCCCTACGCGGAGATTGCAGCCGCTCCTGCGGCTGGAAGATGGAGTGATTGTTCATGCCGGAATTTGAGTTGGCCAGACGAATCAAGGATCTGCCGCCTTACCTGTTCGCCGGGATCGACAGGAAGATCGCCGAGGCAAAGAAGCGGGGCGTGGATATCATCAGCCTCGGCATTGGTGATCCAGACCAACCCACCCCGAAATTCATTATCAAGGCACTGGCCGAAGCAGCCAAAGACCCGTCAACCCATCAGTATCCTTCTTACCAGGGCTCGATGGATTTCCGGGAGGCCGCGGGCGAGTTCATGGCTCGCCGGTTTGGTGCGGCGCTGGATCCGGCCACTGAGATCATCACGCTGATCGGCTCCAAGGAAGGCATTGCGCACTTCCCCCTTGCATTCATCAACCCGGGTGATCTGGCGATCTGCTGTTCGCCCGGATATCCGGTTGGCAAGACGGCCGTTGGGTTCGCGGGCGGTGAAGTCTACGAAGCCAAGCTGACCAAGTCGGGGAAATGGCTGCCCGATCTGCGCAAGATACCCGATGATGTCGCCCACCGGGCCAAGCTGATCTACCTGTGTTACCCGTCCAACCCGACGGGCGCCACGGCAACGTCCGAGTTTTTCTCGGAACTGGTTTCCTGGGCCCACAAGACCCGCACAATCATCATGACGGACTGTGCCTACTCGGAAATATATTACGACGAAGCCGAGAAACCGCTCTCCATTTTCGAAACTCCGGGCGCGAAAGACGTTGCGATCGAGTTCCATTCCCTTTCGAAGACCTTCAACATGACTGGCTGGAGGATTGGCTGGGCCGCCGGGAACGACCAGCTCATCGCGGGTCTTGGCAAGGTGAAAACGAATGTTGATTCTGGCGCCTTCAATGCCATCCAGCGGGCCGGGGCGATTGCGCTCCGCTCGGACTTCAAGTCGGTCGAGAAAATGCGCCGGATCTACAAGCGCCGCCGGTCGCTGGCCATGCAGGGAATCAAGCAGATCGGTGCGAAGGCCGCCAAGCCGAAGGCCGGTTTCTTCGTCTGGGCGGAGATTCCCGAAGGGTTTGATAGCGATGCGGCGTTTGCCGACTTCTGTATCGAGAAGGCCGGTGTCGTGGTAACGCCCGGTTCCGGCTTTGGAGAGGCGGGCACCGGGTACTTCCGGATTGCCCTCACGGTTGATCTGGATCGTATGGAAACCGCCTTCAGCCGGATCGAGAAGGCACTGGCCTCGCGCTAGTCCGGACTACAGGGATTTTTCGGGATGGCCTCACGTGTAGTGCTGGGGCTGGGTTCCAACCTTGGCGACCGGGTTGGTAACCTCCGCCGTGCTGTTTCCGGCCTGATCGAGCGTACTGGCGCAGGACTTGAAGCCGAAAGCCGCCTCTATGCCAGCCCAGCCTGGGGCATGAAACCGGGCTCTCCGGATTTCATCAACGCCGCAATCCTTGTCACGACATCCATGGGGCCGGAAGAACTGCTGGGCGTTGTCCACGATGTTGAGAAATCCCTTGGGCGTGATCGGGCGGATAGCCACGGGAGAGTGGATGGCCAGTATGCCGACCGCACCATCGATATTGATATCCTCGCCTGGGATGACCGTGTGATCAATCTGCCGGGACTGCGGGTGCCGCATCCGGGGCTCGCCGGGCGGCGCTGGGCATTGGAACCGTTCCTGGATGTCTGGCAAGACTGGGTACATCCCGAAACCGGGCTGGAGCTTGCGGAGATGCTCAGGGCCTGTCGCGAAACCTGCGCGGAACCGCTGGAAGAAAGGCTCTAGAGCCAGCCGGCTGATCTGTGATACGATCTGCCGCGAAGGTGAAACATGGCAGACGGCAGGCTTGAAATCGGAAAGATGGTGAATGCCTCGTTCGAGGTGTACAAGGACAATTTCTTCGCGCTGTTTTTTGCCGGACTCATTGCGACGGTCATGACGCTGACCATCATCCTGCTGCCACCCGCTGCTATCGGGATGTTCAGGCTGAGTATCCGGGCACTTCGTGGCGAGAATGTTGAAGTCGGCGATCTGTTCCAGGGATTTTCGGGCTTCCTGACCGGCTGGGGAATAGTCATCCTGAGTTCGATGGGAATTGCTATCGGCCTGATACTGCTGGTCGTTCCGGGAATATATCTTTCAATAGTATGGTGTCTTGCATTTCTGGTGCTGGCAGATGATCCCCACGTCGGCGCGATGGGCGCACTCGGCCGGAGCCGCGAACTGATCAAGGGATACTTCTGGTCTGTATCCATGGCCCTGGGCACACTATTCCTGATTCTGTTTGCAGCGAGCCTGATTCCGATCGGCAGTTTGCTGGCAGGACCGTTCTGCTATGCTGGAATGGCCTATATCTATCTCAAGCTGAAGGGCCCGGTTGCAACGGCACCAGCCAGCCTGACGCCAGCCTGATAACTGCGGGATATCCGGATAATCAGCCCAGCTTGCCGAGCTTGTCTTCGAGCTGGGCAAGGCGCTCACGGAGCGAGCGAATCTCGTTCTCGATGCTTTCGCGGTCGTTAGCTCCACTGTCTTGGTCCTGCTGGACCCTGTCGATCCAGTAGCGAATTCGTTCGTCAAGTGATTTCTGGAAGGTTTCGAGATTGCGCTGGCGGGTTGAGAGGAACTCGCTAACGAGTCCCTTCATGTCTTCCAGCTTGACGTCGCTGCGGGTGAATACCTTCTGGAGCTGCTTTTCGGTTTCGTCCCGGACCTGGTTGATCTGGTCCTGGGCTTCGGTGAGGCCGCGCTGCACGAGATCCTGCCCGTCCTGAATCAGCTTGCGGAGCAGGTTCAGGCCCAGAATGCTCTTCTTTTTCTTTTCTTCTTCAAAAAGGACCTGTGCGAGCGTTACCGATGTGATGTCCTCACTCGTCTTGTTATCGATGATCCGTACATCGACGCCAGCCTTTACCATGGCGGCGATCTCTTCGAGAGTCACATAACAGCTCTGTTCGGTATCGTAGAGCTTGCGATTCGGGTACCGCTTGATGACCCGCTGCCGGGTTTCGGTGGCTTCTGCCGCTGGTTTTGCTTCGTTCATTATGTTCGGGCCTTTATAGTGGGAATCGGGTTCACCAAAAGCACCGCCGAAAACTGGCGGCCACAACAACAAGTCTAATGCATCGGAAGGCTGTTCCGAAACCCCGTTTGATTCTCGGGGCTTCCGGTATCCCGGTCGCCGACGGTATTTACACCTGTTTATCCGGACCAATCCACCCTAGTGGACAGGACTATTGTGGATAACACTTGTCATTGCGGCGCGTCAAGATGGAACAATTAGAAACAGACAGGGCCGGTTAGCGGCAAAAAAACGATGGAATTACAGGTAGTTTTGCGTCTATGCTACCGGCCCGCGGCGCGCTGGCTTGAATTTTGGTGAGGGCTCGGCAAAAGGCGTCCCCAGCCCAATGGGCGCATTGTGAAGTCCGCCGTTGCAGGGTGAATTCGTTCCAAGGTCGGATAGTGTTGTAGCCCGATGATCGTTCTGTGCCCAAGCTGCCAGGCCAAGTTCAAATTGGCCGATGAAAAGGTTACGGCCAAAGGCGTCAAGATCCGCTGTTCCAAATGTACGGCGGTTTTCACCGTCCGGCCTGATGGCTCGGCTGTTATTGCAGGGGAAGCCGCCCCCAAGCCACCGGTGCCGAGCGCTCCGCCAGCAACGAAGGCGCCACCAGCGGCGAAGCCTGGTCCGGTTTCCGGAAAAGCCGGGTTTGACAGCTTTGATCTGGGTGAATTCGCTGAGGTGTCGACCAAATCACATGTACCCAAAGGGCCACCTCCGCCAGCAGCTCCGAAGCCAGCGTCTCTACCCCAAAAGGCTGCGGCACCGAAACCGGCAGCACCCAAGTCGCCAGTGGACGATGACCTGTCCGGTTTTTTCTCCGCAGGAATGGACAAGCCCTCGCCCGCAGCCGCACCCAAGCCTCCGGTCAAGCGACCTCTTCCTCCCCCGGCTGCTGCCAGTGATCCGTTTGCCAGTATTCCACCGGCACCCCCGCGCAAGGCCAAGGCGAGCCCAGCTCCGGCACCTGGTGGTGGTGATGGTCTAGATGATCTCTTCGCATCGGCCCCTCCGCCACAGCCAAAGCCGTCTCCCGCACCCCCGAAACGGCCTGCTGCACCGGTCGCCCGGCGCCCGGCAGTCCCTCCACCGCCTCCACCTTCCGGTGACGGAGGTGAAAACCTCGATTTTGGAGGTGACATCGAGCTCGATGTTGACCGCACGGGAGATGCATTTGGCGGAGTATTTGCCGATGCGCCGCCTCCGCCAAAAAACAAAGGCGGCAAGGCCCCTGGCAGCGACGACAGCTTCGATTCGCTGCTGTCAGGCGCCCCGGCGGGCTTCGCGGATGCTCCTCCGCCTCCCACGCAGACGGCCAATCTGGAACTCGACGCGCACTCCTCCAAGACGCTGGAGTTCCTGAGCCGGGCGGGAGATTCCAGCCGCCGTAAGCCGGTCCGTGACGATGGTCCGGGGATGGGGCTGATCATCGGTCTCACTGTTGGTGTGACGATGCTGCTGGCGGTTGGTTTGAGGAGCATGGTCGAGTTTGCTCCGGAAAGCCTGCCCGGTGTGTCGCTCGAAACGGCACGTCTCATACGGGACATTGTTCCGTTCCCGGTGACAAATCCCGACTTCCCGCCCCCGCAACCCAAGATCGAGGCACGGGTAGACCAGACCTTCCCGGTAACGAACCTGGCGGGCGAGGTGATCTATGTGGCCACGGGGAAAATGGTGAACCGCAGCGGGGCGCCAATGAATTTTCTAAGGGTCCGGTTGCGGCTCAGGGATCCGCAGGGGGCCGTGCTCCAGGAAAAAACCGTGTATGCAGGCAATTCGATCAGCGTAGACCGACTGCAGAAGACCGACCCGCAAGACCTCGATTCCGAACTCCAGCGCAAGCTGGGAGCCAATAACAGCAACATGAATGTCGGCAATAATACGACGCTGAACTTCATGGCGATTTTCTACCGTTACGGCGGCGATCCCGGCGCGGTCGAAATTGTCGAGACGACAGCCGGGATTTAGGCACCCAAAAGATTCCTGCTGCCCAAAGTGATCTGCCTTATCCACAGGCAACGATCCACAGGAGCTTTTCCCGCCCCAACCTCGTTTCGAATCGCACAGTTAGGGTATTCTTCTCAAAGTGAGCCGGGTTTGTCTGCCCAGTTTCTCCCCATAGTTTCCACCCACTTATGCCCATATGTAGGGGTAATACTTAAATATATGGCACAACATCTAGTGGTTTTTCCGTTGACAAAGCCGGGGCGGTCTGGTTAAACGGGTTCATCACAACGGCAGGCAAGCTGTCGCGTCGAGCAGGGGTCATCACGGTAGAGGTGAAGAAGACACTCGTCTCCTGAACGCCAGTTTTTGCCCGAATTAACAGGTTCCAGCCCGCGGTCCGGCGGTCTTTGGGGGCTTCTCCCGGCAAGGCATGAACCTGACTTCCGTCAATCCCCCCTTAATGCGGGGGATGGCAGAATGGGGATGTTACGCCCTTGGCGGCGGAGCTTGCCGGTGTGGTTTTCGGTCCGGAGCAGGGGGCTGCCTGCGGACTGGCTGGCGGATTGCCGGGGGAGTTGCTCATATGAAGTTCACGCGCCGGTACACGACTGAAGGCAAGGGGCCCTACGACGGAATTGAGTTCGTCGCGAGGACATCGAAGATCGTCAACCCGGACGGGTCGGTGGTATTCGAAATGAACAACATCATGGCTCCCTCCGACTGGTCCCAGGTAGCCGTGGATATCCTGGCCCAGAAATATTTCCGCAAGGCGGGGGTTCCCCGCATCCTGAAGCGGGTTCCTGCCGACGGGATCCCTGAGTGGCTCCAGCGGAGCATCGCCGACGAAGAAGCACTGGCGAAACTTCCCGATGGCCAGCGCTATGGCAGCGAGTCCGACGCCCGTGACGTGTTCAACCGGTTGGCCGGCTGCTGGACATACTGGGGATCGCGGCACGGTTACTTCAGTTCGGAAAAGGACGCCCTCGTTTTCTACGAGGAGTTCTGTGCCATGCTGGCCCGGCAGATGGGCGCACCCAATTCGCCCCAGTGGTTCAACACCGGCCTTCAGTGGGCCTATGGAATCGACGGTCCGGCGCAGGGACATTACTACGTAGATCCCAGGTCGGGGGAGATGACCCGTTCGCGCTCAGCTTACGAGCACCCCCAGCCGCACGCCTGTTTCATCCAGTCGGTGAGTGACGATCTGGTGAACGATGGCGGCATCATGGACCTGTGGACCCGTGAGGCCCGCATCTTCAAATACGGATCGGGCACAGGGTCGAACTTCTCCGCCATTCGCGGCGCCAATGAGAAACTCTCAGGCGGTGGACGCTCGTCCGGTCTCATGAGCTTTCTCCAGATTGGCGACCGTGCGGCTGGCGCCATCAAGTCCGGCGGCACAACCCGGCGGGCGGCCAAGATGGTGACAGTCGATATCGACCACCCGGATATCGAGGACTACATCAACTGGAAGGTAATTGAGGAGCAGAAGGTTGCCGCACTGGTGACAGGGTCGGCGCTCTGCAACCGGCACCTGAACCGGATCATGAAGGCCGCGCACGAATGGCCCGAACCCTCCGAACGGTTCGACCACAAGGCAAACCGGGACTTGCGCGCCGCTGTGCGGGAAGCGCGGAAGACGGGCATACCGGACAACTACATTGCCCGCATCCTCCAGCTTGCCGAGCAGGGATATACCTCGGTCGAGTTCCCGGTCTACGACACCAACTGGAACTCGGCCGCCTACGCCACAGTCAGCGGACAGAACTCCAACAACTCCGTCCGGCTTTCCAATGATTTCCTCAAGGCAGTCGAGGCCGACGGCCCCTGGAATCTCACCGCCCGCACGTCGGGGAAGGTGACGAAAACCCTCCCCGCACGGCAGCTGTATGAGCAGATTGCCCATGCTGCCTGGGCATGCGCCGATCCGGGTGTCCAGTTCGACACGACCATCAACGAGTGGCACACCTGCCCGGCTGATGGCCGGATCAATGCGAGCAACCCGTGCTCGGAATACATGTTCCTGGACGACACGGCCTGCAATCTCGCATCGCTGAACCTGATGAAGTTCTACGACCCGAAGAACGGCAGGTTCGACGTGGAAAGCTATGACCACGCGTGCCGGCTCTGGACCGTTGCGCTGGAAATCTCGGTGCTGATGGCCCAGTTCCCGAGCCGCAAGATCGCGGAGCTGTCCTACCGGTTCCGGACCCTCGGCCTGGGCTATGCCAACATGGGGACGATGCTCATGGTGGCCGGGATCCCGTATGATTCGCAGGAGGCATTCGCCATCTGCGGTGCGATCACGGCAATCATGACGGGCGTTTCCTACCGGACGTCGGCCGAAATGGCCGGTGAGCTGGGCGCTTTCCCCGGCTATGACAAGAATCGCGAGCCGATGCTCCGGGTGATCCGGAACCACCGGCGTGCGGCCTATGGCGTTCCGGCAGCCGAATACGAAGGCCTGACTGTCGTTCCGATGGCGATCAGTCCGAAGAACTGTCCGGACTATCTTCTCAAGGCCGCCCGGCGTTCCTGGGACGAGGCGCTTGCGAAGGGGCAGGAGCACGGCTACCGCAACGCCCAGGTGACGGTCATCGCGCCGACGGGGACGATCGGCCTCGTGATGGATTGCGATACCACCGGCATCGAGCCGGACTTTGCGCTGGTGAAGTTCAAGAAGCTGGCCGGAGGCGGATACTTCAAGATCATCAACCTGTCGGTGCCAGTGGCGCTGGAGCGACTGGGTTACACCCAGGAGCAGATCCGGGACATCGTGAACTACTGCCGCGGCAGCGGTTCCATCGGCGGCGCGCCGCATATCAATCCGGCGGCCCTTCAGGCCAAGGGGTTCAAGGCGGAGCAGATCGCGGCGATCGAGCAGGCCCTTGATGCCGCCTTCGACATCTCGTTCGCCTTCAACAAGTGGACGCTTGGCGAGGCGTTCTGCAGGGAGACGCTGGGACTGAGCAATGCCCAGCTTGCCGATCCGGTCTTCAGCCTGCTGGAACACTTGGGGTTCTCGAAAGAACAGATCCGCGAGGCGAACAACTACGTTTGCGGCACGATGACCATCGAGGGTGCACCGCACCTGAAGGAATCCGACTATCCCGTATTCGACTGCGCCAACAAGTGCGGGCGGACCGGAAAGCGGTTTATCCAGTACCGTGCCCATCTGCACATGATGGCGGCCGCGCAGCCGTTCATTTCAGGCGCGATCTCCAAGACGATCAACATGCCAAACGAGGCGACCGTCCAGGATGTGCGTGACTGCTACACCGAATCCTGGCAGCTCATGCTGAAGGCCATCGCCCTGTACCGCGACGGATCGAAACTCTCACAGCCGCTCAATGTGAGCGCCGACGATGACCTGTTCGAGGACGATACGGAACTGGACGACCGGACGGTGGACGAGCCTGCAGCGATACGCATGGCCGAAAAAATCGTCCACCGTTACCTGTACCGCAGCAAGCGCCGGCTGCTCCCGACCCGCCGGAAAGGGTATACCCAGAAGGCGATTGTCGGCGGCCACAAGGTCTATATCCGCACAGGTGAGTATGATGATGGCTCCATCGGGGAGATATTCATCGACATGCACAAGGAGGGCGCTGCCTTCCGGAGCCTGATGAACTGCTTTGCCATCGCTGTCTCCCTGGGACTTCAACACGGTGTTCCGCTGGATGAATACGTTGATGCCTTCGTATTCACGCGGTTCGAGCCAAATGGCATGGTGGCGGGCAATGACCGGATCAAACTGTCGACATCCATCGTGGACTATATCTTCCGCGAACTGGCGATCAGTTACCTGGGCCGGAACGAACTGGCGCAGGTCCAGCCGGACGATCTCCGGAGCGATTCGATCCGCCAGCCGAACGAGCCAGTGTTCGAGGATGAGGAAGTGGTCGAGGAACGTGAGCGCGTTCTGGATGCCCTGAATCCGGAACAGATGCCGCTGCTTGCCGGCCGACCCGGCGATGATGGCCAGAGCGGCGGCAACGGCCACGGCCGTCCGGTGGAAGCACATTCCGAAGCATCCGTGGGCGCAGGCGCGGCGCCAGCCGCCAGCTTCCGGCTTTCCGGCTCGGCTGCCGGCCGGCCGACCCGCGCGGCGGTTTCCGAGGCCAAGGCCAAGGGCTACGAAGGTGATCCCTGCGGTGAGTGTGGAGCGATGACGCTCGTCCGCAACGGCACCTGCCTCAAGTGTGTCACCTGCGGCTCGACGAGCGGCTGCAGCTGATACCGGTGCCGCGTTGAAGCCTGAAACGGGGGACCTGACGGTTCCCCGTTTCAGTTTCGGGCATCGGAGTCATCATCCGTTTGAGGCTGGAAACGGGGCAGTTTCACCGGCGGAGCCCGTTCGACCAGGACCGGAAGGGAAGGCCGGCCGGCCATGTCCGGAATGATCGAATGCCAGCCGAACGGCAGTTCCGGCGGGCTCCAGTCAAAGAGCCACCGGGCGTCTTTCACGGAGATGTTCACGCATCCGTGGCTTACCTGTGTTCCGAACTGGCTGTGCCAGAAGGAACCGTGCAGGGCTATTCCTTCAGAGAAAAACAGGATATCGGGAACTTCTTCGACAAGATATGGGTCGTCCTCTAGGCCGCTCATCGGTTCATGCCGGGCCTTTTGCCAGACCATGAATAGCCCCTCGGGTGTCGGAGTCTGGTCCTTGCCAGAAGAGACGAGTGTCGCCAGCACTGGCCGGTCGCCTTCATAGGCCACCAGCGTTTGCTCCCGGAGGTCCACGTGTACCCATTTCCCGCCAGCACTGACACCTGCGGGACGGTCCCTCTGTACCGCAAGGCGGACCGCACTGCGGGACAGGCTGCCCGGTGCAGTCACGATATTTCCTTTCACATCGGTTCCGAGGACGGGAAGATGGACATGGCGCTCAAACAGTTCATCGGTAGATGTTCTCACTCTTCTCAGGGTGAAGGCGATGGGGAGTTCCGGGTCCGGTACACCTGAAAAGGGATAGGGTTCGATCCGGGCAACCTGGCTGCTGCGGACATAGGTTCCATCAATGCGCCTGAGCCACCCCTTCTCGTAGAGTGCGTCATCGAGGAAAACGGCAATCATCGTGTCAACGGTCACGCGGCCCGTTTCCTTTGCTGCGTCATCCGGGCGGTCACGGAATGCCGTGTCCTTCCGGATAACCCGTCCGTACCAGTAAGGGAGGTGCAGAAATCCCTCCGGCTGCGGCGGGGGTGTTTCGATCCGTTTCAGGAGCGAATTGCGGACATACCCATCTCCCAGAAGCCGGACCCAGGCGGACGGATCCGTACATGAGGGCAGGCACTCCTGGACAATCACGTTGTCCCCGGAACGGAGGATGCCGATGGCGGGAGATTTTGCATCCGGAAGTTTACGGATGAAGGAGGATTCTGCCTGCAGCGTGGCCCAGACGGGCAGTTCGGGAGGGGATGAGGACGGAGGGGAACTGCCGATCGAAACAGCGGCGAGGACAGGGACGATCCCCCCGAAATGCCCGGAGCAACGAGCCTTTGACCAGAACCGGAATCACGGGAGGAAACTATAGCCGGCCAGGCATTTGCCGCTACCGTCAGAAGCCAGCACAGGCCATCAGCCTATGCGGTCAGCCCTGTCATCTTTTCGCTTACTTCCCACAGGCGGCGCATGACATCGGGGTTGCGGGATTCGGGGCGGCTCCAGGCGGGCTTGCAGCGGACGTAGTATCCGCCGGTCTGGCCTTCCACTTCCGGCGAACTGGAAAGGTAAACCGGTGTCCGGGCCCCGGATTCGGACGAGATCATGAATCGCCGGGCGATTCCGAACAGGCGTTCCGGCACCTGCCCGCCTGCGAAATTCGTATTGACGCCGCCGGGGTGCAGGGCATTGGACGTGACGCCGGTCCCCTCCAGCCGCTTGGCCAGTTCACGGGCGAACAGGATATTGGCGAGCTTGGAATTGCAGTAGGCGAGCCACATGTTGAACCGTTTGGAGCTATCGATGTCGCTGAAATTGATATGCCCGGCCCAGTGCCCTCCGGACGAGACAGTCACGACCCGCGCAGGGGCACTCTTTTTCAGGACATCCAGCAGGAGACTGGTCAGGAGGAAGGGGGCCAGGTGGTTGGTTGCCCACTGAACCTCGATCCCGTCCTCGGTCATCTGCTTCTGCTTCTGGACCAGACCGGCATTGTTCACCAGCACGTCAAGGCGCGGGTAAGTGGACAGAAATTCGGCCGCCACCTTGCGGACCTGTTTCTTGGAGGCGAGGTCGGCAATGAGCAGATCGACCCGGGCCCCCTGACCCTTCTCACGGATTTCCTGCTGGGCCGCACGGGCCTTCTCAGGATTCCGGCAAATCATCACGATATGGGCGCCCTTTTGGGCAAGTCCTATGGCGGTATCCTTGCCGATACCTGAATTGGCGCCGGTAATGACGCAGATTTTCCCGTTCATGCCCTGAACCCCCATTCCGGTGGTCATATACGTTTGGTTCTGCCGGGGCGCAAGCCATTTTTCGGCCGGGCGGGGCTTTACTTTTGAAACGTCACTTCCTATGACCACTAAGCACCAAAACAGTCCGGATTCCGGATGATTAGGGGAAGTTGTTCGTGAGTGCTGCCAAAGCAAAACCGAAGAAAAAGGCTGTGGGGAAAGCCAAGGGGAAAAAGGCGAAAAAGCCGCCAGTTCCCAAAAAGACTGTAAAGCCGGCCCGGAAAAAGGCGGCCGGGAAGCCAAAGCCTGCGGCCAAGAGCAAGGTCCAAAAGCCCGTCCGGAAAACTCCGGCAGCAAAGCCCCAGAAGCCCGGCTTGAAAGTCTTGTCGCCCGAAAAGCCGCGGGAGACCGCACCGCCAACTCCAGTCCCGAAGAAACCGCCCACGCAGCCTGCCCCGCCGCCCGCACCCGCTCCCGTGGAGCAGCCCGCCGAGCCCGAGCACAATCCCTACGGGGCGAGTGATGAGGCAGTCGAGGACACGACGGAACTGCTTGGTGTCGTATTCCCGCGCAATGTCATCCGGATATGGAAGGCATTGAACGGGGCCGGGATCAACGACTGGAAGTTCCACGCCCTCAGGGACCCCGCAAACCCCACGGCCGACCGCCGGGATATTATCCACATCAATACCGATGCCCGGCCGGAGGATTTCCCGGACGATTTCATCAGCATCGCCGAGCAAGATGGCAACCATCTGGTTCTCCAGCGTGAGGACGACCGGCTGCTTCCGGAACTGTTCGTATGGGACCACGACACGGCCGATGTTGCCGAATACGACGAGGATCTTGCGAATTTTGTCGAAGAAGCAGAAGAAATCCGAGACGAGCTGCTGCGCCGTCGACGCCGCTGAAGCGGGGCGGACGTGCAGCAGGGGTTCCCGCAGCGGAAAGGCAGGATCAGATGCCGACTTACAAGGGCTACCAGTTCGTCATCAAGGTTAAGGCCGAGGAGATCAACTCCATTGACCCTGCCACACGCAAGCGGATCAAGGAAAAGGGATTCGTTGCCTATTGCCCGGAAATGATGGATCCGCAGGGCCGCAAGCTCTGGGTAACGGCTCCGCCCCATGAGATACTGCCGGCATCCCATACCGGCAAGGATGATGCGATCAAGCTGATCGCCGACCGTATACGGCAATTCATAGACAAGCGCCCCGAGCAGAAGTAACAGGCAGCCGAAACATGGTTCGTACCGGATGCTGGCCATGGAACTGGATGGTCGCAGCACTGGCCGTATTGGGTTCGCCTGTCCCCGTGGTAGCCGCGGATACTGGGGAATCCGAAACCCAGATCAGCCGTTATGGATGTGAATACGATAGGGGTATTCGCTGCACTTCCCGCGATGGCGAGCAGGAAATCCGGCTTAATTTTCTGGCCCAGTTCCGGTTTACCGGACTGTTCGCCAGCGGCGGACAGACTGCTCCCGCGTCCGCCGCTCCGGTGGTGGACGGAAACTACTTCGGTTTCGGGGAAGCCCGGGGCCGGTTCATGGCCGAAGGCCAGATCATCCCCAGCCTCCGGTACCGGTTTTTTGCCGAATGCGCTACGGGGAACAACTGCGAGGCCGACCAGATGTGGGGTGACTGGCGCATCGGTTCCGCCGGTGGCGTGATGTTCGGACAGATGAAGCGGTTCGTGACGCTCCAGCACTCCTTGAGTCCCCTGAATCTTGCGTTCGCCGATGAAGCTACGTTTACGCAAATCGCCGGAGCGGGGCTCGGCCTTGGAATCCGGCCTTATGCCGAACTGGGGCCGGTGCGCCTCAGCCTGGAAATCATGAACGACAGCGCCTTTCTGGGCGGCGCAAACCGTATAAATGGTGATTTTGACGGCCTTCACTACACGCTGGGGCTGGACGTCCGTCTGGCCGGGGAGTCTTTCGACTGGGACCAGATTGACCAGAGGCGGGGCGACCTGTCGGTCCAGTTTCGCGGCTGGTTTGCGTGGGAAACCATCAGGGGCCGGGATGTGCCATCGGTCGATTTCGGAGGGGGGAGGGTGGTCAATCTCCGGGATAACCTGGAGCGGGATACGGCCAATCCGATCAGTCCGACCTGCCACCGTTACTTCGTATTGTCGAGCCTTCTGCGCGGCCGGCAGATCTGCACGGGCGTGGAGTTCCCGGAGGCTTTCTGGAACCGGTACTACGGCGGTGGCAACTCGATGGCGCACAGTAGCACCGGAGCCGCCCTGCTGGCACGGCTCAGGGGACTCTCGCTTCTTCTGGAGTCCAACTACCGGAGGTACGAGTTCGCCCACACCAGTCAGGGATTCGATGATTTCGCATGGCTGCTGGAAGCGGGATACCTGTTCCCCGGCGGGTTCAACCTTGCCGGCCGGTTTGAGCAGGCGATCTTTTCGGATGGCCCGTTTCAGGCGCTGGTGGCAGGGCGAGATCCGGTTTGCGCCGCAAGTTCCGCAGCACCCTTGGCTGCCTGTCCGCATGCGGTTCCCGGTGCCCCCCGTAATACGACGTTTACGGGCTTTTATTCGTGGGGGTTCGCCCTGAGTTACCTGCTACGGGGGCATGACCTGAAAGTGACCGCTGATTACCTGCACTATGAACTACCCTGGCGGGCAGCCGACCCAATCAGTCCGCTTCCAGGGGGCGGGTACGGCTATCCCCGAGCCGTTGAAACCTCCCTCATGCGGCTTCCTTCCACCGGAAAGTCCCGCATCCAGCGGTTCGGCCTGTCGGGTGATTCCAGCCCCGAGATGATACGTATCCAGGTGCAGGTGGTCCTTTAGGCATCACATGAGTTCCGTGACAGGAAAGCGCTGGGTGCTTCCCGCCCCCGTGGACTACCAGCTTGTCCGGTCGCTGGAGGCCGAGTTCCCGCTTCACCGGTTGCTGATCGAGATACTGGTCCGCCGGGGCGTGAGCGATCCGGTCGCCGTGGACCGGTTCATTCACCCCCGGCTGGAGCATCTGCACGATCCGTTTCTCCTGCCGGGCATGGAAGCCGCAGTGAGCAGGGTTGTCCGTGCGGTTAGCGGGGGGGAACAGATTTCGGTCTTTGGCGATTATGACGTGGACGGCGTGACGTCCACCGCGTTGCTGCTCCGGTTTTTCCGCGCCATTGGCGCGAAGACAGACTTTTTCATTCCGCACCGGAGCCACGATGGCTACGGACTCAGCATGGATGCATTGAAGGAGGCCCGTAACAGGGGCACGTCCGTGGTTATTACGGTTGATAACGGGATTGCGGACGTGGAGGAGGTGGCCTGGGCCCAGGCGAACGGGATTGACATGATCGTGACCGATCACCATCAGGTTCCGGAAAGTGCGCCGGTGGCCCATGCGGTTGTCAATCCGCATCTGGAAGGCAGCCAGTTCCCGTTCCCGCTTCTGTGCGGCTGCGGCGTGGCGTTCAATCTGGCGATGGCGGTTCGCCGCAGGCTCCGCGATCAGGGATATTTTACTGCCGGGCGGGAGCCCCCCAACCTGAAGGATCTGATCCCCTATGCTGCGTTGGGCACGGTGGCCGATGTGGTCCCCCTGACCGACGAAAACCGGATATTCGTCAAATACGGGCTCCAGATGATGGAGAAAACCGCTGATCCCGGCCTTAAGGCGCTCATTCAGGTGTCTGGCGCCGATGGCCGGGAACTGTCGGCACGGGATATCGGCTTTGGGCTGGCTCCACGTCTGAATGCCGCCGGCCGGATGTCATTCGCCCGTGACGGTGTTGAACTGCTCACCACAACAGATGAGGAGAAAGCGCGGGAGCTGGCACGCATCCTGAATGACCAGAATTCCGAACGCCGGTCGGTGGAGGCCCAGATCCTGACCGAAGCGGTGGAACTGGTCGAGGCCAACGGGCTGCTCCGCGACCGCAAGGCGATTGTCGTCTGGAAAGAGGGATGGCACCCGGGAGTCATCGGTATCGTCGCTGCACGGCTGGTGGACAAATATTACCGGCCTACAGTGGTGCTGGCCGTTGAAGACGGAAAGGCTAAGGGATCATGCCGGACCATTCCGACCTATAACATTTACGAGGGCCTCCGGTTCGCCCACCAGCCGGGCTCCGGGGCAACGCATGGCGAAGGACTTTTCGAGAGTTTCGGGGGACACAAGTTCGCGGCGGGACTGACGCTGGAAACAGGGAGGTTGTCGCTTTTCTATGACCGGCTGGACCAGAACGTCCGCAAATGGACGAGCGAGGAAAGTTTCACGCCGGAACTGCGTGCCGATGCCGTGATCAACGTGAATGATGTCACGCCTGAGCTGGTGCACGAACTGGCCCGGCTGAAACCGTTCGGAGTCATGAACGAACCGCCGGTCTTTATAGTGCAGGGTGGGCAGATCCGCTGGCCGAAAGTCCTGAAAGAAGCTCACCTCAAGTTCCGGCTGTCAGACCCCACTGGCCGCTCGGTGGACGTAATCGGATTCAGGATGGGAGAGGGCATTGATGCGGCGGATATGAATGGCCGGGCTGCTGAAGTGGCCGGGTATCTCGAACTGAACCACTATCCCCCGGATAACCCGTCGCCATCGGTGCAGATACGGATGCTGGATTACCGCCTGTCCTGAAAGCTCAACGGCCGGTCAGTTCTGTCCAGATATATTCGACCTGCTGCCGGGTATTTTCCATGCTGCCGGAGTTGTCGATCACGTAGTCGGCCAGTTTGGCCTTCTCGTCCACTGGCATCTGGGACCGGATTTTCTGATCGGCCTCGTCACGGGAAATGCCGTCCCGTTCCATGAGCCGCTTGACCTGGATTTCAGGGTCGGCACGGACGACGATCAGTTTTTCACCGAACTTCGCCTGACCGGTCTCCACGAGCAGTGCCGCATCATAGATCAGGTAATCCGTCCCCCGGGCCCGTTCTTCCTGTAACCGCCGGGCGGTCTCCAGTCCTATGCGGGGATGGAGAATCGAATTCAGTCTGCGTCGCTTCGTTTCGTCGCCGAACACGATTCGCCCCAGTTCCGGCCGGTCAAGGGTCCCGTCGGGCAGGAGTACTTCTTCACCAAATACCCGCACGATGTCCGCAAGACCGTCGGTGCCGGGTTTCACGACATCGCGGGCCACGTGGTCGGCGTCAATAATCCGGGCACCCAGCTTTTCGAACATGGCAGTTACGGTTGATTTGCCGCAGGCGATTCCGCCGGTAAGTCCGAATATATGCATGAGGCGGTGCAATTCCTTGCGTACAGAGATGGGAGCCGGTCTTTTACCGCGCTGCGGCAGGGAAGAAAAGTATTCGTCTGGCCCGGTCCGTTTGCAGTTTGCTATGCTTCCCAAAATACGTTGCTTCAACGATACGGTTACAGGTAAATCTGGACAGTGCCAGCATCCAGTCCGCTCAAATTCCCGCCGTCTCCGTCGCTGGAGAACGGCCAGATCGGGGATATGACCATCCCGCTGCTCTTGGTAGGCCTGCGCGCCCAGGGAGCGACCGGTGTCCTCACGATCGAACGTCCCGGCCAGATCAAGACCATTTATATCTCCAGGGGCCTGCCGGTCGGAGTCGCCTCGAACCAGCGCCATGAGCAGCTCGGAGCATTCCTGCTGGAGGAAGGGAAGATATCCCTTGCTGACTTTCGGGCCGCAACGGAGCTGATACAGGAAAAACAGATGAAGCAGGGTGAGGCGTTCATCCTGCTCGGCAAGCTCACTTCAGCCGAGGTTTATCAGGCGCTGGAACGGCAGGCGCGGTTCCGCATTCTCGATGTTTTCGGATGGGATACCGGCCACTATGCCTTCAGCACGAATGACAGTTTCTGGAACGACATAACGGCTGTCGATCTCCCCTTTCTGGAGGTTCTCGCCGAGGGTATGCGCCGGACTTATGGTTTCACACGGCTGGCCCGGCTGTTCGACGGTCTGGAGAAGACCTATTTTTCCCTGGAAGAGCGTTTCGTAGGCGAGGGAGGCTGGACTGGGCTTCAGGACCGGGAACTCCGGCTGCTGCCTTCGATCAATGGCACCCGCACGCTGGTCGATCTGGCGGCCCTGCCGGGGGTGGACTTGCGGCTGCTTTTCCCGCTGCTTGCCTACCTGGCGCTGGGTGGCTGGCTGAAGGGTGCGCCGGCTCCGGCCGAGACGTTCGTAATGGATGGAACGCCAGCGGCGGCGGCTTCCAGCACCAGTCCGAAAGACATGGAAATGCGGAACGTCATCCTGGAAAACTACATCCGTGTCAAGGCGTACAACTACTACCGCCTTCTGGGAGTTACCCCGGCAGCGACGCCGGAACAGATCCAGCAGGCGTATGAAAAACTGTCGCAAAAATACGATCCAGCCAGATACACGCAATACGATCTTGGTCCCATGCGGGCCCGGCTTTTCGAGATTTATGCCAAGATAGAGACTGCCTCCCAGACACTTCGGGATACAAACCGGCGGGCCAGTTATGACCTGTTCCTCAAGCGAAATGAGGAAGCGTTTGAATCGGATCGCCGGCAGCGTTTCTCGGCGGAGATCGAATTTACGCTGGGCCGAGAGCACCTGGAAAAGGGGCGGCTCCCCACCGCTCTCCAGCATTTGTCCCGTGCTGCCGACCTGAACCCCCGGCAGCCGGACTATCTGAGCGGGCTTGCCAGTGCATATATGAAATCAGAACCGCCGCAGGTAGTTGAAGCCAAGACCCGGCTTGCTGCGGCTCTTGAACTGGACCCTCACCATTTCCGTTCGATCGTGGAACTGGGCAAGGTATACCAGTACGAGGGGAGAACCGAGATGGCCAGAAAGATGTATGAATCCGCTGATCGGATCCGGCCAGAGACGCCAGAGGTGACGGGGCTTCTTCGGCAGGTATCGGCCAAAAGTGCCTGATGCAAAAAGCTGTGTATGTGTGCCGGGGGAACGGCCAGACTGCTTGAAAAATCAGGGGCTTACTGCTTAATAACTCATTTGCGGCGAAGATTGTGGACCAGATTGAAACCATGAGTGATCCCAAAACAGAGCTTCTCAAGCAGGCAGCGGACCTGAAGGCCCGGATCGGCAAGACAAGCCATTATGAGGTATTCGGTATTCCGGACACGGCTTCGACCGGAGATATCAAGAAGGCCTACTTCAAGTTCGTCAAGACGTTTCACCCTGACTCGCTGGTGGGGATGACACTGTCGGCCGACGAGATGTCCCTGGTGCGGAGTGTATTCTCCAAGCTGACGGAGATTCACGACTCCCTCACCGATACGGAGAAGCGCAAGGAATACGACGAGCTACTGAAGACCGGCGTCGTGGACGAGCAAGCGATTGTTGAAAAGGCCAACCGTATCCTCAAGAGCGAACTGGAGTTCCAGAAGGGCGAGATTCTGGTCCGGCGCGGCAAGTTTCCGGAAGCAATCGAGTATCTGCGCTCGGCGGTCAAGCTGGCCCCGGACGAGGCCGACAACTGGGCCGTGCTTGCATGGGCGACCTATTCGCTGCGGGAAGGATCCAAGGATGCCAACCGCGCCAAGGGGCGGAAATACCTCGAAAAGGCCTTTCAATTGAAACCGGATAGTTTCCGGGCCCACTACTACCAGGGCCTCATCTGCAAGATTGACGGGAACAAGTCGCTGGCGCTGACCCACCTGAAGCGGGCATATGAACTGGATCCCACGCACGAACAGTGCCGGATCGAGTTCGTCCGGCTGGGTGGCAAGACCAAGCCGGGCGCGGCCTGAAACGGTGATTACGTCCCGGCTACGCTGGCCTTTGAAACGAGCAGGCTTGGACTGCCGACGCCGTTGACAAAACGCATGTCGTTGCCCAGTGCCTCGACCCGCAGGAACAGGTCGAACAGGTTTCCGCTGATAACCATTCCGTTGAAGGGCCCGGCCCGCCGGCCGTTTTCCACCACGAACCCCGAGCAGCCCAGGGAGAACTCACCGCTCACGGGGTTTGCCGTGTGGACTCCTGCCAGATCGGTAATGAACAGGCCGTTCCGCAGCTCGCTCAGCAGGTCTTTCAGGGAAAAACTGCCGCGGCGGATGTAGCAGTTCGATATCCCGACGGAAGGCCCCGACTGGAAACCGGCCGACCGGGTGCAGTTCCCGGTCGATTTCGTGCCTGCCTTGGCGGCCGTATAGGTGTCATACAGGAAATTTTCGAGGATACCCTCGCGGACCAGCGTGGTCTTCTGGCGGGGGACTCCTTCATCGTCGAAGGGGAACGTCCCGGTGCCCTTGGGCAGCAGGCCGTTGTCGTAGATCGTGATCAGCGGGCTGAACACCTTCTTGCCGACCTTGCTGTCGAGCCATGACCGCTTTTTCTGGACCGAATCGGCGCAGAAGCTGGGGGTCAGCACGCCCAGCATTTCGCATGCCGCCAGGGCATCGAGTACGACCGGCCCCGTGCGGGAGGGGATGGGCTTTGCGCCAAGCTGCTCCACGGCGTTCAGGGCTGCCTTCCGGGCCACCCGGCCGGGATTCAGGTCTTCCATGAACCGGCTTTCGACGAAATCGTAGCCGACCTGCGAATCCCCCGATGTCTCGGCCACGGCCATGACGCTCAGGACCGACTGGACGCATTCGGCCTCCCGGCGGACGCCTTCGGAGTTCCAGATCGTCACGGTGCGGCGGGCCTCGTGATACTGGGCATTGCGGACGCGGGTAATGCGGCGGTCGCTCCGGCGGGTCATGCTCTCGAGCTGGAGCGCCAGGTCCACCTTGTCCTTGTCGGACAGGGCGGCAAGCGCGGGATCGATCAGCTCCAGATCGTTCGCCGGGATGGGCGTGTTCGGGGCGACCTTGGCGAATTCGTCCGGAGACGATGCCTTGGCCGCACCGACGGCGGCATCCACGGCGCTTTTCAGCGCCGGCTTGCCGAAATCAGTGGTGTAGGCGAATCCGACGGCGCCCTTGTGAACGGCGCGCACGCCAAGCCCGTGGGAAACCGCCTTGGAAAGCGACTCAACCGCATTGTCCCTTGCCTCGGCCTTGATGGTCTGCGACTGGTCCAGGTACAGATCCCACCCGGCCAGCTTCTTGGTCTTTAGCTGGCGGGCCACGTCGTTCAGTAGTCGTTGTGCGTTCACTTTGCTCCTGCTTGCTTACACTTCGAGAATGACGGCGACTTCGTCGCACTCCAACAGTTTGGGACACTTGAGACAGTCCTTCCAGACCTTGTGAGGCAGAAAAGTCTTGTCCACTCTCCGGAACCGGAAATGCTCGAACAGTTCAGGCTTGCGGGTAAGGGCGAAAACCTCCCCGATCCTGAGCGTCCGGGCCTCGGCGATTACCGCCCGGAGCAGTTCGCCGCCGACGCCGCACCCCCGCCATTCCGGTTCCACGCAGAAACTGCGGACCTCGGCCAGATCCCACGTATAGACGTGCAGGGCGACGGTTCCGACAGTCTGCCCGTCGCTCCGGCGGGCGACGAAAAAATCGCGCAGCGATTCATAGATCGAATCCTTGTCGACGGGAAGCAGTTCGTTGCTGGCCGCTTCCCTCGCAATGAGGGCATGTATGGCGTCCACATCGTCTGTCGTGGGGCGCTCGATCCGGACGGCCGGGACCGGTTTCAGTTGCCCGCCTGTTTCCATTCCTGCAGCATCTCTCTGGCGGCCGTCCGTGTCGATACGGCCGCGCTCTCGCCTCCAAGCATCCTGGCCAGTTCCTCCACCCGCTCATCATAGCCGAGTTTGGCGGCCGTTACCTCCGAGCGTCCCTTCCGGACCTGTTTTTCGATCCGGATGTGATGGTCGGCCCGCCCGGCGATCTGGGGCAGGTGTGTAACACATAGAATCTGGACTTTCCCGGCCAGTTTGCGGATCTGAGCACCCACGCGGTCAGCCGTGACCCCGCCTATGCCGGCGTCCACTTCGTCCAGGACCAGTGTCGTTGCCGGATCAGGGCGGGTCCGGGCCAGCCGGACGGCCAGCATCACCCGCGAAAGCTCTCCGCCCGAGGCGACCTTGGCCAGCGGCTTGGGAGGTTCGCCCGGATTGGCCGAAAACAGGAACTCCGCCCGGTCCTGGCCCCCCGGCCCCGGTTGGGGGGCAGCGGCCAGCTCCACGCGGAAATCGGCCTGGCGGAAATGGAGCTGTTCCAACTCCTTCCGGATCGAGACGGCCAGATCCCGCGCCGCCTTCCGGCGGGCTTCTGACAGCTTCCCGGCTGCCGTTTCGTAGGCTTTCCGGGCCCGGGCGATCTCCCCGTCGAGCTTGCCGGTGACAGCTTCATGGTTTTCCAGCCGGTCCCGTTCTTCGCGGAGGGCTCCAGTCCGGGCGATCACTTCCGTAACCGTCCCGCCGTGCTTGCGACAGAGGCGGTCGATCAGGGCCAGTCGGGTTTCAATCTCGTCCAGCCGGGCCGACAGTTCCGAGGGGGACATCCGGAGCGTGTCCAACCGCCGTTCCAGTTCCCGGCCGAGGTCGTCCAGCTCGATCGCCAGGTCCGACATGCGGCGGGCCAGAGGCTCCAGCGCCGGATCCCCCTCGGCCAGCGGCTTCAGGCTTTCGGCGATCCGGCTCAGGGCGGCCCCTGCCGGCTGGTCGCCTTCCAGGAGGAACTCCACGCCACCGGATACCAGCCGGACCATCTTTTCCAGCGAGAGAAGCTGGCGCTTTTCGGCCTTCAGCCGGTCGTCCTCGCCCGGCGAGAGTTCGGCGTCTTCCAGTTCCCTGAGAACGAAATTGAGATAGTCGAGGCGGTCAGCCCGTCCGGCAGCGGCCGTGGCGAGCGCGGCCTTTTCCGTCTCCAGCTTTCTGAAGGCTTCCCACGTCTGGGCGGTTTCGGCCAGCAGCACGTTCGTCCCGGCTATTTCGTCCAGCAGGTCGAGCTGGGAGTCCGGGTCCATCAGCGACTGGTGTTCATGCTGCGATACGACGGCGATGAGATGGGCAGAAATGGCGGCCAGGGTGCCGACCGTGACGGAGTGGTCAGCGATCACCACACGGGATTTGCCATCCCGCCTGACCGACCGGCGGATGATGAGATCTTCGTCCCCATCGGGAGCGATCTCCTGCTGTTCCAGCAGGCGGCGAAGCCCGCCGGACGCGGGAATTTCGAAGCGGGCTTCGACAGTCGCCTCGTCGGCGCCGGTACGTACAAGATCGGCCGATCCGCGGCTGCCCCAGAGGAGCTTGAGCGCCTCGACCAGCAGGGATTTCCCCGCTCCGGTTTCGCCAGTGAGCACCGTCAGGCCCGGACCGAGTTCCAGCTCGACCGAGTCCACGATGGCGAGGTTCTTGAGCCGGAGGCCCAGCAGCATTGGATAACTGTCCTGTCAGGTTCCCGTGATCTTGCGGGTGGGAGCCCAGCCGAGCTTGTTCCGCAGCACGTCGAAATACCCTTCGGCCCGGTTCTTGACGAGATTGATGCGTTTGTCCGCCTTGGTGACGCGCACGATATCCGTCGGATGGATATCTATAGACACTTGCCCGTCAAGTGAAACCACGATGTCGCCATGCGGTGCATTGGTTGCCTGGAGTTCCACGACCTTGGTATCCGGAACGATCAGCGGACGGTTGGCCAGCATGTGCGGGCAGATGGGAACGAGGACCAGCGCGGCAATTGCGGGATGAACGATCGGCCCTCCGGCGGCGAGTCCATAGGCTGTCGACCCGGTGGGCGAGGCGACGATCACTCCGTCGCAGGCGAATGACGTTACCGGCCGCTCGTCAATCGTGACATTGACCTGCAGGAGTCTGGCGACTCCCCGGCGGGAGATGACCGCATCGTTCAGCGCCAGCGAATGGTGAATCTCCCGGCCGTCTCGGATCACCTCAACGTCGAGCAGTGCCCGGGCCTCGGTCTCGTAGTCCCCGGAGATGACCCGCCTGAGGGTTTCAATCGCGTTTTCGCGGGATATTTCGGTAAGGAAGCCAAGACTTCCCAGATTGATGCCTAGGATCGGGCACCGCTCACCGGCCACCTGACGGGCCGCACCGAGAAGCGTCCCGTCGCCACCCAGCACCAGCATGATATCCACGCTTTTCGACAGGGCCGTGTCGGAAACGCCCCCGTCCATTCCAAACGCCTCGGCCGCCTCCCGGCTGACGAACAACCGGATGCCCTGTGCCGCCAGGAAATCGCGTATCTGCTTACCCAGCTCCACGGCCCTGGGATCCCGTGTCTTCAGGACCATTCCGGCGCTGTGTATCTTGACCGAATTCACACCGGTAACAGTAGCACAAGCTCTGGGGGTGGGTAGGCGGGTCGGTTGTGGTCCTTCGGGCGCCCGGTTAGTGATCCCTCCATGGACCTGTTCGACCGCACACCGGAAGGGAAACCGGACGCCGTGCCCGCATCCCGGCCGCTGGCTGACCGCATGCGGCCGGTGTCTTTTGGCGATCTGGTGGGGCAGGACGAGCTGTTCGGGGATGAGGGGTTCATCAGCCGCCTGCTCCGGACGGCGCAGCCTCCGTCGCTGATCTTCTGGGGCCCGCCGGGGTCGGGCAAGACGACGGTCGCCCGTATTCTGTCGCAGCAGTACGGACTCCCGTTCGTCCACTTCTCCGCCGTGCTGGGCGGAATGAAGGAAGTGCGCGATATCGTCGATGAGGCGAGGCGCACCCTCCAACGGACCGGGAAGCCGACTATTCTCTTCGTTGACGAGATTCACCGGTTCAACAAGAGCCAGCAGGATGCCTTCCTGCCCCATGTGGAGTCTGGGCTCATCATCCTGATCGGCGCGACGACCGAAAATCCCTCGTTCGAGATCAACGCCGCGCTGCTCTCCCGGTGCCGTGTGGTGGTGTTCCAGCCGATCGCGCTAGAGGACATTGAAAACCTGATCGACCGGGCGCTGGCCGACGAGCAGCGGGGGTTTGGCAGCCGCAGGGTCAGTATCACACCGGATGCACGGGTACTGATCGCGCAGATGTCGGGCGGGGATGCCCGCTCGGCGCTCAACATGCTGGAGTCGGCCGTCGAGACGCTGCCGGTGGGCAGGGCGGAAATGGGAGTGGAGGATGTACGCCGGTCGTTCCAGCGGGCCACGCTATCCTACGACAAGAAGGGCGAGCACCACTACAACGTCATCAGCGCGTTCATAAAATCCATGCGCGGCACCGACCCGGATGCCGCCATCTACTGGCTCGCCCGGATGCTGGAATCGGGCGAGGATCCGCTGTTCATCGCCCGTCGCATGGTCATCTTTGCCAGCGAGGATATCGGCAATGCCGATCCGCAGGCATTGCAGATGGCCCTGAACGTCTACGAGGCCTGCGAGCGGATCGGACTGCCCGAATGCCGGATCAACCTGGCGCACGGCGTGACCTATCTCGCCAGCGCGCCCAAGTCGAACGCGAGCTATGCCGCCATCGGCAAGGCGATCGGCGAGGTGAAAAGGTCAGGCCCGCTGCCGGTTCCCCTCCATCTCCGCAATGCGCCGACTGGCCTCATGCGCGAACTGGGCTACGGCAAGGGGTACCAGTATGCCCACGAGGCTGACGATGCGCTGATCCTTCAGGAACATCTGCCGGAGGAGACCGGCGAGCGGATTTTCTACGAGCCCAAGCGAACCGGCGCGGAAAAGGATATCGCCGAACGCCTGGAGCGAATCGCCGCCTGGAAGGCCCGAAAGCGGAAAGACGAAGGCTGAGCCCTTGGGTCCACGCCCACCACACCTGAAACGGGACATTTTTTCGCCGTTCAGTCTAGAGAGACTGATAGTTCCTGGTAGACGCCGGAAACCGGCCTGTCATAGACTGACCCGCCAATGCCCCCCGCCTCCCAATCCTGCCGTCTCCTTGCCGCCGCGCTGCTGCTTGCCGTCTGTGCCAGCCCGCTACGGGGCTTTGCCTATGAACCCCGGCAGCCTGTCAATGCCGGAGTGTTTCCCGTGACTGTTCGTGCCGCCGAGGTGCCGTGGCTCATCGGCACGCAGGCGATCAACCTGTCGGCGTTCTCCTGCTTCGAGGGAAAACTGATGCCGGTCCCCGTCCAGGTGGACGAGGTCAATACTGAAGGGCGCATCGCGAGCCTGGACCCCCGCAGCCGGATCGCCCGGGACGATCCGCCGGGTATCCTCGACGCTGACGACGAGATCGTGTTCATGCTCCGGGACACCGGAAAGCCCTGCGAGCAGGAGCGGCTGGAACGGGCGCGCGGTACCCTGACGGAAATCCGGATTACCGCGCCTTATCTTGCGACGCCCGGCATCCTGTACCTGCTTTCCGGCTCCCAGCCGGTGGCACCGCCGGCCCTTTATCTCCGGTACGATTCGGTATCTTCCCAGGTGTCCACCTCCGCCTATTCATGGGGCTATGCGGCCGACCGGCCGTTCATGACCGACCGGGTGGTTTTTGCCGACCTGCGTGGACGCGAGACACAGGACGTCATGGACCGGTTCAAGCTCCGCGTACGTGTCAAGGCTGTCTCGAACCTGATGCAGCTCAGGCTGAACGAGGACGAGATGGAATCGGACCTCGAAGGGGTCCGGGCGGGGCCGATCCGGGTAACCCGGGAACTGGCCGTCCGCGTAAAGACCGTGCCGGGTTTCACCATCCCGGCCGTCGTCACCATGCAGCACTACGAGCGTCTCTGGCGGGTCCGCGTGCGGCTTCGTATCCCCGGAGCGGCAGCCCTGTTCGTGAACTCGCTCGACATGTCGCTCATCCACGACTTCATCGACCTCAAGGGCCTCAAGCTCGCCACCAGTGCCGTTCCACAGGGGACGTCCATTGACGGCCGGATGCTCGATTCCGAACGGACGATGGAGTTTGGCAGCGAACCGTGGTTCTACATCGCCGGGCAGGGCCTTCAGCTTATGACTTCCATCGACCTGGAGCCCGGCCTGAAGCTGAAACAGGCCGTCTATCTGGTGGACGACCCGGAGCTGCGCGAGCCGCCAGAATCCGTGCCGGGCGGGCTCCCGTCAGTCGGCTACCAGTTTCTCGGCTGGGAAAACCTCGAAGCCCGCTGGTACGAATTTGCTGCCAACATTGCCATGCTGCCGGGACTCCCCGAAGGCGGCGCCAGCGGCTACTACCGGGCGCTCCGCGCCCCGATGAAGATCGAGACCCGGCAGATAGCGGCTATGCCGGTCAGTTCGCCGTGAAGGTGAAGGCGGCGGCCACCGTTTCCTTTTCGCCGACGGTGACTTCCTGGGTGAGCGTTCCGAAGACCTCGTGCCAGGCTTCAAGCTGATAGGTGCCGGGAGGAACGCCGGAAATTGTCACCTCTCCCTTTTCACCGGTCACGCCGAAATAGGGGTGATCGACGACGCCGATAAACGCCGCCATCCAGGGGTGGACGTCGCACTTGGTCTTGATCATCACCTCGGACTTGCCGAACACCTTGGTGTCCATCTTCCCCTTGAAGGGCTGGGCGATGTTGAACGGACGGTTCGCCTTGGAAACCGTGTGGACGTTATGGAGCATGCTGTCACTGTTGAGGATATTGACCGGCTGGTTGACCCGGACTCCCACCACGCGAGGAGTATAGATGCAGCCCACCTGGTCCAGTTCCACCGGCTGATCGGCCTTCGGATATTCGTGGTTCTGCAGGCCGCTGCGGATATGCACGAAGCTGTTCTGCACCAGTCCGTCCTTGACGAGGACCGCCGTGGAGAGCGGCGGATTCCCTCCCCAGTGGGCCGCACATGCGGCGACGCTCCCAACCGGTACGGGCTGCCGCTCAGGCGCCGGGCCATCCAGCTTCACAGTCACGGAAATCGAGCCGACTGTCCCGGGATCGACCGGGCCGGCGGATGCAGGCGCGGCTTCTGCCTGTACCGCCGGTGCAACCGGCGATGCTGCAGGCACGGCCGGTTTTTCCTGCTGCGTACAGGACGCGACTGTCAGGATGGCGAGAACCGTGGCGATGCTGATGGGGAGACGGGAGGGCATGGGTGTCACTCCTTGCCGGAATGGTCCGGCACAAAAGGCTGAAGCCGTCCGGGGTATTCCCGCCGGACGGCTTCAAGGATTGCACGAAACCGGACAGATCAGAAGGCCGAAGCGGCCGGTTTCCCGGAAATCGTGTAAAGGTGCTTGGTGATCGCCCAGGCAAGACCGATCACGACGGTCATCCACACCCAGGCAAGCTGCCCGCCGTACATGTTCGGATAGTGGTTGCTGATCATCGCGAAGATGAGCGGCACGGACATGTAGGTGTTGTGCTTGGACCGGAGTCCCGCCAGCGCCACGAGGGCAGCGTCGGGCGGAGTGCCTTCCTTGACGGCGGCAATGATTTTACGCTGGTTCGGCCAGATGCGGAACCACACGTTGAATGCCATTGACGTGCCGAACATCGATCCAATATGGATATAAATGGCCCGTCCTGGCATTCCGAGTCCGTAGGTCAGTCCGGCCATGATCCCAACAACAATGACGTAGGTGATGACGACGAGCATCTCCTCATTCTTCGCCAGCCCGGTCTTCCAGATCGCGTCGTAGGCGAACGGAAGCACCAGCACGACCGCGGCGCCGGCCGCAATCGCCACGCCAGCGTTTCCGCCCTCGGTCACCATCATGGCCGACGGGTACATGTAGTAGACCATCATGATGAGTAGGATGCCGGTCACCCAGGTGAAGGCCGCTCCCCACCGGAAGAAATAGAGGGCACGCGGCAGGAGTTCGGGGTTGACCTTCTTCTTGGTCTCTCCGTCCAGAACCTTTTGCAACGGGCCGTTGACCCAATTAAAGAAATAAAGGTGTCCGATCCACAGCACGCCTGCGACGACGTGGATCCACCGGAAAAATGCTTCTGCCCAGGTATGTGCTCCCATAATCTCCTCTTTCTCTCCTGTAGTTGAAACCTGAACCGGTCCCGCAAGGGACCGGGATTAGCTGAATGGATGCTGGAGTTTTTTACCCCTGTTTGCCGCGGGGTGTCAAGAAACAGAATGAATCTGCCCCGTTACGCGGGGCATGGAAAGATCTGCCGTCAGACCGGCTCGGCCCTTTCGAGCGGAGTTTCAAATGTCCGTCTCGGGTTTCGCGGACGTTTCACCCGGATGAGCAGGATCAGGATCGCACCGATCGAGACGGCATAGGCGGCCAGCATGAGCCAGCCCTGAGGGAGGTAAGAAAGGTACCGGTCGTACATGGCCCCTGTCACCAGGTACATGACGCTGATGATCGCCACGTTGAATGGCGTCGCAAGGCCCGAAACCCGTGGGAAGGAGAGACGCCCGAACTGGTCGGCATGGAGCGCGCTGAACAGGGGCAGGGTTCCCCCGACTCCAAGGCCGTAAAGAAGGACGCCGGAGACCAGCAAGAGATCGACCGGCACCCCCAGGAAGCTGAACGGCACCAGCGTCGCCCAGCGGGTAACGGTAATCAGGACAAAACCGGCCACCTGCATCGAGACGGCAAAGATGATCGCACGCCGGCGCTCCATCCGGTCGCCGAGCGCGCCGAAGATGGGCTTTCCTATGGCGCAGAGCACGGCCATGCAGGTGTATAGCGTGGCCGCATCACCCTGGGTCCACCGGTAGCCGGTGTCGCGGGTGCTCAGGTCGCTGACGAAGGACTGGAGGATCACGGACCAGCAGGCCGAGGCGAGACTCAGCGACAGAACCGACAGGATAAACCGCTTGTCGAATGCGATTTCACGGAACTCCATCAGGCGGTCAGGTTCGGCATCCGGGTCGGCGGGAGGGGGTGTTTCTTCGGGAACGCCCAGGTCCGAAGGCCGGTCGTAGAACGTCAGCAGCACCAGCGGCAGCACGGTTATCACCAGAAGGGCGGCATTGATCCGGTAAGCTTCACGCCAGCCGTAATGGTTGAGAAGGTACTGGGTAAAGGGAACGAGCGTCATGCCAGCGCTGGAAATCCCGGCAGACGCCCACGAGAACGACTGGGCCTTGTTCGCGGTGAACCACTGGTTCAGGGCCGCATAGTTCGGGATCATTCCCAGGAATGCCGTGCCAAGGGATGCCAGAACGGAAAAGGCGATGAAGAACTGGAACTCGGTCCGGGCAAACGAGATTCCCACCATCGCCACCGGAAGAATAAACGTGCCGGCAAGAACGATCTGGCGGGAACCGTACCGCTCGGTCAGTCTCGCCGCCGCCGGCCCCCAGATGGCCATGAGAATGGTGTACCCGGCATAAGCCGCGGTCAGGGTGGAGACGTTCCATCCGAGATCGTGACGGATCGGTTCCCGGAAAATGCCATACGTGTAAAAGATAAACCCGATCGACCACAGCCCGCAGACGAAGGCGACCAGTGTCATCGTCCAGCCGTAGTAGATACCGGTCCGGACGAGCCAGCGGCTGAAGGGATTGCCTCGAAGCTGGGCACTGGAGCCGGTCTGGGCAGGGGGGGAGTCCATCGGACCGTCCGCTTGTTAGGGTATCGGGCGAATGAAATCAAAACCATGCAATCTGGCCATTTTTTCGCCTGTTGCGGCCGGTGGAATACCGGATAATCGGCTATAGTGCAGGGCAAGGAGCCCTCCATTCTTGATTCATGAGCGTCCACCTGATCCCACGTCCAAGAAGCTGGCGCTGCTGGACAAGATCGCCAACCTGATTGCCCGCTCCCACGGTGTTCAGGACATCCTGGCAAGCATTGTCGTTTCGGTGGCCGAGACGATGGAGATGGACGTCTGCTCGGTGTACCTGCTCGACGAATCGGGACAGTACCTGACGCTGGCCGCGACCAGGGGGCTGGATACCGAATCGGTCGGCAAGGTCCGCCTTTCGACACAGGAAGGTCTTACCGGCCTCGCCATCGAGAAGATGCAGACGGTGACGGTCCGGAACGCACCGCTGCATCCCCGCTACAAGTATTTCCCCGAGACGCAGGAGGAAAAGTACTCCTCGTTTCTCGCCACGCCGATCATTCTCCGTGAAAAAGCGATCGGCGTCCTGACGATCCAGACGAAAGAGGTCTATGACTTTACTGTCGATGACACGCGGATCGTCACGACTATCGCGAGTCTTCTGGGTACGATTATCCAGAACAGCCGGCTTCTGGATTCGATTGATAACTACAAGGCCGCGGCTGACGGCTCCACGTCACGGTCCCGCAAGGCTGACCGCGAAGGAAAGAAGCCGGAGTCGCAGGCGGCGGCATCTCTCGAAGGCGCGCTGCTTCGCGGGCTTCCTGCATCACCTGGCGTGGCCATGGGGCGTGCAGTTGTCACGACGGCCGAGCAGGACGCCCTGTTCCTGGATGATGTTTATCTGGGTGAGAAGCAGGAACTGGAACGCCTCCGTACATCGATCAAGGCTGCCGAGAACGACATCAAGGATGCCGAAGCACGGGTTGCGGAAAAGCTGTCTGACGAGGAAGCCAAGATATTCTCCACGCACCTCATGTTCCTGGAAGACCCTGGCTTTATCGGAAAGATCGAGCAGCGGATCGCCGAGGGCAAGAGCGCGCCGCTCGCTATCCGCGATGTGGTCGGCTCATATGTGAAAATCCTGAGCGATGCGAAGGATCCGTACGCGCGCGAGAAGGTCATAGACATAGAAGACGTGGGGCGGCGGCTCATCACGAAAATCGTCAACAAGCCCCGGCTCGAAGTTCCATTCAATGACCGGTACATCCTGGTCTCCCATCTCATCACGCCATCGGATGCGGTGGAAATGGACCCGCAAAAGGTGGTCGGCATGATCTCCGGTCAGGGCGGCCCGACTTCCCATGCGGCCATTCTTGCGCGGAGCATGGAGATACCCGCCGTTGTCGGCATCGAGGACCAGTACCGCTCGATCCGTACGGGTGACTACGTGATCCTCGACGGCAATACCGGCAATATCCACGTCAATCCGCGGCCGGCGATCTTGAAGGAGTTCCGCCGGGTAAAGCGCGAACTGGACCTGAGCCGCCGGGAACTGGACGATGCCGGCACGGGCAAGGCCAAGACCACCGATGGAGAACGGATCCAGCTCCTTGGCAATCTCAACCTCGTTGCCGACCTGAAACTGATCAAGCACTACGGAGCCGAAGGTGTGGGGCTTTACCGGACCGAGTTCCTTTTTCTCATGCACAAGACCTTCCCGGCAGAGGAGGAACAGTTCCGTTCATACAGCCGTGTGGCGAAGGAACTGAAAACCCAGGGAGCGGTTATCCGCATCCTCGATGTTGGCGGCGACAAGTTCCTGGAAGGCCTCAATGAACGTCGCGAGGACAACCCCTATCTGGGCTGGAGGTCCATTCGCGTGCTCCTGGACCTGGTTCATGTGTTCAAGGTCCAGCTCCGTGCGATTTTCCGCGCATCTTCCTTGGGAAAAGTGTCCATTCTCCTCCCGATGGTCACGACGGTGGAGGAAATCCGGAAGGCCAAGGCCATTATCGAGGAGGTCAAGCAGGAACTCCGGCAGGAAGGCGTTGCGTTCGACAAGCATGTCCCCGTCGGCGCGATGATTGAGGTTCCGACGGCCGTACTCATCGCCGATGCGCTTGCCGCCGAGGCCGACTTCCTCAGCATCGGCAGCAACGACCTGACCCAGTACGCGCTGGCCGTGGACCGCAACAACCAGCGGGTAGCGAAGATGTACGACAGCCTTCACCCGTCTGTCCTGAAGCTGATCAAGTGGACGGTGGAAGCCGGAGGCCGGGCCGGCAAGCCCGTGTCGATCTGCGGGGAAATGGGTGCGGACCTGACGGCCCTGCCGGTCCTGATCGGGCTCGGGCTCACCAGCTTTTCCATTGCGCCGCCCCTTATACCTGTGGTTCGTTATCTGGTGAAATCGCTTTCGGCCAAGGATTGCCGTGAACTGGCGGCGGAGGCGCTGACCTGCTCCACGGCGGCCGAGGTGAGGAAGCTCGTTGGAACGGAAATATCGAGGTTGCCGGCCTACCGGCTGACCCAGATACGAAATGCGATGAAGGGATAGGACGTGGATACGGCGGGAAATGCATGGGATCTCACGGGCAGAAAGGCCCTCGTAACGGGTGCCTCGCGTGGGATCGGGGAGGCGGCGGCCATCCGGCTGGCGAGAGCCGGAGCCGACCTGGTGATTGCTTCACGCAAGCCGGAGCAGCTTGAGACGGTGGCAAAGAAATGCCGCGACCTCGGCCGCCAGTGCTGGGTGCAGCCGGCCAACGTGTCGTCCGCCGAGGATATCGACCGGCTGGCGAAGGCGGCGGTGGACAGGCTGGGCGGCCTCGATATCCTCGTCAACAACGCCGGGACCAATCCGGTCATGGGGCCGGTGCTGATGGCCGACGAACGGGGCTGGGACAAGACGATGGGCGTGAACGTCAAGGGGCCATTACTCCTGTGCAAGGCATTGCATCCAGCACTGGCGAAAAGCGGGCGGGCGTCGGTGGTGAATGTCGCCTCGATTGCGGGCCTGAGGCCAGCCACGATGCTCGGCATATACAGCGTCACCAAGGCCGCCCTCATCATGCTGACCAAGGTACTGGCGACCGAATGGGGCGGCGCCAGCATCCGCGTGAATGCCATCGCCCCCGGCATCATCAAGACCGAAATGTCCAGGGCGATCTGGCAGAACGAGGCGCTGCTCAAGCAGGCAATGGCGGGGCAGGCGATCCGGCGGATCGGCCTGCCGGAGGAAATCGCCGAAATGGTGCTTTTCCTGGCCTCCGATGCGTCGGCGTTTACAACGGGCACGGTGATGGTGGCTGATGGCGGCGAAACGGCCTGAGCGGGCGGCACGGGCCGCGAGGGACGCTGATGTGGCAATCGGGCGCACCATACTGGTGGCCGAGGACACCGCTTCAGAGCGCAATCTGCTCCGCAAGATACTGACAGGCGCCGGCTACAAGGTAATCACGGCCAGCGACGGATACGAAGCTATCGGAAAGGCCATTCGCCAGAAGGTCGATCTGGCGCTTCTCGACATCGTCATGCCGCGGCTGAACGGGCTGGAAGCGACGCGCATGATCAAGGCAGAAGTGGGCGACCGCTTTGTCCCGGTTCTCCTGTGCACCCACCGGACCGATCTCCAGATGCTGGAGGACGGCTATACGAGCGGGGCGGATGATTACATCACGAAACCCATCGAGCCGATGGAACTCCTGACCCGCGTGCGTTCTCTCCTGAGGATCAAGGCGCAAAATGACCGGATGGCTCAATTGGCCATTACCGATCACCTGACCGGCCTGTTCAATCACCGGTTTTTCCACGAACGTCTGTCGGCCGAGTTCCAGCGGTCCCGGCGCCACCGGCGGGAACTGAGCCTCATGATGCTGGATTTCGACCACTTCAAGCAGCTCAATGACACCTATGGACATCCCGTCGGGGACCGGGTGCTTTCACGGGTGGGAGAGTTCCTGAAAGAGACGTTGAGGGAGAGCGACATGGCCTTCCGGTACGGAGGCGAGGAGTTTTCGGTGCTCCTGCCGGAAACTGGCGGGAAACACGCCTTCCAGCTTGCCGAACGGATTCGCAAGGGGATTTCGGCGATCACATTCCCGGAAAAACCAGGATTGCGGGTGACCGTGAGTATTGGCGTCGCCACCTATCCAGGGCATGGCGACCTTACCCGCGAGAGGCTCATCAGCGATGCAGATGAGGCCCTTTACGGTGCCAAGCGGGACGGCAGAAACCGGGTCCGGATGGCCGGGTCCAGGTAGCTTTATTGTCCCAATATATAGGCGAAGATCAGCGGAGCGACGATGGTCGCATCCGAGTTGATCTCGAACTTGGGTGTATCGACGGCCAGTTTTTCCCAGGTAATCTTCTCGTTTCCTCCGGCGCCGGAATAGCCGCCGTAGCTCGTCGTGGCGTCGGTGATCTGGCAGAAATAGCCCCACAGAGGGCAGTCCATTTCGAGATCCTGGCGGATCATCGGCACCACACAGATCGGGAAGTCTCCGGCGATGCCGCCGCCGATCTGGAAGAATCCGATGGAATTCTTTTTCGTGGTGGCCAGGTACCAGTCGTGCAGGGCGACCATCTGTTCCGGTCCCGTGCGAATGGCACAGGGCTTGGTGATGCCATCGATCAGTGTCGATGAAAAGATGTTGCCGAGCGTGGAGTCCTCCCAACCGGGGGTGAAAATGGGCAGCTTTTTCTGCCAGGCGGCGTAGAGCCAGGAATTCTCCCACGGAACGTGGTTCTTGTCCTTCCAGACCCCTTCCTCGAAGCCGCGGTAGAAGTATTCATAGGGAAAGAAGCCCTTGCCCGTGGCGGAAGCCTCCTTCCAGTAGCCTTCCATCACTCCCTGTATGTCACGGATGACAGTTTCCGGAAACGCGCAGTCGGTCACGCGGTTGAAGCCGTCCATGAGGAGCTTTTCCTCATCCTTGGCCGACAGGTTGCGCCAGTCCGGCACCTGCCGGTAGTCGTCGTGGGCGACGAGGTTGAACACATCTTCCTCAAGGTTCGCTCCGGTGCAGGTGATAGCATGCACCTTGTCCTGCCGGATCATCTCCGCGAGCGTGATGCCCAGTTCGGCCGTACTCATGGCACCGCCCAGTGTGATCATCATTTTCCCGCCCTGTTCCAGGTGCCGGATATAGCCCTGTGCGGCGCGGACGGTTTCGCCGGCATTGAAGTGGCGGTAGTTGCGGTCCATGAAATTCCGGATCGGTCCCATGTGCTTGATTCCCCGTTTGAAAAAATCGTCCGGCCTCAGCCGGAGGGAAATCCTGTAGCAGAGGGGAGGGGGAAAGTGAAAGGTTTCAGGCGGCCCGGAATTCGGTAAATCCGGTCCCGGCAAAAGTCCGGCCGGGAGCATCGCGCCAGCGCCCCTCGAAGCCGAAACCCATGAAACCACCCTGTGGCAATACCGGAGCGGGTGGCGTGGAGCGGCGTGCCTCATAGTCAAAACGGCGCGGCCCCAGCATCATCGTTCCCTTCCAGATAGAAGGTGTTCGCCGCCCGTCGAGAATCTCCCATTCAGACACCCGAACTTTCATTCCCCGGCCATACTGGAAAGCGGTTCCGGGGGCGGTGCCGCCGCTCCGCAGCCCCAGATTCCTGCCAAAGAGACTGGTGGCAAGCCCCGCGCAGGCAGTTCCGTCCTCGAAGGCGAGCACGTCCCACTGCCAACGGCCGGGAGACAGCCGCCCGGGATCGAACGGAACCTCGCCGCCCCATGCATGCTCGACGATGCCAAGACCGGTATGGCGCGAGCCGTTTTTTTCGAACTCCAGGGACCCGAACACTCCCCAGTACGAGAGCACGGGCTGCATATGGATCCACCACAGCACGTCACGGCTCCGGGTTCTTGCAACAAATCCCGGTTCCCGCGAGGTCAGCGTCAGCGAGGGCCAGGTGCCCTGCCAGTCGAGTCCGGTTTCGGTCCGCAGCCCCCATCCATCCCGGCTCCGGTCGAAGGTTTCCCTCGGCAGCTTGCGGCGGACTTCCTCGACACCGTTTTCATGGCCGAACAGGATCAACTCCTCGCCAATGGTGCCGTCCATCGCCTCCAGTGCGGAAACGCAGTGGCGCCCCGGCGTCCGGCCGCCGGAAAAAAGCTGCACCTTGGTCCACTTGAGGCTGGAACCGGCCGGAAAAATCCCGATGAGGAAAAATGCTTCCCAGGCTGCCGGCGGCGAGCAGCGTCGCAGAACCGCAGGCTTTAGGGATGCTGCATCCACCCGCTCATTGTATCCGGTGGCACCGGAATCGTAATGGGGAAAAGCTGCGGGCCCTGAAGCCGGTTCAGAACAGGTATTTCACCTGAAGCACATGCCAGCGGTAGATGAAGTGGTCCCGGACGCCGAACGGAATAGTGAACTCCATGCTGGAAGAGAGGGCTATATTCGCATGAATGTAGTAGTTCGCCCCGCCGGTCATCTGGATCTGTATACCGGCATCGGCACCACGCCGCCCATCCGGGTCAGCGATGATAATTCCGCCGCCCACGCCTACCCACGGCTTGAGGTTTTTCACCACCGCGTCGTTCCCGGTCAGGTCGAGCGTGTACCGGCCTTCGGCGCTGATGGTATAAATCTCGGCCCCGTCCGGAATCGAAATACTGAACTTGGGCGCGACGCTGAGATTCTTGGTGGCGTAATACTCGGCTTCCAGTCCCATGTTGAACCCGGTCGGGCTCAGGATGAATCCCGGGCCGATGCCGATCTGGAACCGCTTGTCACGCTTTTCTCCCAAGGCGCTGGCAGATTGTGGAAGCGCCAGGAGAGCGGCGAACAGCAGTACCAGAGATGTCACAAAGCAGCGGTTTGCATGGAGCTTCATAAAGACCTCCCGATATGCGGGTGTATCGAAACAATACTAGGCGGGTTATTTTGGGCAGGAAAGTATGCCAGCGGCAATAATTCAATTAACTGGGCAGGGGATTCCGGATGAATCCGGTAATACCCGGTCACTCGGTAGCGGCGTCATCACCGGACGGGACATCGGCGGCCGCTTCGAGTTCATCCAGTTCCTGTTCGGACAGGACCATATCCAGCTTTTCGAGCATCGATTCCCGGGTCATCGGCTTCACGACGTAGGCATCGCACCCGGCCTGGAAACAGCGCTTGAGACTCTTGTCCTCGGCATCGCCAGTTACGATGATGACAGCCGTGCGTTCGAGCCCCGGCAGGGTCTTGATCGTCTTGCAGACAGCATCGCCATTCAGGCCGGGCAGGTTGAGATCCAGGAACACCACGTTGGGCTTTTCCGTTTTGACCAGTTTCAGGGCATCGAGCCCGTTGAGTGCCTCGGAGATTTCAAGGTCGCGGCCATCGAGGAAGGCGCGTTCCTGGTCGATAATCCCCTGAACATCGTCAACGAGTAGGATTTTGGCTTTCGGCATCGACTCTCCAGGGATCGGCTTCAGCAGGCGCACGGTCTGCCATCTGTATTATCCGGAAATCCAATCCGCCGGTGCCTGTGCTTATAGCCAGTCTGGCGCGGAGAGGCTACAGGGAAATACCCAGTCTAAACCGGGACTTGACTTGGCGGGCCGCTCCTGACCACATATGGTCCCGCTGGTGGCCGCTTTGATGGCTGCCGGACCCGTACAAGGGGCTGTAGCTCAGTTGGGAGAGCGCCTCGTTCGCAATGAGGAGGTCGTCGGTTCGATCCCGATCAGCTCCACCATCCATCCCTGCCAGAATGACAAAGAGGTCTTTGCGCCATGGAAGCCGTCACGCTTTACCAGTTCGAACTGTGCCCGTTCTGCCACAAGGTGAAGGCCGGCCTTGAGCTGAAGGGCGTCCCCTACCGGAAGGTGGAGGTGAACCCACTCAACAAGAAGGAACTTCCGCCGCTGCCGCAGGGGTCGCCGAAGAAAGTGCCCGTCGTCACCCTGAACGGAAAACTGGTGGAGGATTCCACGGCGATTCTGAAAGCTCTGGACGAGCAGGTGAAGGGACCGGTCACTTTCCTGCCGGCCGATCCGGAAGCCCGGGCCAAATCGGAGATGATCGAACAGTGGGTCGATGACGACCTGACGTATGCGCTTCCCACCGTGATCTATGGAACCCGCGAGGAGGCATTCAAGGCGGCGCAGGTGACGGCCCGCACCTCCAACTTCGGGTTCTTCCAGAACCTCATGGTTCGGGCCGGCGGCTCGCTCATCATGTACCAGGTGTCCAAGCGGATTCTGAAGAAGCGGAACCAGACCGATGGCCACGCCTGGGTGCGCAAGGAACTGGACCGTTTTGAGGGCTGGCTGGGTGACCAGCCGTTCGCCTGCGGCAGCGAGCCCACGCTCGCCGACGTGGCGGTCCACGGCGCGCTCAAGTGCATCGAGGAGTTCCCCGCCTTTGGCGAGGCGATGTCACGCCCGAAACTGAAGGCGTGGTTCGACCGGGTGCAGAAGCTCCGCGACCAGAACCGGGCGAAGGCTTAGTTTTTTCACTTTCCTTCACGGCTTTTCATCCCCGCTTAAGCGTTCTTTTCCCTTCCCTTGGTAGGATCGGTTTTGCCAGACGAGAGGGCCAGGCCGTCATCCAGACCAAGGGGGAATGGACGCCGTGAAAGCGCTCAAGTTTCTGATTGCCCACGAAAACCCTGTATTCCGCCGGATCCTGAAGCGTTATCTCGAATACCGCGGGTTCACGGCCATTCTGGCGGGAAGCGCCGTGGAGGCAGAGACGATCTCCCGGCTTGAACAGCCGGATATCGTTGTTGCGCCGGAAAAAATGGCAATCCATGGAAAGCTCAGGCTCGATGGACTGGTCCCGCCGGGGGCGGGCAGTCCGCTGACCATACTGCTGTCCGAAGCCGGACCGGAAACTGCCGACACGCCGGCCGCCGGAAGGGTCCTGCGGCTCAGCCGCCCGGAATTCATGGAACTGCTGCGGATCGGCCCGGCCCTCTTCGCGATCCTGGCAGGAATTGTCCAGCAGTAGGGATCAGGCCGCCTGGTCACGGGCCAGGACGCGCCGGGCAGGCATCTTCCGGGCCGACATGAACTTTTCGTCGAGCCTGATGCCGAACCGGGCCACCGAGGGCGGCCGGTTTTCTTCCTCAAGGATATAGCGGAGATAGCACTCGTGGAAATTGCCTGAAGCGCCGAGCTTCTGGAAGATGGCGTTCAGGCCGAACGTAATCCGGTTGAAGAAGATAAGTTCCGGCGGCAGGTTCATCTGCCGGAGCTTCACCGGGTCCATGATGTCGCGTGCGCGGGAGACCCATTCGGCAGTGAAGGTGAACACCTCGTTCTTGATAAACGGGGCGGCGTGATAGCTGAAAAACTCCCACATCCAGTCCTTGTCATAATTCCGGCCGGGCAGGACGATTTTTATTTTCTGGATGTAGTCGTGGAACGTCGCATGGTCACCTTCGACAAGGGCCCGGTTGAGCCGGAGCAGGTCCGTGATGAAAGCGGGTTCGAAATACTTGATGCAGCCGAAATCGAGGAAGGTGATCCCGCCGTCCTCATGGAACAGGTAGTTGCCGGGGTGCGGATCGCCGTTGAAGACGAAAAACCGGTTCATGGAATCGAATACAAAATCGTTCAGCACGTAGATGGCCGTCTCGCGTTCCCTGCTGTTCGACTGCTTGAGGAAATCGTAGAAACTGAGCCCCCGCTTGAACTCCTGGCAGAGGACCTTCTTGGCCGAGAATTCCGGGTAAACCCGCGGGATATGAATCAGGGGGTGCCCGTTCCAGAGTTCATGAAAAACCTGCTGGTTGCGAAGTTCCTGCCGGTAGTCCAGTTCATCCAGCAGCCGCTCCTTCAGTTCGGCCACGACGGCGTTGGCGTCGATATTCTTGTTGACGCTGCTGATCATGAACGCGAGCCCCTGCGATGCCTTCAGGTCGTTCTCGATCGCCGTGTCGACTCCCGGGTACTGCACCTTTACCGCCACGTGCGAACCGTCGTGGAGCTGGGCCTTGTGGACCTGTCCGATGGATGCCGCGGCGAGCGGCTCCTCGTCGAAATGCCTGAAAAACTTTCCGATGTCGCCCTTCAGCTCCGATTCGATCACGCCGCGGACCAGGCTGAATGCCATCGGCGGGGAATCCTTCTGGAGACTCTGCAGCATCTCGCGGGCCTGCGGCGGAAGGTCGTCGTTGGTGAACGAGACAATCTGGCCGAGCTTCATGAACACGCCCTTCATGCTGCCCATGACCTTGACGGCTTCTTCCGCCGACTGGATGTGATACTGCTCCTCAAGACGCTTTTTCTGTTCATGGCTGGCAATCATCTGGCGGAACCGGAGCCAGAGCTTGCGGAAGACGGAGCGGGTGACCAGCGACCCCACCAGCGTCGAACGGGTCGCCATCGAGGTGGAAATGCCGGCCTCGTTCCGGTGCATGGCCACCCGGCCAAGCCAGAACAGGATACCAGCGGCGGTAATCAAGGCGGCAGCGATAAGAAGATATGCGCCCATTCCGGGCCTCCCGGCCTGCGATTGTTGCCGATTTTCCCTTAAAGGGAAGGGGGCGTACCGCTACCGGTCAGTCATGGTGTCCGTGACGGCCGTGATGCCCTTCATGGGTTCTGCCATGCTGGCCGATGGTGAACTGAAGCTGCCCGAACAGTTCATGCACCCCGCCAGCCAGGGCCAGCTTGTCGTAATTGTACTGCATGCGAAGCCGGACGAACTCGGAGAAGTGGTACGACACCGACGAGCCGATACGCCACTGTTCCAGTCCGGTGTGGAACCCGGTCAGTTCCGGGTTGGCGATCAGGGGCGGATTGGGTCCGCGAAGGGTTGACGGAAGTCCCACGTAGTCGAAACGGGCAGCCAGCTGCCAGTGTTCATCCGGGCAAACCTCGACAGCCGTGTAGATTCCCCCTTCAGCAAGACGTCCACCGGGCAGTTCCGCTTCCCGGTGGATGTATTCAGCCTGGAATGCCGCATACCGGTGGTGATCCCGGTCGTGCCACCGGAGCTGGATATCACCTCCCCACAGATAGGTGCGGTTCCGGCTCCAGAATGCCGGTCCGGCAGAATCGTTCGGTCCCTGGGCAAACGATCCGCCGAGCCGCAGGTACAGGGATTCGGAGATATCCCAGTCCTGCCTGAGATGCAGGTTCGTGAGGAAGTGCCGCAGGCTTTCCGTGCTTTCGGCCGGAACGCCGAAACTCACGTCGTTGTCGGCCGTCTGGATAGAACCCGTCAGTTCCACATGCCAGGGCAGGGGAAGTTCCCAGGACAGTTCCGCGCCAAGCCCCCGGAGCTGTTCTCCGCCGAAGAACCTGCGGTTGACGAGCGGCATGTCCACAAATGGCGAGGCTTCAAGAAAGTGCACGGTATTGAACTGCCCGAAAGCGGTATAAAACTGCCCGGCACGGGCACTGAATCCGCCCGGAATCTCGCGTGCAGTCAGAAAGCCTTCCTCGATTTCAACACCGTCACGGTCAAAGGCAAGGAACAGGTCGGCACGGAAGTGGTGATCCAGCTCTGCCTGGAAGGCGATTTCGAGGGCCTGGAGCTGCATGCCGAACCCCCTGGTCAGGGAGAACGGTTCATGTTCATCGAGGCGCGGCGTCGGCGCGTCTGAGTAGTAGTGGAAGTTCTGTACCCAGTTGGCGGAGATATCGACAACGGAATCTCCGGCGCGAAGCTGTGGCCGTTTCAGGGTTTCCCGCCAGCCGGGTTTATCTTGCGGCTGTTCCTGTTCGGTGGGCTGCTCCGAACCGGGCGTGGCCGGCGGAGTATCACCGGCTATGGCTTGAGCGGGGGAACCCGCCAGAAGGGAAACCACAAGGGTTGCCTGTACAAATCTTTTCAGCATGGCAGACTGTCGGAATCCTTATTGCAAAACTATGCGTTTAATCGCCAGCAAACCAATACTGGCAGGCCGGGGGACTGTCAACCCCGGATTGTTCTGGTAGTGCTGGATTGAAAGCTCAGGAGCCTTCGGAGTTGTCGCTGTCTCGCTTGGCCATCACTGGGTTGGCAGTATCTTCGATGGTCAGGCCAAAAATCTGCTGGACGACACTGGCGGCGAGTCCGTCGGTGAAGCCTGCCTCTTCCTTCTTCAGCACAGTAATCGGCTCGTGTAGGAACTTCTTGAGAAGGGATTGCGTCAGGTAGTCGATCTTTTCGGCCAGTTCCGGCGGCAGATTGGGCTGACGGCCCATGACCCGTTCGATTTCGGCCCGCCTGATCGCATCATACTTGTTCTGGAGCTGGCGGATTGTCGGCACGACGCGAAGGCTCTTGAGATAAAGCGGAAATTTTTCCACCTCTTCGGCGACAATCTGTTCGGCCTTCTGGGCTTCCAGATGCCTGTTCTGGAGGTTGCGGGCGACAACCCGGTCCAGATCGTCAATGTCGTAGACGTAGCATCCCTCCACGCGGCTCACATCGGCGTCGATGTTCCGGGGGAGGGCGATGTCGATAAGAAAGACCGGCCGGTATCGCCGGGCCCTGGCCACTTCCTCCATGAGTGCATGGTCAATGAGGATATCCGGTGAGGCCGCCGAGGCAATCACCACGTCGGCAGTAACCAGGTGCTGGCGGATATCGGTCAGTTCGGCCGCCTGACCCCGGAACTCCTCGGCCAGCTTGACCGCATTGGAGAGCGAGCGGTTGGCCACGGTGATATTCCTGAGTCCGGTGGACAGGAGATGCCGGGCGGTTAGCTCGGCCATTTCACCCGCGCCGATCAGCAGGGCTGTGCGCTCGCTGAGGTCGTTGAAGATTTCCCGTGCCAGTTCAACCGCGGCGTAGCCGATAGATACGGCATTCTCGGCAATGGCCGTTTCTGTCCGGACCCGTTTCCCGACACTGAAGGCCCGGTGAAAAAGCTTGTTCAGCACGGGGCCCGTTGCCTCGCCATCGGCGGCATTCTGATAGGCGTCCTTCATCTGGCGGAGGATCTGTGGTTCTCCCACCACCATCGAATCGAGTGAACTGGACACCCGGAAAATGTGCCGGACCGCATCCAGTGACCGGTACGCATAGCTGTGATGCCGAAGCATGGTTGCCGGAAGCTCCCGCTGCCGGGAAATTGCCTCATAGACCTCTTCGGCACCGGCATCGGAATTGGCCGCCACCCCGACGAACTCCGTCCGGTTGCAGGTGGACAGGATGACCGCTTCCCGGAAACTGCCCTTGTGGATCAGTTCCAGGGCGGTTGCCCGGGCCTGCTCCGGCGTGAAGGCGAGCTGTTCCCGGATCTCGATATCCGCCGTGCGGTGGTTGACGCCTACCAGCAGGATATCCATGTCAGTCGGGCGCTCCCGGTTGTTTGGGTTCTTGGGACGGGGAGGTGCCGTGGAACAGCATGTCTCCCGAAACCCCGCGCACGAGTTTTGCGCTCATGAACCCCGAAAAGGCGACCGCGAAGCAGACGATGGATCCCAAGGCCGCCCGGCGCGCGCCGATGCTGCCGGTGCTCCGCGCCACCAGAAGTCCGGTATACAGCAGCCAGCACAGGACGAATACAACAGTGAACGGATCGGAGAATGTTTCGATCCGGCGGATCACGAACACCTTGATGATCCCCAACGCCAGGCCGCCGGAAAACAGGACATACCCCCAGTTGATTCCCAGCCGGTTGATCCGGTCCAGCGTGTCCAGCGGGGGAATGATGTGGCTGGGCGCGGAGTGCCGGTTACGGAGCCTCCTGTCCTGGAATGCATACAGTCCCGATGCGATGGCCGCGATGCTGAACAGTCCCGCGCCGATGGCCGCGGCCGCCACATGGACCGTCGTCCAGACGACCAGCACCGTGGCCCGTTCGGCGACCTCGATCTGGCGTTCCTGGGTGATGAGTCCCAGCGTAAGGTGCAGGGCCGCGAGGGGAACGGCGATGGCACCGATCGTTCGCGTATGGAACCGGTTGTAAAAAATAAGATACAGGCCGACTGTCGAAAGGGAAAGAAAGACGAACAGGTCGGCACTGGTCGAGAAGAGCCGTGCGTCGCGCATCAGGTGAACGAGCAGGAGCGCGATTGTCAGTGTCGCGCAGGCGCCGACCGTGCTCCACCGGGCGGTTTGTTCCCAGAATGGACGCCTCTTCTTTGCTGTCAGCAGGAGCCAAACGTGAGCCACGCCGGAGACGAACAGGAGGTGCAGGGCGATGATCAGGAGGATTTTATACACGGCGTCAGCTTTACCAAGTATCCATTAGCCGTTCACTGAATCAACTGGCATTTGTCATCCTGTGCATTTCATTAAGTGGTGAGGGTTGCCCTTTCACGAAGAAGTTGCATACAATGTACAAAGGGGCTGCTCTGGAGTCGTAAATTGGCGAAACCACTTCTGAAATTTGACAGCCATCTGACGCTCCGTGAGCGTATTGTCGAGACTGTCCGCGATGCGATCATCCGGGGCAACCTGAAACCTGGTGAACGGGTAGCTGAGAGCGAAGTAGCCCGGTCCCTTGGTATCAGTCGGACCCCGATCCGGGAGGCGTTTCGCCAGCTGGAAAGCGAGGGTTTCCTGACCGTAGTGCCCCGCAAGGGGGCCGTGGTCAGTTCCTTCAGCGAAAAGGATATCGAGGAGTTCTACGATCTGAAGGCGCTGCTGGAGGGCGAGGCCGCCCGGCTGGCCCAGCCCCGCATGGGGGCCCGCGAGATCGGCCGCCTCAAGGAACTGAACGAAACCATGCGGGCGGCTGCCGTCCGGGGAGACGCCCGTGCGGTATTCCGGGCCCATAACGACTTTCACCTGACCTTCGTGGACCTGTGCGGAAACGACAAGCTGCGCGACCTCATTCACCAGCTTATGTCCCAGTTTGCGCGTTTCCGTTATCTGCTGTCGGTCAAGGGGGAGATCGCCGACTCCCTGCGCCAGCATGAGGAGATTATTGCCGCTTTCGAGGCAGGAGATGCGCTCAAGGTGTCTGGTCTGGTGCGGGAAAATGCCCGGACCGGCGCTCAGAACATCCGCGATAAGATCCTTCGTGCCCCGGCGGCAGACGCCCCGGAAACCCCGGAACGCCGGGCTGCCACGGCGTCAACTCCTTGAAAACCGGCTGTTTTTCGGCCATTGATGTGGCCCGCGTATGTCGACGACTATCTTGGATTCGAGAGTTCTGGTACTGAACCGGCTGTTCCAGCCGATCAATGTCATTACGCTGCGCCGTGCGATCGTGATGTTCTACCAGGGGCTCGCGCGCGCCGTGACGCCGGAATACGAGACGTTCGATTTTGATTCATGGACTGCTCTCTCGGTGGCCGTGCATGAGGAACAGATCGGCCTCGTCAACGGCGGTATCCGGGTTCCGCGCGTGATCCTGGTCCGCCAGTGCGACTGGGTTCCCCGGCGTCATGTGAAGTTCAACCGGGCGTCTATCTTCGCCCGTGACCGGAACCGCTGCCAGTACTGCGGGAAGAACTTTCCGCGTTCCGAACTGAATCTGGACCATGTGGTTCCCCGCTCTCAGGGAGGCCGGACGACGTGGGAAAACATCGTCTGCTCCTGCATCCAGTGCAACCGCGTGAAGGGTGGCAATACCCCCGACCAGGCTGGCATGAGGCTGGTCCGGGAGCCGTTCAAGCCCGCCTGGTCGCCCATCGCCAACCTGCCGGTTTCGGTCGGAATACACCGGGACTGGACTCCATTTCTTGTCTCCACGGCCTACTGGAACGTGGAACTCCAGCAGGACTGATACCGGGCGGCCGGTACATGAGGCGGAGCATTGCAGTCAGCATCACAAAAGGTTCCGCACACCTTTGCCATTGCCGGCGGCAAGGGAGGTATCGGCAAGAGTTTTACTTCCGTCCACCTGTCGATTGCACTCGCCCGGCGGGGCTACCGCACGCTTCTGGTTGACTGCGACCTGGGCGGATCGAACCTCCATACCTGCCTCGGCATCCAGCCCCCGGCAGTCTCCTTTCTGGATCTCCTTGATGCCGAAACCCCCGCCCAGGCGGCCGGTGTCGTCGTCCTGACGAACGAACCCAACTTGCGGTTCGTCAGCGGGGCCAACGACCCCCTGCATGTCCCCCTGATCAAACCGGCCCAGCGGAAGCGGGCCATCGAGCAGCTCAGATCCTTGGCTGGGGACGTTCTGGTGCTGGACATTGGGGCTGGAACGAGCGGGGACCGGGTCGATTTCTTCCTGCACGCCGATACGGGGATTGCCCTGACCACGCCGGAGCCGACGGCCATCGAAAATGCCTACCGGTTCCTGAAAGCCGTGTTTTATCGCAAACTTGCACAAACTCCCCTGAATGAAAAAGCAAAGCAGTATCTCTCGGATCTCCTCTACCGGACAGGGGCGGGCAAGCTCCCCACGCCCGTGCAGATGGTAGCGGGGTTGCGGGAACTGGACCCGGCCGGGGCGTCGGCGCTCATGGCCGCTCTGGACCGGCTGGACCTTGGACTAATCATTAATCAGTTAAGGATTGACGCAGACCGGTCCCTGGGAACAGCGATGGCAACCGCCAGCCGCCGGTATTTCGGTTTAACGGTTCACAACTTTGGTGAAATCCGGTATGATGACCTTGTTTGGCAGAGTCTCCGGAAACGGATGCCGCTCTACAGCTTCCGGCCCGATGCAGCGGCCGTTGCGGATATAGAGCGCGTCGCGGACCGGCTTGCAGGGCGATTGACAGTTACGTCAATGGTGGACCAGGTGGAACGTGAGCAACGGGCTTCCCAACCTGTATGAATTGCTTGAGCTGACCCCCGTCGCGGGGCGCAGCGAGATCATCGACGCCCTCCGCCGCCTGCGGTACCTGTATTCCCCCGAATCCGAAGCGACCTACACGCTTTTTTCCGACGACGAACGGCAGCGCACGCTGATGGAACTGGATCAGGCCGAGTTTCACCTGCTCGACACGGAACGGCGCACTCGGTACGACCGCGAGGTCCTGGGTATCGGCGGCACCCGTCACGAGCTTCCTGTGCCAGCCCATCTCCAGGCGGCTCCGGCCGCGCTGGAGACATCCCGCCAGCCGATCGGTTTCCGGCCGCCCGCGGCTGAAGCGGCTGCCACGCCTTTGCCGCGTCCGGCTGTACCTGTGCAGACTGTGGCCAGCATTTCGTCGCTGCCGCCCCCGCCGCGGCCACAGCCGGTGGTTGCGGCTCCAGCACCGGCTGCGCCTGCAAACCAGCCTGATCCGGTGGCCCGTCCGGTCGCCATGCGTCCGGCTCCGGTAAAGCCGGCTTCCGTCATTCCGCACAACACCGCTCCGGTCCCGGCAAATGCCCCCGCCAAGAACCGTCCCGATCCGGCAAGCTTTTTCAACGAAGCCAACGACTATACCGGCAAGAACCTGCGCCGGTACCGGGAGGCGACCGGCTTCAGCATCCGCGAACTGGCTGCCATTACCCGGATATCGCCCCAGCACCTGGAGAACATCGAGGGCGACGAGTTCGGGATGCTCCCGGCGCCGGTTTATTTGAAAGGATTTTTGAAGAGCTACTGCCGTGTAGTGGGCCTGAACCCGCAGCCGGTGATTGACGGTTACCTGAACCACGTTCGGATATTTATGGAGTTACATAGGTAAAAGTGCATCTGCTTCGCTAGATAGATCTTCGCCGCAACCAGATCATTGACCTTTCCCGAACTTTCGTAATACTATCACCACGTTAGAAACTTCCGTCCCCGGAAAGTTCAGGTACCTAAAACCGTGGCCCTCATAACGGATCCCCAGGCAGCGCGTCGACTGGCACGAGCGATCGTCTCGGACGTCGAGCTGTACAACGGCGAAAAGATCAAGACGGCCATCGAGCAGGACAACCTGTTCGATGCCCTCAAGGATGAAATAGAGGAGGGCCGGGCGCTGTTCCACGAGCGAGTGGACCAGTCGCAGCGCGGCAACCTGTTTGATCTGGCGATTGTGGACGTGCTCCTCAAGCACAGTGCCAAATACAAGTCGAAAATCTGGTGATTGGCGGACCTGATGTTCGCAATGGCAAACCCAGCGGCGATGGACGCCGCGACGGCGGTTATCCCGTTCCGCCGCTTCCTGTGCCCTGATCCGGGCGGGGCTGTTGCCATGTCGTCATCCAGTTATGTCCGGCATTTTGAGGTTCCCGGCGGTTCTGACGGCCTCAGGCTCGACCGCTTCCTGGCGGATTGCGGTGCGGCTGGTTCCCGCGAGCGCGTCCGCAGTCTCATCAAGAACGGTTCGGTGACGGTGAACGGCGGACTTGTCTACAAGCCCTCTCACCTGCTCCAGCCGGGGGACGTGACGTCCATCCAGATCATCGAAGACACTCCCGCCGGTTCCGCGCTGAAACCCGTCGAGGCACCGCTCGATATCAGGTTCGAGGATTCCGAACTGCTCGTCGTGAACAAACCGCGGGGGCTTGCCGTGCATCCCGGCGCAGGCACAAAATCTCCGACCCTGGTCCAGATGGTGCTTGCCCATACGGAGCTGTCGCCGGTCGGTGCGCCCTCGCGCCCGGGTGTGGTTCACCGCATCGACAAGGACACTTCCGGCCTGCTGGTGTTCGCAAAAACCGAACGGGCGCATCATTTTTTCGCATCCCGGTTTGCCGAACATGCTATTGACCGTATTTACGACGGCGTCGTCTGGGGAGCCGTCGGGCAGGCGAGGGGGACAATCGAAAGCTCTCTGGGACGGCACCCTGCACACCGGACGCGGTTTGCGTCGGTCAGGCAGGGGGGGCGCCGGGCTGTTACCCACTGGAAGCGGGTGGCTGTCCGGGGGCCGGTGAGCCATCTGCGGTTCAAGCTGGAAACCGGCCGCACGCACCAGATACGGGTTCATGCGGCCGAATTGGGACATCCGCTCGTTGGAGACCCGGTATATGGCTGGAAACGGCTTCCGGAAGGGCTTTCCGGACAGTTCCAGCGGGCTGTCCAGGCACTCCGGGGCCAGGCTCTCCACGCCGGTGTGCTAGGATTTACCCACCCCGTGACGGGCGAGGGACTGAGGTTCGAGACGCCGATGCCGGAAGACATGTTGGAGGTTCTGCAAAGTGCCGGAATCTGATCTCACGCGGATCGGTTCATACCGGGTGATCACGGCTCCCGTTATGGGCCAGGTCAAGGGGCTTGTTCATGGCTTCGGAACCAGGAAACAGGCCGGGACGAAAAGCCGGTCCGTGGCGAACTTTGCCGCTCCGTTCACGGCGAGCGGCGCCTTCGACACCAAGTCCGCCGTCGCCGATCTGGGCAAGGAACTCGGGTTCGCGGCGAAGAACATCCTTTTCCCAAAACAGGTTCACGGGAACCGGGTACTGGTGTTCGATTCGGCGCCACCGGACCCGGAAGAGGTCCGGCAGACAGAGGCCGACGCGATCATCACCAACGTGCCGGGACTGCTCATCGGTGTGATGACTGCCGACTGCCTGCCGATACTCATCCATGACCCGAACCGGAAAGTCGTCGCGGCCATTCATGCCGGCTGGCGGGGCACCCTGAATCAGGTGGCCCGCCGTACGCTTGAGATACTGGTCAAGGATTTCCGCTGCGAGCCGGGCGATCTGGCGGTTGCCCTGGGACCGTCCATCTCCGGGCAGTCGTTCGAGGTGGACGAGTCGCTGCTGAACCAGTTCCGGCAGACGTTTGAATACTGGAGCCGCTACGCCCGGCCGCAACGGCAGGCCAAGTGGCTGATCGATTTCCGCATGATTAACGCCCATATGCTTGCGCTGATGGGGCTGGAAGAACGGAACTTCTGGATTTCCACCCACTGTACCTACCTGGAAAAGGACCTGTTCCACAGCTACCGGCGGGACGGAGAGCAGGCGGGGCGGATGTTCAATTTTATCGGTTTGAAGGCCCAGAAAGGGCGCTCTTGACACGGGGCGCCGTAATTTGTAGATATTAGCCCAATAGAGGGCGGACCCCATCCGGGACTTCATGGGGTGTTTGCCGCCACGGCCCATTAACCAATTCCATCACAATCCGGACTTTATCACGAGTAAGCGTCCGGCCCCGCCTCTCAATTAAATACCAAACCAACTCCACAGCCATATCCATCGACCAAGATCAACCAGAACACCAAGCACAACCATTTACCGCCGGACCCGGTCCGGAGTGCGGACAGGAAGCTGGAAAGCCAGCCTGCCCAGCGCCAGCCGGACGGCACGGACTCACCACCAAAAATGACGACTGAAGGACAGAGAAGGAAATGAACGACGATCGCAGGCCATCCAGGGGAAACCAGCGCGGAGGACACAGCCGGGGACGCAGGCCATCGGGGGATATGCCCGATAACCTTGGCAACAAGGGGGGCGAAGGAGTCCTGAGCTCACGCCGGCGGGATGCCCCGATTGCTCCACCGGCACCGGATGATCCGGAGATTGCCAGCCCCGAGGAGCGCAAGAATGTCCTCGATCTGCGCGAGATCAAGTCCAAGAAGCCGCTCGAACTGAACGAGGTTGCCAAGAAACTCGGGGTCGAGGGGTATGCCGGCCTCCGCAAGCAGGAACTGATCTTCCAGATCCTGCAGAAGCAGGTCGAGCAGGACGGGGTGATCTATTCGGAGGGCGTGCTGGAATGCCTGCCCGACGGCTTCGGGTTCCTCCGGTCGCCTGATTACAACTACCTGCCGGGGCCCGACGACAACTACGTCTCGCCGTCCCAGATACGCAAGTTCAACCTGCGGACTGGCGACACGATCACCGGGCAGATCCGGCCTCCCAAGGATAACGAGCGGTATTTCGCGCTCCTCAAGATCGAAACCGTCAATTTCGATCCGCCCGACAAGGCCTTCGACAAGGTCCTGTTCGACAACCTGACGCCGCTCTATGCGACGCAGCAGCTCAAGATGGAAACCGGCCCGACCGACATGTCGGGGCGGCTCCTCGACCTCCTGGTTCCGGTCGGGAAGGGCCAGCGCGGCCTGATCGTCGCGCCGCCCCGGACCGGCAAGACAATGCTGCTCCAGGCCATCGCCAATGCCATTACCAAGAACCACCCGGAGTGTGTCCTGATCGTGCTGCTGATTGACGAGCGGCCCGAGGAAGTGACCGACATGCAGCGTTCGGTGGCCGGCGAGGTCGTCAGTTCGACCTTCGACGAACCCGCCCAGCGGCACGTCCAGGTGGCCGAAATGGTCATCGAGAAGGCCAAGCGGCTGGTGGAGCACGGCCGGGACGTGGTGATCCTGCTCGACTCGATCACCCGGCTGGCGCGGGCCTACAACACCGTGGTTCCGCCGTCAGGGAAGATCCTCTCCGGCGGTGTCGATTCCAACGCGCTTCACAAGCCCAAACGGTTCTTCGGAGCGGCCCGGAACATCGAGGAAGGCGGCTCGCTGACCATTATCGCAACGGCGCTGATCGATACCGGCTCCCGGATGGATGAAGTGATCTTCGAGGAGTTCAAGGGAACGGGCAACATGGAAGTGGTACTCGACCGCAAGCTGGCCGAAAAGCGCATCTTCCCGGCCATCGACCTGAACAAGTCGGGAACCCGGAAGGAGGAACTGATCCTCCGGCCGGACCTCATCCAGAAGATCTGGATGCTTCGCAAGGTGCTCGCGCCGCTCAATCCGGTCGACGCCATGGAGTTCCTCGTCGAAAAGCTGGATGGGACCAAGGATAACGACCATTTCATCCAGTCGATGAACCGGTAATATTATTTGACATAATATAAATAGGTCGTAATTTATATGCCAGCTAGAATGCAGGCCCTTACGGCCGTTTTGAGCTGATTTCGTCCAGTATCCCGGCAAACCGCCGGGTCAGATCAACCCGCGAAAACCGGGCGTGAATATCCATCACCACCGAGGCCGGCTGGCGGGTTCCTCCCGTCCGGAAGGCGGCATGGAGTTCGTCCAGCGCCTCATCCACCGCCCGGTCCACGTCCGCGTTCCCCGGCTCGCCGATAACGAACTTGGTCATCCCGAGTTCGCGCAGAAGATCCGTCGTTGCTCCGTCCCGGCCTACGTAAAATACAGGCCGTCCGGCCGCCAGGTATTCAAACAGCTTCCCCGGATAGACGGACCGGGAAACATCCCGGCTCATCATGGGGAGCAGCAAGGCCGCCGATGTCCGCATCTTGCGCACAGTCTCCGCATGCGGGAGGTAGCCAAGATCGCGGAACATCGCTTCGACCCCGGCTGCCTTTGCGGCCGCCGCCAGTGCCGGTCCTTCGCTCCCGGCGTATTCAATCCGGACCTTCTCGTCCGGGTGGCGCTTATGGAAGCGGTCGAGGGCGGGAAACAGCCGTTCCAGCCGCTGTCCGCCCAGCGTCGTGCCTCCATAAAACAGCACGAAATCCTTCTCCACTTCGACGGTGCCCGTGAATCCCTCCGGATCGAAACCATTGGTGACCGTATGGGTCTTGCGGGCATCCACTTTTCGACGCGAAACGTAGTCCTGCTGCGTCTGCGGATTGGTAAAGACAAGGGCATCCGCCCGGTCCAGGACTCCACGTTCCAGGCGTTCCTCGATCCTGTATTGCCAGCCATTCCCATGCGGATTGCACGGCATCAGCGTCCAGCCGTCCCTGAAATCGGCCAGCCAGGGCAGCCCGGTTTCCAGTGCGAGCCGCCGGGCGATGAGGTGCGCCGTCCAGGGCGGACCGCTGGAAACGATCGCGTTGAACCGGCTGCGGGCGAGCATCCCCCGGCCCCGCTTCACGGCGAACGGATACCATCCGATGAATTCGTCCGGCGTCTGCCAGAGCGCCCTGACGCGCGATACGATCCGGTCCCGGAGGGTCTGCGGAGCGGCCCCGTAGCCATCTGAAGGCAGCGTGGCCACGGTTCCCGGCAGTCTCCTGCGCCCGAACAGTTTTTCCTTGATTCCGGCGGCCGTGATGTACCGGGTCCGTTCGACCGTCACATCCGGCGGGATCCGCGACAGTCCGCTGTCATCGGCACTGGTCCACCGGCCTCCGTCCACGGTCAGAACGGCGGGTTTCCATCCGAAGCGCGGCAACAGACGCGTCGTCTGGAGCACCCTCTGGACGCCGCCACCGCCCAGCGGCGGGTAGAAATAGGAAATGAAAAGGAGGTTTTTCGCTGCTGCGCTCAACTTTTCTTGGTGTTCGCGGCAATCTCTTTCAGATGCTTGATCGTCAGCATCCAGGCTTCCAGGAACTCGACGGCGATCCCGCCGAGCCACACGTTCACAAACGCCGTCACGGCCCCCAGTAGCACCATGCCAACCCGGAACTCAATCCCGACGCCCTTGGCGGCAATGACAGCCAGCACTATTCCACCGGCGAATGTGATGATTCCCACCAGCGCGACGAGGACAATGCCGATCTCCCAGATGTAGTTCAGCATGGGCAGTTCGATTTCTTCGTCGCCATCCTGCTTGTGGAAGCCACGCTCCCCGATCCGCTTCAGGATCTGGATTGCCTCCTTGTAGACATCGAACGGAACGACAAAGAAGTTCATCAGCAAACGGAAGAATCCGACAATCATGGGCTGGCCCCTCCAGGCGGCGTATGACCCTAGGGTAACAGATACCGACAGGGGCACAAACAGGAGATTCGTCATAAAGCGGAAAAGAAGGTGCGCCCCTGCCCGCCGGGGCTACTGGCTAGGGGTAGAGGATCGTCGGCCGGCCAAATGCCTCGTCGTTCCGGTCCGGGTAGTCGAGCGTGGAATGCAGGCCGCGGGACTCCTTGCGGGCCCGTGCGCTCTGGATGATCAGCATGGCCACCCGGGACAGGTTGCGGAGTTCCAGCAGGTCGGGCGTCACCTTGAAGTCCCAGTAGAAGCCGTTGATCTCCCCGATCAGGTTGTCGGCCCGTCGGCGCGCGCGTTCCAGACGCCGGTTCGTCCGGACAATACCCACATAGTCCCACATGAACCGCCGGACTTCGTTCCAGTTATGCGTCACGACGACCAGTTCGTCCGGTTCCGTGGCCCGGCCTGGATCCCAGGGTGGAATCGTTCGCTCCGGAAGCTGAAAGTCCGAACCCGGCCCGTAGGTTAAGGCCGCATGCTCGGATGCCCAGTGTGCGAAAACCGCGCATTCCAGCAGTGAATTGCTGGCCAGCCGGTTGGCTCCGTGCAGTCCCGTGTAGGCGGCCTCGCCGATTGCATAGAGCCCCGCCACGTCAGTTTCGCCGGTCATGCCGGTCATGATTCCGCCGCAGGTGTAATGCGCGGCCGGAACGACCGGTACAGGGGCCACGGCCATGTCGATGCCATAGAGCAGGCACCGCTCGTAGATGTTGGGAAATCGTTCCTTGAGCCACTCCGCGGACTTGTGGGTGATGTCGAGATAAACGCAGTCATCGCCCGTGCGTTTCATCTCCCGGTCAATCGCCTGGCTCACCACGTCGCGGGGCGCGAGATCTTTCATGGGATGATAACGCTCCATGAACGGCGTCCCGTCCGCAAGCCGCAGGATGGCGCCCTCGCCGCGCAACGCCTCGCTCACGAGGAAGCTCTTGGCCTTGGGGTGATACAGGCAGGTCGGGTGGAACTGCATGAACTCCATGTTCGCCACGCGGCACCCGGCGCGCCAGGCCATGGCGATGCCGTCACCGGTGGCCGTGTCAGGGTTCGACGTATAGACATACACCTTCCCCGCGCCGCCGGTTCCAATCGCCGTCGTGCGGGAAAGGAACGTATCTACCTCTCCCGTGGCATCGTTCAGGACATAGGAGCCGTAGCAGATGCTCCGGCTTCCCGATCGCCGCCCCTGACGGCGGTCCAGCCGCTGGCTGGTGATGAGATCGACACCAAAATGGTTCTCGAAAATCCGGATGTTGGGATTTTCCTTCAGCCGGGCCATGAGGGCCATCTGGATGGCATGGCCGGTCATGTCGGTCGCGTGGAGCACCCGGCGGCGGGAGTGCCCGCCCTCCCGGCCGAGGTCGAACTCGTCGCGGTCGCTGCGGCTGAACTGGACGCCCCAATCGATCAGTTCCTGCACCCGTGCCGGCCCGGCACACACTACCCTCTCCACGACTTTCGGATCGGAAAGCCCTGCCCCGGCAGCCAGCGTGTCGGCAATGTGGCTCTCGAAGGAGTCGGTTTCCGACCACACACTGGCGATGCCCCCCTGGGCCCAGTCGGTTGCGGCCTGGTCCAGGGTGCGTTTGGTAACGAGGTGAACGGTCCCGGTGCGTGCCGCCTTGAGGGCGAACACCATGCCTGCCAGTCCGCTCCCCAGCACCAGATAGTCGGAACGGTATTCCAAGCTGGGACTCCTGGGCCGGTGGCGGGGTGTCGTCTCCCGGCGGGAAGCGTTATGCCGCGTCCGCCCCCGCCTCGGCAAAGAGCTGTTCCATGACAGCCGGCGAACAGGGCCGGGGATTGGATACGTGGCAGACGTCCATCATGGCCTGCGAGGCGAGCCGCTTCAGGTCGGTGGCCCTGGCTCCCTTCCCTTCGCGGATAAGGCCCGGCAGCCCGGTTGCGATCCGGAGCCTTTCGACGAGATCGACACTTTCCTTCGCCAGTTCCGCGTCGGACTTCTTCCGGTCGGCGCCGAGCGCGATGGCGATCTGGGCGTATTTCGCGGGTGCGGATTCAAGGTTGTATTTCATCACCGGCACCAGCATGAGCGCATTGGCGAAGCCGTGGGCGAAGCCGAACTCGGTCGAGAGCTGGTGGGCAAGCGCGTGGACCGCGCCGAGGTTGTTCTGCGAGAATGCGATGCCAGCGATCATCGAGGCATACATCATGTCGTGCCGGGCGCGGGCGTTTGTGGGCTCCTTGACGGCCGTGACGAGACTCTTGCCGATCAGCTGGATGGCTTCGAGCGCCAGCGCACCCCCGAACGGCGAATCCATCTTCGATACGTAGGCCTCGATCGCATGGGTCAGCGCGTCCATGCCGGTGGAGGCCGTCTGGAAGGGCGGCAGTCCGTGGGTGAGCTTGGGGTCATCGAGTGCCAGTGTTGGCACCACGAACGGGCTCACGATGGTCTTTTTTACATGCGTCTTGTCGTCGGTGATGATGGCGCCGACCGAAACTTCCGAGCCGGTACCTGATGTCGTGGCCAGGCAGATGAGCGGCGGCTGGTCGGCCGTGATCTTGGCGAGTCCGCCCTTCCCCAGTTCATAGTCCATGATGTCGCCGGGGTGCTTGGCCATGATTCGCACGCTCTTGGCCACGTCCATGACCGATCCGCCGCCAACAGCCACGACGCCATCGCATCCGGCCGACTTGTAGATCTGTTCGGCGGCACGGACCTGGTCGGCCGTCGGGTTGGGCAGCACGCCCAGGAACTTCTCCACCTTGAGGCCCACTTTTTCCAGCGACTCGCAGATAGGGCCCAGCACGCCCACGCTCTCGACGCCCTTGTCGGAAACAACAAGGACGCGGGTGATCCCCATCTTCTTTGCTTCGGAGCCGACCGTCGTCGAAACGCCGTCACCAATGATGATCCTGGAGGGAAGTGTGTGATTAAAACGAGCCATGTCCCGGTTACCTGTCCCTTGGAAGCCGTCAGTCGCCGGTTTAGTAGCACGTCCGTACGATTTGTCGATGGGGCGGTCAATTTCGCGGCGGCTCACACCGTCTCGCCACACCCGCCGGTTTCCGGCTAGGATTCCGCCCATGAAAACGCCTCACCCGCTCTCAGCCCTGGTCCTTCTGCCACTGGTTCTGGTGGCTGCTTTCGTCGCCGGTTGCCACAAGCCCGGTCCGGAAAAATTCCTGACCATCGCCGTATCGGCCGATATTCGCGCCGACTTCGAGCCACTCCTGAAAACTCCCCATGCCCTTGGTGGATATGGGGCTGTCGTGGTCTCCGGTCCCGCCGCGTCGATACCTCGCCGTATCCGTGATGAGGGGTTCTCGCCCGACATGGTCCTGACCTCGGACGCGTCGGGACTTCTCCAGGTCGCAGGTACCCAGCTGGTCGAAAAGGCGGTTCCGGTAGCCCGTCGTGGCGACACGACGATTGCCCTGGCCTTCCTCCGCAGGTCGTCCAGGCGCGAGGGATACGCCCGGGTGATGGATTTTCTTCGCGGTGCCGAGGCGGCCGCCCGGATGCAGATGGCCGGTTACGAACCAGTTGGCCCTGCCGGTGAAACGGTCGTGAGTGACGACGGCCGGGAAATACGGAAGCCCCCGCCCGGCACACAGATCGGCCGCGGGTCCGGTTATTGAACGGGGCCCTGGACCGCGTTCACCATGGCTGACACAAGCGGATGCCAGATGTCCGGGTTTTCCTTGAGCGTGATCCGGTCCAGAAACAGTCCCGATATCCGTTCGGCGGCGCGGCCATTCAGCGGGTACGGACTGTCCATCGCCAGAAGGCTCGCCCCGATGACGACGGGCCGGTTCAGCGGTTCCCGTGCGCTGACAGTCCAGGCGGAAACCGGCTTTCCGAGCGGATCGCCGCCGTCGGTCAGGAACAGTTCGATAGTCCCTCCCGTGAACAGGAAAATCCCGTATGGCTGATGCCCCTCATAAAAAAGAAACTGCCCCGCCCCGTAATTCACGGGCGTCGCCACCGGCGCAATCCGCTCAACCTCCTGCCCGGTTCCGTAGCGGATCAGAAGCTCCACGGGTGAATGCTGGGTGCCAAGTCTCATCGCAGGCCCAGTTAACCACAGGAACAGGAAACTGACGTTGATCTGGATCAATCCGGAGAAAATTATCCGGCGGCGGAACTGGTCAGGTCAGACAGGCGTTTCATGTCGGAAATGCCGATCATGCGGCCCTGGCTTGTCACCAGTCCTTCATCCTTGAGCTCGGCGAGCATCCGGATCAGCGTCTCCACGCTGGTCCCGATCATTTCGGCCATCTCCTGCCGGGTCAGCGGCACATCCAGCCAGAGAATCCCCTCGGACTGGGCATCGGTGATGCCAAACCGCATTCCGAGATGACGGAACAGCCTCAATGTCCGGTCACGGACATTCATCGTCGATATAGAGAGAACCGTATCTTCCATCTGCTGGGTATCGCCCAGCGTTTTGGACAGCAGCCGGCTCACCAGTTCGCGCCGGTCCGAGAACATGGACAGGAAGCTTTCCTTCGGAATGAAGCAGACGACGGCATTTTCGAGGGCCTCGGCGGTTTCCGCATGTGCCCCTCCGCGGATGACCGCGCTGAATCCCAGCAGATCCCCCGGGCCGACGATCCGGATAATCTGCCGCTGCCCGCCCGGTCCCAGCCGGTAGCATTTCACCCGGCCTTCCTTGATGCAGAACACGCCGGTCGGGCGGTTGCCCTCATAGTAGAGAGACTGGGTGCGCCGGTAGACGTTATGAATCTTCCGTTCCGACAGCCGCTCCAGATCGGGACGCTGGAGATCCTGGAACGGACTCTGCCCCACGGTGCCGCACAGTGCACAGTCTAGTTTTTCGCTGAGTATCCGGTTCTTGCTGGTTCGGACTGCCGCCATCGGTCTGCCTTGCTCGGCCAATAGTGACCGAAAATTAGCTGCGATGTACTGACGCAGGTCATAAAACCCTGCCTGAACTTCTCCTAATGATGAGGCCACTGGCTGACTGCGCGAGGGCTGCGCGGAATGTGCTGGCCTCTATTATGACGCTGCTCTGGAAAATACTGTCGGTGGCTCTCTTTCTGGGGCTCATTCTTGGCGGAGTGATCATCAAGCGCCAGTACGGTCACCCGGAGCTGGTTCCGGCATTCCATATCCCGGCAGCCGTTGTACTGGTCTGGGTGGTTTCTCTCAACCGTAACGAGCGCAAGGAGGCCCGGTACCGGGCTGAACTGGAAGCCCTGAGGCTGAGAGGCCGTCCCGGGGCTGCTCTACAGCGTACGGCCGACTGACCCCGGACCGATGGCCGGGGATGCACCGATTGCAAGGGCGAAGGAAACGAGGACGCTACGTGAGCACTGACAGCATGATCCCGCGAAAGTCGGCATTTCTGGTTGCGGGACTAATGGGCGCGCTGATCGCCCTCGCCGCAGGCGGCCGGTTTGCCGTTCACGCCCAGGGCGGAGCCACCTCGGAGCGCATGTCGGCTCTGGAACAGGCCGAACTTCTCAAGCAGGGCCGGGAACTGTACGTGCAGAACTGTGCCGGCTGCCACGGCCTCAAGGGGGACGGGCATGGACCGGCTGCCCGCTGGCTGAACCCCAAGCCCCGGGACTTCCGCGACGGGGTCTACAAGTTCCGCTCCACACCCGCCGGAGCGTTGCCCACCGATGGCGACCTGATGCGGACACTGACCGCCGGTGTGATCGGAACGAGCATGCCTTCGTGGCACCTGGTCCCCGACCGGCACCGCTATGCGCTGGTCCAGTACATCAAGACCTTCTCGGCCTCGTTCGAAGACGTTTCGATGAGCGAGCCGCCAATCCACCTCTCCCCGCCGCCAGAAGACCTGATGAGCCCGCAGCGGGTCTACGAGGGCCGGCTGGTCTATGAAAAAATGGCCTGTAACCAGTGTCACGGAGATACCGGCCTGGGCGACGGCCCTTCGGCCAATGCGCTCGATGACCAGTGGGGCTTCAGGCTGAAACCGGCAAACTTCGTCCACGGCAAGCTCCGCGGCGGCGACACCCCGGTAGATATCTACCGGACCTTCACGACGGGCCTGAACGGCACGCCGATGCCGGCCTACCGCGACGACCTGACCGAGGACGAGCGGTGGTCGCTGGTCGCCTATATCCGGGCGCTCAGGGACGGAGCCGACCCGCATCCCCCTGCCCCCGAAGCGGCAGAATGATCCTGAAGTTCCTGCTCAAGGAGTATGCCAGACATGAGTGAAACGACCGGTGCAAAACCCGCCAACCGATACTATGCCAGCGAGGAAACGCTCGTTGACTACGCGATGGTCAAGGCGCATCTGGCGGTATCGGTCATCTTCCTTCTGGTGGCGATCCTGGCCGGGTTCCTCTACTCGCTCCAGTTCACCAACTCCTATCCCTTCAAGGGGATTTCCTGGCTCTCGCCCGGCCGGGTCCGGATGCTCCACACCAACGCCATCGCGTACGCCTGGCTCGTGATGGCGTTCTTCGGCCTGCTTCACTATATGCTCCCGAAGCTGACAGGACAGCGGGTTCTGAGCCCGGTCATCAGCCGCTTTGTCCTGTGGGCATGGGTAGCGATCGTGGCCGGCACCGTCGTCGGCATCCTCGGCGGAACCGCCCAGGCACTGGAATGGGGCGAGACGCCCGCCTGGCTCGATCCGATCATCGTCGTGGTCTACCTCATCATGGCCGCGAACTTCATCGCCCCGGTCATCAAGTCCAGGCAGAAGCACCTGTATGTAAGTACGTGGTATATCGTCGCGGCCCTGGTCTGGACTGGCCTCAACTACGTCATGGGCAACTTCATGGTGGAGTACGTGGCGCCGGGAACCGGTGGTGCCGCGCTCACCAGCATGTTCATCCACAATCTTGTCGGCCTGTTTGTGACGCCGATCGGCATCGCTTCCATGTACTATCTGCTACCGCTGGTCCTGAATAAGCCGATCTACTCGCACTCCCTGTCGCTGATCGGCTTCTGGGGCCTTGCGTTCTTCTATCCGCTGAACTCGACACACCATTACATCTTCAGCCCGATTCCCATGTGGGCGCAGTATGCCGGCATCGTCGCCTCCGTTGGCGTTCACGTGGTCGTCTATACCGTGGTCTACAACTTCTGGATGACCATGCGTGGTGAAAACGCCCAGCTCGGACGTAATATTCCGTACGGATGGATCATGGCCGGGACGTTCTTCTATCTGGTCACCTGCATCCAGTGCGCGTTCCATGTGACCCTCACCTTCCAGGAGATCATCCACTTCACCGACTGGGTGGTCGCCCACGCCCACATGGTGCTGTTCGGAACCTTCACGTTCTGGTCGATCGCCTGGGTTTACTACCTGATCCCGAAGGTCTGGCACCGGCGGCTTTACAGCCGCACGCTGGCCCAGTGGCATTTCTGGCTTAGCTTTCTTGGTCTGCTCCTCATGTTCGTCTCGCTGACGGCGGCAGGACTCGTCCAGGGATACATGTGGAAGAGCATGGCGCCGTTCATCGATAGCGTGCGCGCATCGGTCCCGTTCTGGCTCACACGCACCCTGACGGGCACGGCCATCGTCATCGCCCAGCTTCTCTTCCTCTACAACCTGTACCGTACCTTCAAGGGGCCGGAAGTCCTCACCGACGAGGTGCATATCCCGCTCGATTGCAGTGAACCAGCCAACTGGCAGCCGGTCATCACCGGACCGGCCGCGGCCGCACGGCCGGTCCCGGCGGTCTGAGAGGCGAAGGAATTACCAAGGAGTCTCCATGGAAAGATTCAACTTCATATTCCTGGTGGGCGGCATCAGCATGTTCGCGTTCGGCTTCCTGACGACGGGGCTTGCGCCCTGGCTGATGGTTTCCCGCAGCACGCCGAGCACCGTTGGCGAATTCACTTCGGTGCCTTACGAGTTCGAGGATTACTTCAAGGATCCCGCCGAATACGAAAAGGCCGTCTACCGCGGGCGGGATATCTATGTCCGCGAGGCATGCTGGCACTGCCACAGCCAGTACATCCGGCCGGTCGCCAATGAGGCACTGTTCTATGGTGCGGTGTCCACGGCGGGGGAATACGAGAACAAACTGCAGCTGCCCCAGCTCTTCGGAACCCGCCGCGTGGGGCCTGACCTTATACGGATCAGCGGCAAATACAGCAACGACTGGCACTTCGCCCACTTCTTCCGGCCGAGGGATGTGGTCCCGGACAGCGTGATGCCGGAATACCGCTGGTTCTTCGAGAAGACTGATCGGTTCTGGGTATTCCGTGCGGATGGGAGCTCCATGTGCCGGACCGCCGAGTGCACCTACTCGGCCGATGAAGCAAAGGACGCGATAGAATTCTTCCAGTCCGATGACGCCCAGCGTGCCCAGGACGAAGGCCGGGCTGATCCGAAGCACCAGTACCGGACCGAGCCCGCCTGGAAACCCAACAATGACGGAATCGCCATCGTTGCCTATATCCAGTGGCTGGGTTCCTGGCTTCCGAACGGCGGGCGTCCGGATCCGCTGGCGACGACGGTCCGCTAGAACCGGCGCCAAGGGAGCAGACCGACGATGAACGACTCCACGCAAAAAGCAGCTTCCGGCACCGGCTTCCGTGTCGTGCTGGCGCTGCTGCAACTGAGCGTCGCCGCGATCATCCTGGTGGTGGGATACCTCGTTTTTGCGCCGAACCTCGCCTCCTACATGGTCGCTGCCGGACTTGTTTATGTTTTCGCCACGGGAGTATGGCTCGCCGTCGTTTCATGGGCCTACTTCAAAGGCCAGTTCGAGGCCGTGGAAAACTCCAAGATGGTGCTCTTTGACCGGGAGGAACTCGAATGATTCCCCTTTCCAATACGCTCCGGGAACTGGCCGTCACGGGCTGCTTTTTCTGCGGTGTCGATTCGACTCCCATCCTCATATTTTTCCTGACGCTGGTGGGCTCCGGGCTCGCCGGCGCGGCCCTGCTGCTGCTGTGGTCGGTCAGCAATGGGGATTTCCGCCATTCCGAGGCTCCCAAATACGATCTGTTCATCCAGGAAAGGAAGCAGTAGCCATGGGCGACAACGCACCACTGCCCGACGATGCACGCGAACCGGGGCCGGCCGATCCCGGCGAGGGCCAGATCAGCTACGAATACTCCCGCAAGGGCCGGATGCCGCTCGTCCTGGTGTTCGCCTGGGCGGTCTTCTTTTCCTTCATGCTGTACTACCTCGGCACCTGGATGGTCCCGACCCTGATCGAGGAGATGGGCGTCAGGTAAGTAACGTAAATAACGATTGAACTCCCGGCGATGGCAGCCCATCCTTGGCCATACACGGCTGCCAGATGCTTCAGCGACTTCCATTCCTGAAATCCCCCGCCTGGATCATCGCGGGATTCGTAACGCTGGTATTCATTCCGGCCCTGTTCGCCGGACAGACGCTCTGGCACTGGGACGTCACGCTCAACTTCTTCCCGAACCAGATTCACCACATCCGCCGCCTGCAGCAGGGGGACTTCCCGCTTTGGACATCCGGCATCTTCGGCGGCTTTCCGTTTGCCGCCGACCCGGTCCAGTCGGTTTTCCATCCCCTGAAGCTCCTGTTTTTTCTCCCGGCAAACCCGGCCTGGCTCGTCAACGCTTTTGTCGCCCTGCTGTTCGTGCTGTTCGGCACAGGAATGTTCGCCCTCGGCCGGAGCTTGAAGTTCTCGCCCCCCGCCGCCGTTTTTGCCGGACTGGTGGCCGCGGGTTCCGGGGCGCTGGCCAGCCACACGAGCCTCCAGAACTACCTGCTCGCTATCGCCTCCGTGCCTTGGGCACTGGCGGCGTTCATCCGTTCCTCTGAAGCAGCGGTACCGGCAGGCAAAGCACGCTGGCTCGCCCTGTCGGCTGTGCTGCACAGCCTTTCCCTCCTTGCGGGAGAGCCTCAGACCTTCGTCCTCTCCACGGTGCTGATGATCCTGCTGGCAGTTTTTTCGGCCGGGACGGCTGACGATCTGCCCGCTGCACGCCTCCGGACCGCGCTGGCCTCCGGCGCCGTTGCCTTCGCTGCATTCACCCTGGCCGCGATCCAGTGGATGCCTACCCTCCATTTGCTGAAAGAGGTTGTCCGTAACGACGGTATTTCATGGGAGCGGGCCCACCAGTGCAGTTCCCACCCTGCACGCTTTGTCGAAATGCTATTTCCCCTTTTTTTTGGATCGGCCACGAATCTGGGAACCCTGTGGCCGCAGTCCCTTTTCTGCGATCCGGTGGCGAACCGCTCGTTCTATATCTGGAGCTACTTCCTCGGTTTCATTCCCCTCTTTTTCGCCGCCCTTTCCCTGAAAGGGATCCGGCGCCGCCGCTCCGCCTGGCCGTTTCTCCTGCTGACGTTGCTCGGCATCATGTTCGCCCTTGGCCCCCTCATCGGCCTGTTCGGCCTGTTCTGGAAATATGTGCCGCTCTGGAACCAGTTCCGTCTTCCTGAAAGATTCATTCCATGGGCCATCGTGGGCATCTCCATGCTGGCCGGGTACGGCTTTGATGACGCTCTCGGCCATGACCGGCGATCTCGCACGGGGCTGGTCCTGATGCTGTCGGCCATTGCTCTAGTGGCGCTTTCCTGGTTTACGCCATTGTGGGAACAGTTCGGCAGCCTGTTCAGACCAGTCGATGCGGACGTGATGGGCTCGGTCATCTCGGGTTCACTTGCCGAGGGGCGGCTTTACCTGCTGGTGGCTGCCGCCGCCGGGGCCCTTATGTGGAAGCTCAGGCGCACGGGGTATTATCTCCCGTGGCTGGTGACTACCGCCGCGGCGCTACCGCTCAGCATCAATTCGCTGGATGTCATGCGGTTTATCCCCGGCGAGGAAACCGTTTATTCCGAACCGGCGGCTGTGGCCGCCCTTCGGGCCGGAGAAAACCGTACAGACCCGCTCCGCATCTGGCCGCTGCCGGTGTTCCACGGGTTCCGGTTCCCGCCCGGATCGCCGGACTACTGGCGGCATACGATCCACTGGCATCTGCTCGACATGGACACCGTGCTCGTGACGGATTTCAGTTCCATCCGGGGATATAACGCATTCATTCCGGAGCGGCATGCGCGTGCGACCCGGGATTTGCCGAATGCAAACCACATCAGGCTCTTTGCCGTTGACGCCATCATCGCGGCGCCGGGCAGTCAGCCGGATACTGATGACATGGGAAACGGACCGCTCTTTCTGGGCAGTTTCCGGGCGATAACGGTGAGCGATCCCGTGCCGCGGGTGATCTGCCCCCGCAACTGGCGAAGTGCCGATACCGCCGGCATCGACCGGATGGTTCGCTCACCGGATTTCGACCCCCGTGAGACGTTGTTCGTTGAAGCAGATGATTTTCCGTCTGGTAGCCGGCCGGCGGCAAAAATCCGTCAGTGCGAAATCCGTTCGTATGACCATGACCGTGTGCATATTATGGTAGATCAGGAGGCCGGTGGTCCGGTCGTCCTGATGGACGCCTGGTTTCGCGGGTGGACCGCTTCGGTAAACGGGACTCCCGCGGATATCTTCCCGGCGTGGGGAGTTCACCGGGCGGTCATGCTGCCAACGGGCCGGTCTGTCGTTGAATTCCGTTACTGGCCGCCGGGACTGACGCCCGGTCTGTGGACGAGCGGATTGATGCTTTTGATGCTGCTCGGCTATGCGGTTTGGCGGCCCGGTCGGCTATAGTGAAACAGCATCAAGGAGGATCCCTTTCGTGCTCGACCTTCGGACCCGGCTCACCCGGCTTTCCTATAATCTGCTGTGGAGCTGGAACGAGGACATCGACGAGGTATTCCGGGCCATTGACCTGCACCTGTGGCGGCGCAGCAACCACAATCCGGTTGCATTCCTGCTCGATGTGGATCCGGCCGTACTGGCTTCCTTCGAAAACGACGCACACATCCTTGCCCACGTCGCCCACGCCGAACGGCTGCTGACCCAGTATCTGGAGACGGAAAACCACTGGACCTCGTGGAATGCCCCCGGACTGTATTCGGCGCCGGTCGCCTATTTCAGCCCCGAGTTCTGCATTCACGAATCGATACCGATCTATTCGGGCGGCCTGGGAGTCCTTGCTGGCGATCACCTGAAAAGCTGTTCGGACCTTGGTGTCCCGGTTTACGGTGTCAGCCTGCTCTACCGGGAAGGCTACTTTACGCAGCATCTGGACGGTGCCGGAAACCAGACCGAGGTATACCACGACCTCGACGTGAACCGCGTGGCCATTCGCAAGCTGGAACACAACGGCCAGCCGCTTTCGGTCGAGATCCCGATGAACAGCAGCGTTCTCAACGCCGACCTGTGGATGGCCGATGTGGGCCGGGCGAAACTCGTCTTGCTGGACGTTCGCGGCTTCCAGGGTGGCGGTGGTTCGCCGCCGCTGGCAATGCGTCTCTATGGCGGCGACCGCGGAAACCGGATCGCGCAGGAAGTGGTGCTCGGCATCGGCGGCTACCGGGCCCTGCGGAAGCTGGGCATCCGGCCGGGTGTCATTCATCTGAACGAAGGCCACTCTGCCTTTGCCATTCTCGAAGCCATCACCGAGCGCATGGAGGAAACCGGCCAGCGCTTTGAGCAGGCGGCCTCCGAAATCACCGAAAAGGTTGCGTTCACCACGCACACACCGGTCGAGGCTGGCCACGACCGGTTTTCCCCCGATATGGTGTTGCACTATCTGGCGGGCCTTCAGCAGCGGCTCGGTATCAGCGACCGGGAACTGTTGGGACTTGGCCGCACCGATCCGTTTAACAACCACGAAGAGTTCTGCATGACCGTGCTGGCACTCAAGCTGTCGGGCCGGGCAAATGCCGTCAGCTCCCTCCACGGACAGGTGTCCCGCCGCATGTGGCGTGTTTTGTGGCCGGAACGGCGCACCCCCGACGTGCCCATCGGCCATATTACCAACGGCGTCCATATCTCCACCTGGCTCGCCAAGGAGATGGACCGGATATTCCGGGACTATCTGGGGACGGACTGGCAACAGCACCAGTGCGATGCCCGCCGGTGGCGGCTCATGGACAATATCGACGACGTGGAGCTGTGGCAGACCAAGGTGGCGCTGAAACGGCGGCTGTTCGACTTCGTGGAGCGGCGGGCCCGTCGCCGGTACGAGCGCATGGGAGTTCCCGGATCGCTCCGGAAGCTGAACCCGGAAGCCCTTACCATCGGTTTTGCCCGCCGCTTCGCCCTGTACAAGCGGGCGATGCTGATGTTCAGCGACATGGCCCGGGTCCGCAGGCTGCTGCTCGATCCTGCCCGTCCGGTGCAGATCATCTTCGCCGGAAAGGCCCATCCCCAGGACATGCCCGCCAAGCAGATTATCCATCAGCTTGTCGAGCTGAGCCGCGACCCTGAGCTGAGAGACCACATCCTGCTGGTTGAGGATTACGACATGAACGTCTCCCGGCACCTGCTGGAAGGCTGTGATCTCTGGATGAACGCTCCGAGGCGGCCCCTGGAAGCCTGTGGAACGAGCGGCCAGAAGGCGGTATTCAACGCGACGCTCAACTGCTCGACACTGGATGGCTGGTGGGCGGAGGCGTACGACACGCGGAACGGTTTTGCATTCGGTGAGGGGCTCACCCACACGAGCCCGGACGTTCAGGACCGCCGGGACGCCGCGGACATGCTGAACGTGCTGGAAAGCCGCATCGTCCCCCTGTTCTATGAGCGCGACGCCCAGAATATCCCCGTGAAATGGCTCGCCATGATCAAGGAGGCGATGAAAACCCTCGCCTGGCGGTACAATGCCGACCGGATGGTGATCGACTACGTCAACGAAATGTACCTGCCGGCATCCAAGACCCTGACGCGGGAGTTCAAGAAATAGTTTCCCGGTCTGGAGCATACCGGCCGGAGCCGCCACTGGAGCCGGCTTGCCCCGCATGATGGACCTCAACCTGATCCCTGCCGACTATGCGGCCCTGCTGGCGACCGGGATGATCGCCGGGTACATCGGCGGTCTGCTCGGACTTGGCGGCGGCGTCATCATGGTCCCGGTCCTGTTTGAACTCCTGCCCCATGTTATCGGCCCGCACCCGCAAACGGCACAAGTCGCCGTGGCGACATCGCTCGGATGCGTGTTTTTCACGTCGGTTTCATCCGCCCACGCGCACCATGGCAAACGGAATATCGACTGGCGGCTCGCCGCCCTGGCTGCGCCGATGAGCGCCGCAGGCGCATTCATCGTCACGAGGTTTGCACTGAGGATCGGCGAGGATTCGCTCAAGATCGCGTTTGGCATATTCCTCGCCGCCATGGCCGTGCGGCTGTGGCTGTTCGACTCGGCAAGAACCGCCTCGGACGACAAGCCGGTCAGGGGCGTCACGCAGTTTGGCAAGGGGGCTGTAATTGGCATTCTGATCGGTTTGGTGGGCGGCCTGTTTGGGATCGGTGGCGGATCGCTGGCCGTCCCCGCATTCGTCCTGCTCATGCACAAGCCGGTTCACCGGGCCGTGGGGACTTCCAGCGTCGTAGGCGCAGCCTCCGGGCTGGTTGGCACGGCTGGCTACCTGACCGCCGTGCCATCGCAACCGGTTCCGGGCGGCATCGGCATCGTGATCCCCGGCCTTGTGATCCTGCTGGCCGTGGCGTCCATTTTCTTCGCCCAGCTCGGAGCGCGCCACGCCACCCGGATGGAACCGGCGAAACTCCGCAGGACGTTTGCCTTCGCCCTGTGCCTGATGGGATTTTTCGTGGTTTACCGGACGGTCACCGGATGAGACGGGGAGTTACCGCAGTCAGCCTTTCGCCGGTATCCTTGTTGTAATCGCCAGTGCGTGAATCTTGCCGTCGCCCAGCAGGTCTTTCAGGGCCTCGTTGACGAGCCGGTGCTGCTCCACAAGTCCGAGTCCCCGGAACCGCTCGCTCTCGATCCGCACGGCGAAATGTCCCCCGCCCGACTGGCGTGCCCCGGCATGACCGGCATGGGCGGCGGAGTCGTCGTCGATTTCAAGCACCGTCGGCTGGAACTTTTCGGCCAGTATCCGGCGGATGGTATCTGCGGTATTCACGGTTCTTCCTCCGTCACCGGAAACTGGCCGGTGGAGCCGGTAAACCAGTCAGGGGCGTAGCCTACTTGCTTGAGATAAAGGCCCCAGGCCGGCGCTGTCAGCCCCGCGAGCCGCCGGTCACGGGCCTTGAGCGTTTCAGCGATCCAGCCGGGCGGCCGCTTGCCCCGCCCCACGTCTACTAGACTTCCCGTGATCGTGCGGACCATCTGCTTGAGGAAACCGGACCCCTCGACTTCGATGTGCAGCTCCGGTGCCGTCAAACCCGCGTGTTCGATGATGTCAATCCGGGTCAGGGTCTTGGTCCGGTTCGGCTCGGCATCAGCGGCGCAAAAACTCGTGTAGTCGTGCGTCCCGATAAACGCCTTTGCGGCTTCCCGCATGGCTCCCACGTCCGGCTCTTTCGGAAGCTTCCACGCCCGGTGATGTTCCAGAGCCGATCCAACACCCCTCAGCAGCAGGCGGTAGAGATAAATCTTGCTCTCCGCGCACCGGATCGGGTGGAACCCCTCCCTCGCTTCCCGCGCCTCGACAACGCGAATATCCGCCGGAAGAAGCACGTTAAGGCCTTCACGGAAGGCAGTGAGTGGCGCACCTTGTGCGGTGCCGAACGTGGCCACCTGCCCCAGTGCGTGCACACCGGCATCGGTCCGCCCTGCCCCGGTCAGACTGGCCGGCGCGCCCGTACGCTGCTCCAGGGCCCGGCACAGCGTCTCCTGGATGGACGGGCCGTTCTGCTGGCTCTGCCAGCCCACATAGGCCGTGCCGTCATACTCGATCACAAGGGCGATGGTTCGCATCAGGGTTTCACGATGGCGAGGAACAGGAGCACCGGGATGAATACCGCCACCAGTGGAGACGCCACCCGGAAGAATTGCCAGTGGAACCTCACCAGGGATTCATAGCGATCCGGATTCCCCGCCAGCCGCGTCTTTTCCTTGTTGCCGCCCATGTGGGACAGCCAGATGTCGAGAATCTCCATTGGAATGAAGATCAGCACGACAATGGCCAGCTTCCACAGGAGCCACCGCCGGTCCAGCCCCCATCCGGCGGCAAAGAACATCATCAAACCTGTCACGATGGCCACACCGAAGGCGATATGCTCAATGGAAGCGCCCCGGTCGAACTGCTCCAGCGTCCAGTCCTTGCGGCGCCTCAGTTCGGCGTCCGACCGGTTGCGCCGCCAGTCCAGATGGGCCTGGCGGACAAACCAGTAGAAGGCGACCGACGTGCTCCAGGCCCAGAGCGTCACGGCGCACACATGCACGAACTTGATGTACAGGTAGTACGGCGCCACATGTTCCTGCATGAACGTCTGCATCGGAAGGAAGCTCCCCGGCGCGGATCATTCCCCCGCGGGCGGCAAAAATCCAGCAAGGCCCCGGTCTTACCGGAACAGGAAGGAAATCCCGCCGTCCACCACCCAGCCGGTGAAGCGGATTCCCTCGCCCCGGATCGTCGTACCGGTAACGGGATCGGTAATACGGCCGCCGCCTGGGGCGGATGCGTTCCGCCAGCGGCCGCGGGCGAAGATAGAGGTGTCGTGCAAGCCGGTCCGCCGCGCCGTGGTGGCGGCATACCGGTCAAACCGGTTCAGCGAGAGATTGAGCTGCACTTCCGCATGCCAGCCGTATTTCATCCCCTTGGTCGTCCCCGCAAGCGAGGGTTGCGAAGGCAGATCGACCTTGTTGATATAGATATCGAAGTCCGGCCCCACGCCGAAGGAGGGCCAGAGCCACTGCCTCTCCGAATAACGGGCATGGTAGGAAACGGTCAGGTCCAGCGGAATGCCGTGAATGCGGTCCTTGAGGTCCGGCAGCACCGAGACATTCTTGCGCTCCGAGTAGCTGTATCCGGCTCCGAGCGAGAACTGGAGACTGCCCATGTCCTTGTGCCCTTGCCCGAAGGTCTGCGCAACAAGCCGCGGCGCCAGGATACCGAACCGGACCACCGCGCCGGGATTCACGTTCCCGTATGAGGACTCGAAGATCCGCTGGTAAGGGAAAAAGTGGGAATACCCCAGCTCCAGCGAATAGAGGTACCGCCTGCCGCGGCCGATCCTGTCCAGGTCGGGATTCCCGGATTGTGCAAGCGCAGGGGAACCGGCTGCCAGTACGCCGAAGAGAGCCGACAGCCCTGCCAGCATCACCCGGTACCGGAAAAACCGGTGGCTCACGGGCGCATTCCCTTCCGCCGTCTGGTGGCCCGCATCACTCCGATAACCAGAAAGACCGCCATCGGCAGTGCAAGCCGGGCTCCCGAACGGCCGGTCTGGCAGCCGAACCCGCCGTCCTCCCCAAACAGGGCCAGCGCGCCGATGGGAAGCGGGGAGCTGTAGCTCTGGCCCGAGAAGCTGGCGCTGCGGTTGCCCGCACGGTCGCGCACGGCGACGGCAGCGAGCCAGGTCTCGTCTATCCCGAAGCCGGTCCCCGTGATGCCAATGGTTGTCGAGGTCGCCGGGGCGGGCACTGCGGCGTAACGCACCACCGAGGGATCGGAAGTGGACTGGATGCGGACGATGTAGGTGCCGGGGCCTGAAATTACCTGTCCGGGGCCTGAACGGAGTCCGGCGCAGACAGTGGCATCTGCGCTCGGGCAGGTGTCGCTGGCGCTGCTCCACTGGACGGCGACGAATGTCCCGGTGGACTGGGCGACGGGGGCGGACATGTTCGCCGGCCGCTCCAGGTCCAGCCGCAGTATCCGCATGAGCTGGATGACGCTGTCGCCGCCCGTGGAGGCGGCCTCGAACCGGGCCTCGACCACCTGCGATTCGGTCAGGAGTTCCAGGTCGGATGCGGAAATCTGGATGTTCCCGCCGGAGGCCGAGACGGCATTGAGTGTGAGCACGTTGCCCGACGGATAGAGCGTCACTTCCAGCGATACCGGGTCCAGGCTGGAGCCTGCCGCCGTGGTGAAGGGCAGGGACACGGGGGATAGCGGCCGGTCGCCGTCCACGCCGTCCGGATCGAACAGCGGGTCGGTACCGATCGTGTTGTTGTGGGTGGCGAACGCCAGTTCCGCAAAGCCGGGAAGGAACTGCGGCGCCGAGCTAACGGCAAACACCCGCCCGCCGTTGGAGGGCAGCACCAGCAGGCTTTCGTCGAACGCCATCCGCCGCCGGCCCGTGAACATCGGTGTCTCGGAGGGGATGTCCAGCAGGACGTTGTTGACCGCCGGTGGTCCGGGTACCGGACAGGCGCCGGCCTCCACTGCGTTCACGTTCGTGTAGACCACCGTGTAGACGGCCCCGGTCTCGATCAGGAACGCAAGGTGGTGGTCGGGCGTACTGTCCGTGTCCGTGAACGCCAGCATCGAGAGCGCACCGGCCCCGACATGCTGGTTGTTCGTGCAGAGCGTGTCGTCCGTTGTGTTGATGACGATGTATCCGGCATTGGTGTTCCCGCCGTTCGTATAGGCGACATAAAGATAGGTGCCCCCGATTCCCGTGATCTCGTAGGGAATGAACCCGCTCAAGGGGACGCCGCTCAGGCTGGTGAGAACACCGGGAGTGGCGGGGAAACCGCTCAGGACATCTATCGTGCCGTCACCGCACGAGACATACACCTTGCCGTTCGCCGCAACACCGATGCCGTGGGGATCGGATCCGTTGCAAACCGTGATGTCGGAACCGACCTTGACCGGCGTGGCGACGCTGTTGTCGATCACCGAGACCGACTTGGCGGTGCCGCGATTTCCGGCCAGCACCCGGTCAATACCGGCGTGATAGGCCAGCGGGCCGGGGTTGTCGCCGGCGGGGACTCCGATGGAGACGAGGCGGGTGATCTCCGGGGCGTCGCCGGTAACACCGGAAATATCCAGCGCCTCCACCCGGTCGAGGCCCGAACAGGAAACATAGAGGCGGCTTCCGGCGCGAATGAGATCAACCGGCACGCAGGCGGCGAGCAGGTTGAACGTGGAGCGCACCTCCAGCCGCCACCGGTCAATGATGCTGAGTTGGCTGGCGGCCGAATCGATCACGAACACAAACCGGCCGCTGGCATCGAAAACCGATCCCCTGGCGGCCGAACCGGTGGTACCGACCGGAATGGTGGCGCGGATATCCTCTGGAACAGCCCCGGCGAGCCCCGGAAGTCCCAGCACAACGGCCAGAACGGCGGCAATCAGCCCGGATGACCGGCGTCCAGAAAATGAAGTGAGTTCCTTCATTCGAGTGAGGAATTTAACCGATGCACTACAGAAAAAACACTGAAAAAGCCTTAATTTTCAGTAGTTTCCAGACCCAGCAACTGTTCCAGCAAGCGGATTCCATTGTCGGCCACCACCCGCACGTTGTCGGCGGCCACCCAGAACTGGATTCCGGTCCCGGTCGCCCGGATGCGTCCCACCCCGAACTCCTCGCGGCCGACGAACTCGCTGGCCAGCGGCGGAAGCAGCCTGTCACCGCCCTCATCGCAGATCTCGACACGCCCGGCTGCCTCCAGAAGATCGCCCAGTTCTGCCGGATCGAGCCGGGGTGTGGTTTCCAGTTCCACGGCATAGGTGTTCCCGTAGAAAACCGGCACGAAGGAGCTCATCACCGACACCCTCGCCCGCTCGACGCCGATCAGCTCTGCCAGTTCATCGGCCGCCCGTTTCTCCGGGTCCGCTGCGCCCGGCATCTGCGCGCCCGGCACCACGTTGAAGGCCAGCCGGCCCCGGTACCGCGCATTGGCTTCAGGGGTTTCCATCGCCAGAAGCTGGCGTGTTTCTCCGGAGAGCGCCTCGATGCCCTCGCGGCCCGCTTCGCTCAGGGAAAGCGAAGCGGCCACGCGGAGCCGCTCGATCCGGAACCCGGCCTGCTGCAACGGCGCAATGACCAGGGCAAGTATCGCCGCAGTTGCCGAGGGAACCTGCACCGGAGCGCCAGCCGGAACCCGGCCGCCGAGCTGGCTCACCCGTACGGTTCCCGGCCGGGGCGGAGTTGAAAAATCCAGCACGGCCAGTCCCGACTCCGCTGCCTGCGCGCCCCACTCTTCAGTCACGCTGGCAGGGCCGGCGAAGACGATGATATCGAGTGATTCCAGCGTTTCGTCCGACAGTGTTTCCATCGGGAGGATGGAACTCCCGAACCCCATGTCGCTGCCCAGCCGGTCGTCCGATTCAAACAGCCGGAGCCGGGCCACCGGAAATTCGCGCGTGACGAGCGTCCGGAGCAGTTCCTCGGCCAGAACACCTGCCGCGCCGGCGATGCCGATCCGGAACGGGCCTCTGGAAGTGGCGGCCATTTCTGCGTCAGGCCTTCAGGTGGTCGAGCAGTGCACGTGTCATCTCGCGGGTGGATGCGGCCGCCTGCCCCTTCACAGCGATATCCGGCGTGCGGACCCCGGCGGCCAGCGTGTCGCGGACCGACTTTTCGATGGCGCGGGCGGCCTTCTGCTGCCCAAGCGAATAGTCGAGCATCATCGCCACCGACAGCACGGTCGCAATGGGATTGGCCTTCCCTTGCCCGGCGATATCCGGCGCCGAACCATGGACCGGCTCGTACAGGCCGTAGCGGATGCCGCTGTTGCCGGAGGCCTGGCCCAGCGATGCGCTCGGCAGCAGCCCGATGGAGCCGGTCAGCATGGCGGCCTCGTCGGAAAGGATGTCGCCAAAGAGGTTTTCCGTCACCAGCACGTCGAACTGGCGGGGATTGCGGATCAGCTGCATCGCCGCATTGTCCACGTACATGTGCTCCAGCGCGACGTCGGGAAACTCCTTGTGCAGCTCGATGGCGATGTTGCGCCACAACTCGGACACTTCCAGCACGTTCGCCTTGTCCACGCTCGTCACCTTCTTGCGGCGCAGGCGGGCGAGTTCGAAGGCCAGTTTCACGATCCGGCGGATTTCGCTCTCGCTGTAGGCCATCGTGTTGACGCCATAACGCTCGCCCTGCTCGTTCTTCGTGACGCCCTTCGGTCTGGCGAAGTAGACCCCGCCGGTCAGTTCCCGGAGAACGAGGACATCAACTCCTTCGACGATCTCCCGCTTCAGCGACGACGCATCGGCCAGCTCCGGAAAAACCGTCGCCGGGCGGAGGTTGGCGAACAGGCCGAGCTCGGCCCGGAGCCTGAGCAGTGCCCGTTCCGGCCGGACCTCGTACTTGAGCCCCTCCCATTTCGGGCCGCCCACCGCGCCCAACAGCGCGAGGTCGGCCTTGGCGATGCCAGCCATCGCCTCATCAGTCAGCGGAATGCCATGCTTGTCGATGGAACAGCCGCCCACAAGGTAAGTCGTGCGTTCGGTCCTGAAGCCGAACAGCGACTCGGCCCTGTCGAGGATTTCGAGTGCTGCGCCGACCACCTCGGGTCCGATACCATCGCCGGGAAGCACTGCCAGTTTGATTGTCATGGGCGGAAATTGTCCCTTCGCATGAAGTCGGCTCCCGCCGGCCGGTCCGGCCGGGGCCAAGGGCGGCGACTCTAGCCCAGATGCCGTCAGTGTAAAGGGATCGCGGCGGGGGGATTTCCCCTAGTTGGATCCGCCGGGCCGCCCCGTCACCTTCAGCGGGTTGTCATCCACATTCAGGAGTTCCTGCACCTGCTCCGGCTCGAAATCGTAGGCCGTGTAGATGGAAAACCCGACGTAGTATTTGCCCTTGGGGAAGTTCTTCACATCGATCGTGTAGCCGATCACATGCTGCCCTGGCTCATGCTCCGGTTTGTCCTCCAGTTCCCCGTCGTCGAGAAAATGGAAATCCATCTTCGCGCCGTGCCTGACCATCTCCGGATCGTAAATCATGCGCGACATGAGTGCCGCCCGGCTGGGCAGGTAGCCGGCGATCCAGTCCTGGTTCGGCTTCACCCGGTCGATCTCGGCGGGGCTCATCTTGCCGTCGATCACCAGATCCTTGTTGTCCTTGGTGAATACCCTGGCCCCGTAGGTATTTTTACGGAAGTCGAGCCCGGCGGTGAACCGGCTGCCTTCACAAACGAAATACTTCGGATTGAACGGCACATACAGGTCGGATGACGCCGCCAGCCCGTTCTCGTAGAACTTGAAATACATGACGATCTTGGGCGCGAACGGCAGGCGCACACCGGCGATCACGATCCAGAAGATATTGCGACGGAGCAGCCGAACCGGCCCATCCTTGTAACCGATGGTGAAAGCCCTCGCGTTGTTCTCGTCGAAATTGAGCGAGGCGCAGAACAGGCCAATCGGCCTGATGCGGATCCGCATCTTGAACCGGTCGAGCACGTTCGGAATGACCGGGCTTCCGGGCGGCTTGCCGACGATGCTCTCCACCAGCATCGGGTTCTCGTCGTTGAAGTCGATCTCGGAAAGGCGCGTCACGATGAAATCCCGCTCCGGGTGATAGGTGATGTAGTCATCCTTGCTGAGTGGCGGCGGACTGGATGCGAAGAAGAACAGGTAGGCCCAGGCCCTGCCACCGTCCAGGGGATCGGTGATTTCCAGTTCCACGCCATCAGGTGATGGCCAGGTGTCCCAGGACGCCTGATCCCCGGCATCGCGGCCCATGAAGACGACCTCGTCGTTATAGTCGAGCTTTTCGAGATCCTCCTCGAAGTAGGCGTTCCGTCTCCGGTCGTCGAGTTCGGCCTGCGTCAGCTTTCCCTCTTCGACCTGGCGTTCCAGCTTCTTCCGCTCGCCCTCGAACTTCTTGATTCGCCGGGCCCGTTTTTTCTCCTCCGGAACATCCTCGAAGCCGGTTTCGTCCCGGATTTCCTGGGGTATCGTGCTGGTGGCGATAAAATAGTCGCCGTCACCGTCCACCTTGTCGATCTGGAACGGGATCGCGGCCCAGGCGCCATCACGGCGGACCTGGAGACGCAGGCTGGATATCTTCCTGCCCCAGAGCGGCTTGACCGGATCGCCCGATACCACCACCGGGTCGATCTCCCGGCGGAGGGACTTGGCCGCCGGAGCCTCCTGCGCCTGCGCCGGAGCAGGCCACAAGGCGGCCGTTGCCGCGCACAGAATCGCCGCCATTCCGTATGGAAAAATCCGCATGAGTTTGCCTACCCCTCGAAACCAGAAAGCCTGAATAACCGGAAGCGCAACTGTAGCCGAGCCCTTTGCCGTGGCAAATGCTGCCGGTTGAGGCCGGTTCATCCAGTTGCAAACATGCAAACAGAAAGACCCGGAACCCCTTTCGGTGTTCCGGGTCTTTACTGGTTCGAAGGAACGGAGCTTAGTAGCCGCCGCGCCCGCCGCGATCACCACGGTCACGGCCGCCGTAGCCGCCGCGCCCGCCGCGGTCACCACCACGGTCACCGCCGTAGCCGCCGCGCCCGCCGCGGTCACCACCGCGGAAGCCGCCGCCTCCACCGCCACCCGGAGCCCGCTCGCGGGCCTCGTTGATGGTAAGGTTGCGGCCGTTCAGGGCCTTGCCGTTCAGACCGTCCACGGTCTCACGGATGTTGTCGCCATCGGCGACCTCGACGAAGCCGAAGCCCCGCGAGCGGCCGGTTTCGCGGTCCGTCACGAGCTTGACGCCCGTGACTTCGCAGCCAGCCTCCTCGAAAAAGCGCTGTACATCTTCTGACGTTGCGTTGTAGGGAAGATTCCCGACGAAGACTCTCATGTAACTTGGAACTCCAACAGTGGCAGGCCCGACATCCCCCTCCGGTCCCGGCTGCCCGCCGGAAACCTGGGCCGGAAGATCGCACGTACCGGGCTGGACACTTCGGAACGGTAAATGCGAACTTGCTTCTTTTGGAGGGTCTTCGGGAACCGGGGTCACTTGTACTCTGGAGCTCGGGATCTCGAACAAGAGAGTCATCAGTTATCGCAGATTCGTCAGGCCCTGCCCAGCCTGAACGGGAGGGTAGACGTTCACCTGGTAAAGGGCGATGGGGCCTGAAAATAATTATGAAGGCCGTTCGTTTCGTCCCTTTTTGCCCTGCTTGCCCGTCTTCCAGGGAAGGCCCATCTTCACTCTCCGGTGGCTCAATAGGGCCATACCAGTATGAATACAGGGGATTTTAATCTGCCACCACGCCTCACCACGCCTCACCACGCCTCACCACGCCTCACCACGCCTCACCACGCCTCACCACGCCTCACCACGCCTCACCACGCCTCACCACGCCTCACCACGCCTCACCACGCCTCACCACGCCTCACGAACGACTAGTAGAACGCCATTATTTTTATGTTGACAGGGTGCATCAAATCACAATAAAACAGTTGTGTTCTTGTAGGGAGGCCCATATGCAAACCCGACCGACCAGCACCAGAAGCCCCGCCGACGCCGCCGCGCAAACAAGTACTTCCGCAAGTAACTATACCCCTCCACCCGGCAGGATTCCGGGCAATCTCAGGCCAAATGTCGAGCGTGCCCTCCCCCGCGGACGTTACCGGCGGGATCTCTCCCCACAGGACCGCTCCGAGCGCCAGCGTCTTCAGCTGCTCACCGCCGCTGCCCAGGTTTTTGCCGCCAAGGGGTTTGCCGACACCGCCGTGGAGGATGTGGTGAAGGCGGCCGGCATGAGCCGGGCCACCTTCTATATACATTTTCAGGACAAGGACGAACTGCTTGGCGAGCTGTACGACACGGGAGCTTCCGCCACGATCCGCTCAATCCGGCAGGCGGCCGCCGCCGTTCCCAAAAACGAGCCGCTCAAGCGCCTCGAAAAGGCATTCGATACCTATCTCTTCATGCTCACAAACGGGGGCGATGTGGCCCGCGTGATCGTCAACGAGGTCGCCGCCGGGGGGCCGAAGATGCTGGAGCGCCGGGATCGTGTGCATCAGGAGTTCATCAAGATGTTCCGCGAACTCGCGGCAAAGGTATATCCCGGCCACACGCCGAGCGACATGACCCTGCTCGCCGTCGTTAGCGGCGTCGAAGGCCTAGTGTTCAACTACCTGTGGCGCGGCGAGGCCCGGAGGCTCGATTCCGAAGGCCGGGCGGTTATCTTCCGGTTCATGCTGAACGCCCTGAGACCCTGACCGGCAGTTGCGGTGCCAGACAAACCTGACGCCTGGAACCCCGACCAGTACGAACGGTTCCGGACCGAGCGGCTCCAGCCGGCATTCGATCTCATGTCGCTGGTGGCACCCGTCCCGGGTGGCCGGGCCATTGACCTGGGCTGCGGCACCGGAGAGATCACTCGGCTGCTCCACGAGGCGGTTCAGGCTGGCGAGACAACCGGCATCGACAGTTCGCAGGCCATGCTGGAGAAGTGCCGCCATCATGAGGCGCCGGGACTCCGGTTTGTTAAAGGCGACATTGCCTCATTTCCCGGAGAGGTCGAGTATGACCTGATCTTCTCGAATGCCGCCCTGCACTGGCTTCCGGATCACCGCACCCTCTTTGGCCGGTTCTTCAGGGCACTGAAGCCCGGCGGCTCCTTCGCCGCCCAGATACCGGCGAACCACCTTCACCCGTCGCATCTTGCGGCAACGGAACTGGCGATGAGTGAACCGTACCGGACCGCTCTACAGGGCTGGAACCTCAAATACGGTGTCGAACTGCCAGAAACCTACGCGGCTATCCTGCACGAACTGGGTTTCGCAAATCCCCTTGTCATGCTGAAGGTCTATGTGCACCTTCTGGAAACCCGCGAGGCGGTGGCCGAATGGTACCGCGGATCGCTGCTGACCGCCTACGAGACACGGCTCGACACGGATCTGTTTATCCGGTTCATGAACGACTACCGGACCCGCCTGAAAGACAAACTTCCTGACACACGCCCTTACCTCTTTACCTTCAGCCGGATTCTCCTGCGGGGAACCCGGCCAGGCTGATACCGGAGATTGTCAACCGGGACCGGATAACCGGTTGACAAGTTTCGGGCCTCTTTCGTAAGCTCGCCCTCACCCGGAAGCGCAACGCCGCCGGGATGTCCGCCAAAGCAAGGGGAAAACCGCCACATGCCATCCGCACTCGCCCTCGGTTTCAAGGACCGGGACTTCCGCTCGAATCCGCTCACCCGCGAAGAAGCCATCGAAGCCATCGGCTTCGAAAGACCGGAAGACCTGGACCTGCTCTATGCCGCATCCAGCCGGGTCCGGGCCGAGATGTTCGGCAAGGACGTTTCCGTTTGTACCATCGTCAATGCCAAGTCGGGCAACTGCGCCGAGGACTGTGGCTTCTGCGCCCAGAGTGCCTACTACCAGAAGGACACTGGCGTCACGACCTACCCGCTCATGTCGGCAGACGACATCGTGAATGTGGCATGGGAACGGAAGGCAATCGGCGGACGGGAGTTTTCCATCGTCACCGCCGGAACCGGTATGTACCGGCCGGAGGAAGTGGACACGCTCGTCGATGCCGTTCGCCGCGTGAACGACGAGGTGGGCATGGAGAGCTGTGCCTCGCTCGGCCTGATGAAGCGGGAAGACCTGTTGCGCCTCAAGGAGGCCGGCATGGTCCACTTCCATCACAACCTGGAAACGGCCCGGAGCCACTTTCCGAACATCGTCACGACCCACAGCTTCGACGACGAGGTGAACTCGGTGCGGATGGCCAAGGAACTGGGATTTGAAGTCTGCTGCGGCGGCATCTTCGGCATGGGTGAAAACCGCGAACAGCGCGTCGAACTGATGGAGACGCTGCGTGACCTCGACGTCGATTCGATCCCCATCAACTTCCTGAACCCCATCAAGGGGACCAGGCTCGGCCACCTGAAGCCGATGGAGGCCGAGGAGGCGCTCAAGGTGATTGCTGTCATGCGTCTCATGATGCCCGGCACGCCCAGCTTCGTATGCGGCGGCCGCGAAGTGACTCTGGGCAACCGGCAGGACGAGATATTCAGGGCAGGCGCTTCCGGGCTCATGATGGGGAACTACCTCACTACTTCTAACCGCAACTATCTCCACGACCGGGAGATGGTCGCCGCGCAAGGACTTCGCATCAAGGATGACGGCTGCCATGTGAAGACCAAGCAGCCCATGGAAGTGAAAACACCGGCGACGGAAGTCAGGCAGGCAGTCCCGAGCCAGAAGCTTTACCAGATCGATCGGCCCGCGAACTGAAGGCACAGCCTGAAAACATCCCGCCAATGACACCACCCCGGCCCACGCAGATACCGGCTGAAAAGACCGGCTCGTTCGAGGACTACCTCGAAACAGAACTGGATCGCGTCCGTGCCGAAAACCGCTGGCGGTTTTTCCGCCCGGTGACGGGATCTCAGGGACCCACTGTCCAGGCTGCCGGCCGCGAACTGCTGATGCTGGCATCGAATAACTACCTGGGGCTCGCCGGCGATCCACGGATTTCGGAGGCGATCGGCGAAGCCCTGCGCACCGATGGCACGGGTTCCGGCGCCTCGCGCCACATCAGCGGCTCAATGGACCGGCATCAGGAGCTGGAAGAACGGCTTGCCGCCTTCAAGGGGACCGAAGCCGCCGTTCTCTACAACACCGGCTACATGGCGAATGTGGGCATCATCTCCTCGCTGCTGGGCCCCGGTGATGCCGTCTTTTCCGACGAGCTCAACCATGCATCCATCATCGACGGCTGCCGGCTCTCCGGCGCGGAGAAGGAGATTTACCGCCACTCCGACATGAATGACCTGGAACGGCGGCTGAAAAAAACCGCCGCACGGCACAAGCTGATCGTGACCGACGCCGTCTTTTCGATGGATGGCGATGTGGCGAAACTGCGGGAAATCGCCGATCTCTCCCGGCGCTACGGCGCGTGGACGATGGTTGACGAGGCCCATGCGACCGGTGTTTTCGGCCGCTCCGGCCGGGGCCTGGTGGATCATCTGGGGCTGACGGGCAAAATCGACATCGTGATGGGGACACTGGGCAAGTCTCTGGGCGGATTCGGCGCCTTCGCCGCCGGAAGCCGCAGGCTCATCGATTTCCTCATCAACAAGTCACGGATGCTGATCTTCACGACAGCCCTGCCGCCAGCGGTCTGCGCGGGGGTGATCCGGGCGCTCGACATCCTCGAATCCGAGCCGGACCGGATCGCCCGGCTTCACCGGCTTTCGGCCCGCTACCGGGACCGGCTCGTGTCGGCGGGGCTGGACATCTGCGGTTCGGTAACTCCGATCGTGCCGGTCAGGATCGGCCCCGAGGACCGGACGCTCGCCATCGCCCAGGATCTCTGGAACGAGGGTTTCTTTTCCATCGCCATACGTCCGCCGACCGTCCCGCCCGGAACCTGCCGGATCCGCACGACCGTGATGGCGACCCATACGGAAGCCGATCTGGACCGCGCCGCCGCTGCGATTGCCACGGCCTGCCAGCGGCATGGAGTGATCCACTGACCCATGCCGGTGAGGAAACCGAAACGCCCCGCCCGGCGGCGTACCTCCCGGTCACGGGGATCACGGGCCCGCAGCCTCGCCGCCGCCGATCTCAGGAACATATGGCATCCCTTCACCCAGATGCAGGAATGGGAACTGGAAGAACCCCTGATCATCGAAAAGGGAAAAGGATCCTGGCTCTATGACGTCCGGGGAAACCGGTATCTGGATGGCGTTTCGTCACTCTGGTGCACCGTTCATGGCCACAACCATCCAGTCCTGAACCGTGCCCTCAACCGGCAGGCGGCCCGGGTTTCCCACTCGACGATGCTGGGGCTGTCGAACGTCCCGGCGGTGGAACTGGCTGAAAAGCTGGCCGCTCTGGCACCCGATGGCCTCAGCCGGGTCTTCTACTCTGATTCAGGCTCGACGGCCGTCGAAATCGCCCTCAAGATGGCTTTCCAGTATTCCCGCCTCACGCGGGGTGCCGGTACCCGCCGGACGAAGTTCCTCACCCTTACCAATGCCTATCACGGTGACACGATCGGATCGGTTTCGGCTGGCGGGATCGACCTCTTCCACGAAATATTCCGGCCACTCCTGTTTGAAACCCGGCGTATCCGGGGACCGTACAGGTTCCGGAATCCCTGGCCCGGAGAGGATCACGACCGCGCCGCCCTGCGCGAGCTGGAACAGGGCGTTGAAAAATACAGGGACGAACTGTGCGCGGTCGTGATCGAACCCCTGGTCCAGGGAGCCGCCGGCATGCTCCTCCAGCCCAAGGGCTACGTGAAACTGGTCCGCGAACTGTGCGACCGGCACGGGCTCCTTCTCATTCTGGATGAAGTGGCGACCGGATTCGGCCGTACCGGAACCATGTTCGCCTGCGAGCAGGAGAACGTCAGTCCCGATTTCCTGTGCCTCGCCAAGGGACTGACCGGCGGATACCTCCCGGTCGCCGCAACACTTACCACCGAAAAGGTCTACGATGCCTTCAAGGGACGGTTCGAGGAGTTCAAGAGCTTCTTTCACGGCCACACCTATACAGGCAATCCGCTCGGCTGCGCGGTGGCCTGCGCCTCCATTGATTTGTTCCGGACGGAAAAGACGCTGGAAAGACTCCAGCCCAAGATCGCCCAGCTCCGTAGACGTTTGGAATCCATCACATCCCATTCCCACGTGGGCGACATCCGTCAGTGCGGGTTCATGGCCGGTATCGAACTCATCCCGGACCGGAATCGTCCACAATTGGAGTACCCACCGGAGCTCCGGACCGGACATCGGGTCACCAGATTCGCCCGTAGCTGTGGCGTCATTACCCGGCCGCTCGGCAATACGCTGATTTTCATGCCGCCACTGTCGATCACGCCGAAAGAACTGGATAGACTCTGCGACGTTGTGTTCGATGGACTTGAGCACGTTACCGGAGAGATTGCCAGGCAGTGAGCGTGCAAACCTACTTCGTCACCGGGACTGATACAGGCGTTGGCAAGACATTCGTCACCTGCGGACTCATCTGGTACCTGCGGGATCAGGGCCTCAGTGTCGGCGCCCTGAAGCCGGTGGAAACGGGCTGCCAGGAACACCGGGGAGCACTGCTGGCCAACGACGCCTCGCTGCTGTCCGATGCCATCAAGTACAGCGGGCCGATCGACGACATCTGTCCCTACCGGTTCCGGCTTCCACTCTCTCCTGAGGCTGCGGCCGGATCAGAGGGAGTCAGGATCGATCTTAACCGCATACTTGATGCCCGGGCCCGCATGGGCGAGGGGAAAAAGGTAGTGATGGTGGAAGGGGCCGGCGGCCTGCTGGTCCCCCTCACCGACAAGCTGAATACGGCCGATCTTATCAGCCGGCTCAAGGCAAAAGTAATTCTGGTCGTGGCTTCAAAGATCGGCTGTATCAACCACACGCTGCTGACTCTGGAAGCCCTGGATCGCCGGGGGATCAAGACGGCGGGCATCATACTCAACCGGGTCAGTGCGGCCGATCCGGCCGCTGATCCGTCTCTGGAAACGAATCTGGAAGATGTCCGCCGCCGGACCAAGATTCCGGTACTGGGCGAAATTCCGCACCTCAGTGGTGATCTTGGTGCCTACCGCCGCCAGCACTATCTGGAAACTGTCCGCAAGGCACTGGACGAAAGCGCCCTCAAGCGTATATTCGGACTCTGAGGTTCCGAAGTGCCTTCAGCGGTTCTTCACAACTCCCTGTTCCAGCCACGCCTCATCGAGGAAATGGACCGGCAGGCTTCCCCGGCCCGGACCGTATATCCCGAAGGCGCGACTGACTGCCTGAGAATGCTCGGCTTTTCCGATCTGGAAACGGTGACAGACGCCGCATCCGCGAGCTCCCTTCGTTTCCAGGCGATCATCCGGTCCGGTGGCGACATTGTTGCCCTGGCAGCCGAAGCAGCCCCTGATGCCGATGAAGCACGGGTCAGGCAGATGGCGCTTGGCCGCGGGTTCCACCGGGAGCTGCCGTGGCTTCTCATCTTCTTCAAGAGCCGGCTGGAACTGTACTCGCTGGCCGCTCCGGATCCTGAACTCAACTACCTTATGGTGGACCGCCGCCATCTCGCCAGAGTGTCCGGTTTTCTGGGCGGGCATTGTGCTGAAAATGGAGGGCCCTGGGAGCGCGCCCTCCTGCCTGCGGCAAAATCGTCTGATCCGGCCACCCTTGACCACATCACTGGTGATGCTCCCCTGGAGCGGACACTGATTGCCGGGGAGTTCCTGGCGAGCGAAGTACGCTCCCTTTATTCCCGGACCCGGAAACTGGCGCTGAAATACGGACATCCCCTGCTGTTCGTGGTCGAGCGGCGCGAATTCCCTGACCGGTTCGAGGAAGCCGCCCTGCCCAGCAGCCCCATCCGGCCGCGCAGTCTGGCAGGCGAGATCCGGTTCCTCACCGGCGAACCGGGGCTTCATGCATTTGTGACGGAGCTGTCCCGTGATCCCGGCCTGCCCCGTCCGCGAGCGTTGCCAAATCCGCAGATCAGTTTCCTTGAGATCCACTTTGCCGAGCAGCTTCAGCTTCTCGGCAACGACCTCACGCTGCTTTCGATCGGGCCCACGGCGACCAACCGGGGAGCCAGGAACCGGCTGGAACTCGGCCTGAGCCGGTTCCGCGACGTTGCAAACCTATGGCTTTCCGTCCGGCTTGGTGCCCGGATCCGGCCCGGCGCCATTGCCAACCTGATCGACACGCTCGACGGCGAAACCGAAGACTTCCTCGCACGTGTGAGAGAAGTGCAGGTCCACATCGACCGGCTGCTGAAAAAATACCCGGTGGCACATATCGAACTGGAAGTGCCGGAGCTATATATCGAACGCGGGCGCCGGAGAGATGATCCGGGCTTTCATCTGATTGCGGCCATGCCGCCCTCACGCAAACCGGCACGGCAGGCCCTCGTACGGCTGGCCGGCACACCCGGCAGCCCAGCCCAGCCCACTGACGACGACCTAATGCTCGCCCTGCTCGACCGGCATGAGCCCATGCTTTCGGCGCATGGGCGGCTGATGGTCCGCGCCGCACAGCCGTCAGATGGGACGATCCGCAAGATCGAAGAGTTGCTGAACCTCAAACTGTACGAGGCGCCAGTGGCGGGCTGGTCTGAATTCAGGCGGCCGCCGGTCAGCCGATAAGCTGCACCAGGTCGACTGGCCGCTCGATGATGTAGTTGGCCCCGGATTTTTCCAGCTCTTCCCGTCCCCGGAAACCCCAGGCCGCTCCGACACTGACAACCCCTGCCGCCTGGGCCGTCTTCACGTCCGTGCTGCTGTCGCCCACCATGAACGTCGCCATGGGGGCGATGTTGCGTGGAGCGAGGATTTTCCGGAGCATTTCCGGATCAGGCTTGGGCTTTGCGACCGTATCGCCACATTCGATCTGGATGAACTCGCCTTCCACCCTGAGCGCCTTCAGTATCTTGTCCGTAAACCGCTTGGGCTTGTTCGTCGCCACCGCCTTGGGGATACCCGCACAGGCATGGAGAAGCGTGTCCATTCCGGAATAAAGCCGCGTATGGCGGGTGCAGCTTTCTTCGTAATACCCAAGAAATACCCTGACCGCCTCGTCGAGATCGATCGTAACTCCGGCGGGGAGCGCCCGCTCCACGAGCTTCCGGGCGCCGTCGCCCACATACCGGGCGATCTCGGGAACCGGCTTCGGGGGAAATCCGAATACCGAAAGAGTGTGGTTGGCGGCATCGGCGAGATCGACACTGGAATCAACCAGCGTCCCGTCCAGGTCGAAAACAATCAGGTGACAACGGGGCAAGTTTCCCTCCTGGGGCCGGGCCACCTACAAACCGTGCAGGAGGCGATCCGATGGCGGGCAAGGAATACCGGGACCACCCCGACCGAATCAAATGGGATTCGAAATACGGATCGAACCCTGATCTGTTCGGCCGCGGGCCGTCGGACTGGCTGCTCCACTGCTATCCAACGATCGAAAGGCTCATTAGCCTTCCAGCCACTGCCCTCGACATCGGCGCCGGACCGGGCCGGAACTCACTGGCCCTCGCCCGCCGCGGTTTCGACGTCACAGCGCTGGACATCTCCGGTGTCGCACTGGAGCGTCTCGGGAAGCTCGCAGAGGCAGAGCGGCTGGACATCACGACCGTGAGAACGAGTGCCTACGACTGGGACTGGGCGCCGGCTGTGTTCAGCCTTGTCATCGATTTCTTTTATCTGGAGCGGCCCCTCATTCCGAAGATCGCCGGGACCGTGGTTCCCGGCGGGCTCATCTGCTTTGAGACCTACACAACCGGCCAGCTTGATGCACCCGTTAGCCCCAAATGTCCGCGGGAGTTCCTGCTGGAACCGGGAGAACTCCCCACACTTTTCGATGGCTTCGAAACCCTGGAAAGCCGTGAGGGGCCGCTACCGGACGGTCGCGTCACCGCCGCCTGGCTGGGCCGGAGAGTCCGATAATCCGCCGCCCGACTGCCTTGATGGCCTTTTTCGCTGTTTCAGCGGCCGTCAGGTTTTCATAGTCGTTGCGCCCAGCCACCCAGGCGAACACCTTTTCCAGTATCCGGGGTTCATAAAAACCCGCGGCAAGTCCAACCGGGTGCAGCGGCGAATACAGCATGTCGGCAAAAAACCGGTTGCGCTTCAGTTCGATTCCAAGCCCGGAGCTGTTCACTGCCCGTTCATATCCCCGCAGGGTCACGTCCCCGTCCTGTCCCAGCTTCCGGCAAATATGCTCCGCCGCCAGTTGTCCCCACCAGATCGCCTGGCGGATCCCTTCGGCCACCAGCGGATCAGAACCGGCGGCATCACCCACCAGCAGAACTCCGGGCGCCGAATACCGGGAGTGTCCGGCGGCAAACTCCCGGAAAGACCAGTGGTGGACCTGTTTTGGCGACACGTCATATCCATACCGGCTGGCCGTCCGAATGCAGTAGTCCCGAAGCGGGACCGGAGAACGCCCATGCCGCGAATACACGCCGATCTTGGCCACAGGGTTTCCGGCAGTGTCACGTTCGGGGAACAGCCACGAGTAGCCGTTCACGCCGTCATGGATGGCCGTAAAATCGAACCGAAGGGTGTCTGGCGGAGCGGCTTTCAGTGGGGCTTCCACCTGCACAAGCTGGGAAAGCCCCCGTGATACCGGCTCAACAAACGTCCGCCGCACGATACTCCCCACACCGTCTGCCCCAACGATCACTTTCGCCTGGATTGTGGCACCGGACGTGGTTTCGATACTGAACCCTCCCGGCTTCCCGGATATGGCCCTGACGGGCGAGTGCTCCCTGATGTCGATGCCATGCCCGCGGGCCGAACGGACAAGCCAGTGGTCCAGGGCGGACCGTTCGAACACGAACACCATCTCCGGCTCGCTGAGCGTGATCTGCCGTTGCCGGAATCGTATATCGACATGCCCGGCCCGGACGGCCTCGACCGGTGCCTTGTGCAGGTCAAGCCCGAGCGCATTGAAGAGAGGGACCGCACGGCCCAAAACACCGCCGCCGCATAGCTTGGGCCGGGGGTGAACCGACTTTTCAAGAACAACGACGGAAAGCTGTGGCGCGAGCCGCTTGAGCGAGATCGCCGTGGACATGCCGGCAGGACCGCTTCCCACCACGGCGACATCCACGCCCTGGGCGGTGGTCACCCGCTGCTCCGGATCCGCTGCCGGGCATGCAAAACCAGCAGTTCCGGAATGGACTGGATCGGGAGTATTTCATCCACGACGCCAGCCTCGATAGCCGACTTGGGCATCCCGTAGACGACGCACGTTTCCCGGTTTTGTGCGACGTTGTAACCGCCGGCTTCCCGGATCCGTTTCATCCCCCATGTTCCATCGCTTCCCATGCCGGTCAGCACGACGCCGATGGCTGCCGGACCGAACACTTCGGCCACTGTGGAAAAAAGCACATCCGCCGATGGCTTGAGGAGCGATTCCGCCGGATTTTCGGTCAGACGGATGCAGAACTGGTTCGGCCGGTCCTGCAAGGGGGCCACAATCGTATGAATACCTCCGGGAGCGACATAGGCGACACCCGGCCTCAGCGGCATGCCGTCTTCCGCTTCACGGACCATGAGCGGGACCGTCCGGTCCAGATCCGCCGCAAATGACCGGGTGAACTTGGCCGGCATGTGCTGGACAATGACCACCGGAAGTTCAAAATCTTCTGGCAGTCCGCCCAGGAGATGCTGAAGCGCCTGAACACCGCCCGTCGAAGACCCGACCGCGACGATTTTTACCGGCGGAAATTCTGCCGGTACCGGCCGGATTCCACTCGCTGGCAGCACCGGCGGCCGCGATGATGCGGGGACCGGTCCCGAAACCGAGATCGTCCCCGGTGTGGCCGGTTTGTACCGCCGGGGCTCGACGGTACGTTCCAGCAGGGGTCGGGGCTGTGCTCGTGCGGCGATCTTGACCTTCCTGATCAACGCTTCCGAAATGGTGTGGATATCTACGGATACGACCCCAGACGGCTTTTCGATGAAATCGACGGCCCCAAGCCGAAGGGCCTCAACCGTCACTGCCGCGCCCTGCGACGTATAGGCGCTCACCATCAGGACCGGTACCGGATGGACGCGCATGATCTGTTCCAGCGTCTCGATGCCGGACATGCCCTCCATTTCGATATCGAGAGTAACGACGTCCGGCTCCAGGTTCCTGACCAGCTCAACCGCCTCGTAACCGTCGCGGGCCGTGGCGATTACCTGTATTCCTGGATCCCGTGAGATCAGGTTGGATATGGCCCGGCGCATGAAATTGGAATCATCGACGATGATGACCTTGATCGGCTCATTCGATGGCGCTGACCCCATGCCGCATTCGCCCCGGTTACAATATCTGCCGCATCATCAGTAGCCGCACCAGTCGAGCAGGTCATCGAGTGAGCCCAGTTCCAGGGCATAGCCCGCACTTTCAACGAGCACCCCTTCCACATCGCCACGAACCAGCAGAAGCGCCTCGTCCGATGGAAGGCGGGAAAAATCGCTTTGGGACCAGCGGACATACCGGTTGCTCAGATCGGCATGGTCGGCGGCATAGACCCTCCCAAAGTCGTTGCGGTGTCCTTCCATCACCAGGCAGTGGGCATGGCCTTTCACGGCGAAAATGACGCGAAAATCGAGATCCTCACGGTCGGTTTCGCCAGCGATCTGCTTCTTGACGACCCAGGGAAGCAGCGAGAGATCAATCTTCCGGACTTCCGGTGCCTTGGCCGACGTCGCGGCCGGTTTCTCCTGAACGGGCTCAATCGGCGCCGGTTTTGCCTTTGAAATGGCCGGCTCATCGCTAAGCCAGCTTGCCGCGGCCGGCACGGCAATATCAGCCGGGTCCGGTTCCCGCGCATGAGATTTCGGTACAGGCGGCGCCACAGGCTTCCCGTCCTCCTTCGGCGGAGGAGGTGGCGGTGCCACCATCGGGGCCAGTCCGTGCGGTTCCTTCAGGTCGATTGACTCGGCGCCCTTGCCGAGCGTGCCGCGCTTTTTAGCCATGTTTCCACCTCCAGGGCGAGCGCCCGGTAGTCCCGGGAACCATTTCCATTAGGGTCATACTCGAATATCGATAGCTCGTGCGATGGAGCCTCCTTGAGCCGCACAGTCGGACGGATAACCGACTGGAATACCCTGCCCGGGTAAGACTGTTCCAGCCGTTCGCGGACACTGGAGCTCAATCCGGCACGCCCATCATACTGGGTGAGAACGAAACCGAGGATCTCCAGCCGCGGGTTCACTTCCCGGACTTCCTCGATACGGGCCAAAAGCTGCGTGATGCCGATCAGCGAGTAGAACCCGATATCCACCGGCACGATCAGCCGGTCGGCCGCCGCCAGCGCATTCTGGGTGAGAAGCCCGGTGCTCGGGGGACAATCAATAACGATATAGTCATAGTCACCAGAAGCCCGGCCGAGCAGCGTGGAGAGGCGAAACAGAGACGTGTACCCGGGCGGCCATTCGCGCTCGGCTCGTGCGAGCTGGGGCGAACCGCACAAAAGGTGGAGATTGCCCTTCTTGTAGAGGCCGTATTCGATGCCAAGATCGGGCCGCTCGAACAGGCTCCAGAGCGTTACCGGAGCTGCTGCAACCGGTAGGCCGAATGAATAGCTGGCATTGGCCTGCGGATCGCAGTCGACGAGCAAGACCCGCGAGCCGTTCATAGCCCAGCAGGCGGCCAGACTTGTGGCGGTGGTTGTCTTGCCGCAACCGCCCTTCTGATTGGCTATAGCCAGCGTGATGCCCACGATATCAAGGCGCTCCGTCGGCCATCAAAGGCGGCAACCGGCCGCCTACAGCCGGAAGTCGCCGACGACCTTTCTCAGGTGTTCAGCCAGATCGAACAGGTTCTGAACCGTATTGGACTGCTCCTCGGCCTGATTGGAGACATCCTTCGCCGAGCGGGATATCTGGTCCACAGCATTGGCCACCTCATCGGAAACACTGCTCTGTTGCCGTGCGGCATCTGCCATGGCGTTAATCATTTCTGACACGTTCGTATTGGCACCGATGATTTCATGGAGCACCGCTTCCGTGCGCCCGGCCATCTCGGTTCCCTTGGTGACTTCCTTGGTAGCTTCCTGCATCACTGTCACGGCCCGGTCCGTATCCCGAAGTATCTCCTCGATGATGGCAGTAATCTGTGCCGTCGAATCGGTGGATTTTTCCGCAAGTTTTCGTACTTCGCTGGCGACCACTTCGAAGCCGCGCCCATGCTCGCCGGCGCGGGCGGCTTCGATGGCGGCATTCAGGGCCAGAAGGTTGGTCTGCGAGGATATTTCCTTGATGACATCGATGATCTGACCGATCTGCTGCGACCGCTCGCCCAGCGCACGGATGCTTTCGGCCGAACTGGTAACAATCTGTTCGACACGGGTGATGCCCTGGCGTGTTTCCTGAACCGCCTGGCCTCCACGGGAAGCGGAGCTGGAAGCCTTGGCACTGACTTCCTGCGAGCGGCTGGCATTCTCCGAGACAAGCTGGACCGAGGAGGCCATTTCCTCGATGGCGACGGCCATCTCCTTGGTCTTGAGGAACTGGTTCTCCGATGCCTGGGCCACGGCCCGCATGCCGACCAGGAACTGGTTCGCGGCCTGCGCCAGTTCATCGGTCTTGCGGTTCAGCCCGGAAAACACGTTCTTCAGGTTGACCGACATCTTGTCGAATGAATCGGTCAGTTCCCGGAGTTCCTGTATTTCCAGTGCCGAATTGTACTGGACTTTCTGGCGCAGATCACCATTCGATATGTTGTTGGCAGCCTGGGAAAGCTCCCGGATCGGCTGGGCAATCAGGGCCTGAAGCCCCATGATTACCAGAACAACCAGAACGACTCCTGCGAATGCCATGCCCAGAAACACCTTGTTCATGGCACCGGATACCTGCTCTTCGACGATCTCCGCCGGCATGCCAAGCATCACAACACCGGTCGCGCTCTGGAGCACCTGGTCCATGATTGGCGCGGTCACGACGTTGAATACGCCCTGCCCCTGCACCGGAATGGTGAACTTCTCCGGTTTTTCGATCCGTTCACCAAGTCTTGCGGTCTGTGCGAAATCATCTGCATGCGTGACAAGCTCGCCACCGCGGTAAAGCACCTTTCCCTGTATGTCGGCGACCAGCCAGATCTTGACCTCGCTGTGCTCTGCCACGATAGGCGGCAGTATCTGGTCGATCTGCTGGAGATCACCCAGCGTCAGGAGCCCCAGTTTCAGCAAACCTTCGACATTCAGCTTGGCATTGGTCACGAGAACCTGAATCTTCTCGAAATAACGGTCTTCAAGCGTTTGAGTCACCGAATTGCGGACAACGAGAAAGCCCACCAGCGACATGAACATGATGACGATGGGCGGTCCGATCAGTACATATCCGATTCGAAAAGAGCGTTTCACGTCTTCACACCACCCGTTTGAACGATTTCACAAGTTTGCCCTCATCAAGCACCCTGACTTCCCGGTCGGCAAGTTCGAGTTGCAGTTCCCTGCCGGCATAGGTCTTGCCAACGAAAAAGGAACGATCCTCGGCCGTAATCCTGCCGTTGTCCGTTACCGTGGCTTTCAGGTTCCGGGCCGGACCTGCCGGACGCGGCGCCGGCGTCCTGGGTGCAACAGCCGGCTTTGCAGGCGAAGTGGCAACTGCAGATGCCCCCGACGGAGATGCAGATGGAGCAGCCTTTGCTGGCACCTCGGCGCTCGATTCACTCAGAACATCTTTCTCTTGCGGCGAGAATATCCGGTCCAGGTTCAGGATTGTGATCAGGCGACTGGCGATCTCGCAGACGCCTTCAAGAAAATCGGCCTCCAGCCCCGCGACAAGCGCCGGAGGCGGCTCAATATGGTCTGCATTGATCTTGATAACCTCGAACACCATATCGACTTCGATGCCAACGAAGAAATCATCCATTTCGAGAACGATCAGCCGGGTGTCGTCGGTCCGGCCCTGGACCGGCAGATCGAACCGCTTGCGGAGATCGACAACCGGAATGATATCGCCTCGAAGACTGATAATGCCCTCGACAAATTGCGGCGTCTTGGGCAGCGGTGCCACTTCGTACTTGGCTATGATTTCCTTCACCCGGAGCACCGGGACGGCGAATTTTTCCTTGCCGAGGGCGAACGTCACGAACTTGACGATATTTTCGACCGCCTTCTCGCTCTCCCGTTCCTGCCTGATAAAACCCATATCCCTGACGGCTACCTCGCCCCTGCACCCTGTTCTTCGGCTGCGTGTCCCCCGACATCACTGGACCGGACCAGCAGCGGGACATCGATAATCAGTACCACTTCACCGGTCCCCAGAATGCTCGCGCCCGCGATACCGGCGGCGGGCTGCTCCAGGCTTCCGATGTATGGTCCGAGGGGCTTGAGCACAGTCTCTTCCTTGCCAAGAAGCTCCGAGACAATGACACCAACCCGCCGGTTGTAAACCCGGAGGATAATGACGTTCAGGATATCGGGCAATTCGGCCAGTGCCTTTTGGCCGAACAGTTCCCCCAGGGTCGTGATGGATACGGCGTGATGGCGCAGCATCATCACCTGCTGGCCCTTGACCCGTTCCAGTTCCGACTTCCGGACCCGGACCGTCTCGTCCACGTAGTTGAGGGGTATCCCAAATGTCTGTTTCCCGTATTTCACCAGGAATATCTGCAGGATAGCCAGGGTAAGCGGAAGCTTCAGCCGGAATAACGTACCCTCGCCGGGCGTCGACAGCACCTCCACGTTTCCGCCAAGATGCTCGACTTTTGATTTCACCACATCCAGGCCCACACCGCGGCCCTGAAGATCGTCTACCTTTCCTGCTGTCGAAAAGCCGGGCAGGAAGATCAGTTCGGCCAGTTCTGCCGGCTCCATTCCCCGAAGCTCATCCCGGCTCATCAGTCCGCGCTCCACCGCTTTTTCGGAGATGCGGGAGTAGTTGAGCCCTACGCCATCATCGATTACCTCGACAAAAACACTATTCTGGGCGTGATACGCCTTGAGCAGAACAGTCGCCCGGGGCTTTTTCCCGGCCTGAACGCGGTTCTCCGGAAATTCGATCCCGTGCCCGATGGCGTTACGGACCAGATGCAGCAGGGGATCGTGGATCTCCTCGACTATTGTCTTGTCGAGTTCCGTGTCCTCGCCCTCCATGGCCAGTTGCACATCCTTGCCGATCTGCCGGGCAGTATCCCGGACAGGCCGGTAGAACCGGTTGAACAGCTGGCTGATCGGCACCATCCGGATCGACAGGACCGCACTCTGCAGTTCGGTGGCGATGCTGGAAATGAATGACGAGACTTCCTCGAAACTCTTGAGCGGGATTTCCCGCCGGAGCTGAAGGAGACGGGACCGACCGGCAACCAGCTCCCCCACCAGATTGACCAGTTGATCAAGCCGGTCGGCGCTCACCCGCATGAAATGGCGGCTGGCATCCGCTTCATCGGCTGCGGCAGGTGCGGTGGCCTTCCCGCCGGAAAGAGCCTCCAGCCTTGGGGCTGGGGCATCCGCCGGTTTTTCGCTTTCCTCATGATGATCGAGGATATCAGGATTCCACGACTCATCAGCTTCTTTCAGGCCGGTAGCCAGGACCGGTTCGTGTTTTTCGATCCGGTGGAGACGGTCGATAATGTCGCTCACGTCAACCGATGCCAGGTTGTCGGCAAGAAACTCCTTCAGGACGCCACGAGCCGCATCGACGCCTTCTAGAAGCGCGTCGTTGATATCGGGCGAAAACACCATCTTCTCGTCACGGAGTTGGCCGAGTATCGACTCCATCGCATGGGAAAGCTCTCCCAGCGGTACCAATCCGATAAACCCCGCATTACCCTTGATGGTATGTGCAACCCGGAAAATCTTCTTGATCAGGTCATGATTGCCGGGTTCGTTCTCCAGGCGGACCAGATGCTGCTGGAAACTGTCGAGAAGGTCTCTCGTTTCATCGAGAAACTCCCCGTACAGTTCCTGCAAGTTCTCATCACGGTCGCTCATCAGAAATCAGTTCCGGCCTTTCCGGGCCACTTGCCAGCAGGTGAACATCACGCTTTCCCGGCCAGTTTCTCCACCACTTCCAGAAGCTGCTCAGGCTTGAACGGCTTGGCCACGAAGCTGTCGGCGCCCAGTTCGAGACCCCGTTTCTGGTCGTCCGGCCGGGTTTCGCTGGTCAGCAGGATTATCGGCGTTTTCCTGTCGGGATACTGTGACCGTATCTCGGCCAGCACGTCCAGTCCATTCATGCGTGGCATCATAATATCCAGAACCACGCCGTCGTAGGTTTCGGATGCATAACGTGTCAGTGCATCCAGTCCATCGGCGCAGGTGTCCACCTCGTACCCCCGCGATCGCAGCGTATATGCGATAAACTTCTGCGTCGCACCCGAATCCTCGGCAACCAGTATTCGTTTCACTCTTCAGCCACCCCGCAAGGAAATGGCATACGGAATCCCGCCCCCGGACCATCCGGGAGCCCCTGAACCTGTCAGGCTCCGGCCGGCTTCCAGTATACCATTCCTCCTTCCATGAATTTCATCCGAAATGGGACCTGAACCACATCTATCGTTTCCGCATTACCGAGCAGCAGGTAGCCGCCCGGCTTCAGCTTCGCATACAGCAATCTGGCCACCTGGATCTTCGCCTTGGGCGAAAAATAGATGAACACGTTGCGGCACAGGATAATGTCCATCTGGGGGAGCCCCAGCGTTTGCCGGTCATCCACCAGATTGATCCGCCGGAACCGGACGAGGTTCCGGATATCGTCCTTCACGATCCACTGGTCGCCGGACTGGTCGAAGAACCTGACGCGTGCTGCGGCAGACATTTCCCTCAGCTTGTTCTCCGCATAGCTAGCCTTGGCAGCCAGTTCGAGGGCACGGGTCGATATGTCCGTGGCGTAAATGTCTACACGGCGATTCCCGACCAGATGACTCGCTTCCCGGGAGATCATTCCCAGCGTATAGGGCTCTTCCCCGGTGGCGCAGGCAGCACTCCAGAGCGACAGCGACTGGTCAGCTTCCTGTTTCTTTCGTTCCAGGACCTCCGGAAGCAGGTTGTTTTTCAGCGTCTCCAGTTGCCGGGGATTCCGGTAAAAGTAGGTTTCCTGGACCGTAATGGCGTTGACCAGTGCCTGGAATTCGGGGTCATCATGCGGGCCGTACTTGAGCCGGTAGTAATAGTCCCGCACGGTTCCCGCATTCACCGACCTGACCCGCTCCAGAACCCGGAATTCGAGATAGTCGATCCGGGTTTCGCGGATCGAGATTCCCGTCCGCTCCAGGATGAGGTCGCGGAAATCGGCGAAATCCGATTCGGTAAATAGCCTTTCGGACACTACTGGCCCTCGATCGAACGGAAAAAGTCGGCTGCCGCATTCCGGACCCGGTCGTTTGGATCGGAAAGCAGCGGGCGAAGGTGCGGCAGCATCCGGGCCGGTGACTCTGACGATCTCCGGGCGAGCGACCGGAAAGCGGCCACCCTGACCCGCCAGTCCTCATCCTTCAGCGCAACAATGATCAGCGCTTCGGCGCCCGGAACAACCGCCCGCGGTCCGAGAGATTCGATGAGCGCGAGCCGGACTTCCGGATCGCGGTCCTCAAGAACTTTTTCCAGTTCATGGATCCGGTCTTCAAGCGCGAGCCGTACCACCGCTTTCAGTGCGGCAATGCGGACCTGTGGCGCATCGTCGTACGTCCGTTCGCACAAGGGGGCCACTGCCCGCTGGTCACCGATTTCGCCAAGTGCCTGGGCCGCTTCGTAACGAACCCACGGATCGGCGTCTTCGGTGAGCAGGTACTGGAGCGGTTCAACGGCCCGCTTGTCCCGAAGCCGTCCAAGAACCTGCGCGGATGCGCTCCGGACGGCCGGGTCCTGGTTGCCCAGCAGCAGCAGAGGCAGGGAGCCCACGTGCTGTTCGTTGATCTGGGCCAGGGCGAATACGGCGGCACGCTTCACCTCGTTTGCAGGGTCCACCAGCAGCTTCTTGAGCGGTTCGATGGCAACCGGATCCTTGAGCGCGCCCAGTGCCGCCGCCGCCTGCGTACGGACTTCCGCGGCCGGACTGGAAACCATTGCCAGCAGCCGTTCGAGCACCCGGTTTCCGAACCGGGCAAGGGCTGACTGCGCCGCCCCGCGGATACCCGCATCAGAATGCCCGAACAGGTTGAACAGTATGTCGATCGAGTCCGGGTCGGCGATCCGTCCAAGGGCATCGGTGGCTGCACGGGCGATCTCCGGATCGTCGGACTCCACAAGCGGCTCCAGCGCCCGTGCGGCATCCGGGGATCGGATTTGCGCCAGCGCATCAATGACGAGCATTCGTGAGGCCGTATCCACTTCATAAAGCAGTTCGACGAGCCCCCCGATGGCGGGGGCGCCAATTGCGGCCAGTGCGCTGGCCGCCTCGCGCTGCTCGTCGTCGTCGCAACCGAGCGCCTCGCCCGCCTCACCCCGCCGGAGCACATCACAGAGGGGGCCGGTAAACTCGGGCGCCCGGAAATGGCCCACCAGAAAGACTGCGGCACGACGGATATCCGGATCGGTCGCCTTGAGGGCAAGAGCCGACACCTTGAGCAGGTTCGAGCGTTCCTTCTCGCTGAAGGTATGCGTACCGGTCCGGCCGATGATGCGGGCGACGGCCTTCAGAGCGATCTGGGCCAGTTCCTGATCTGAAACGATGAACTCGTAAAGCTGCGGCAAGACTTTCTCGGTGCCAATCTGGGAGAGTGCATCCAGCACCGCCGGCAACGCCCATATTTCGCCCTTCAGGAGCGAGACCACTTCTGCCTCGGCCTCATGCCCCCCGATCATCGCCAGTGCCTCAAGCGCGGCAGTCTGGACCCAGAGCGACCGGGACAGGAGCGGCTTGATCTTCGCCACCGTGCGCGTGTCTCTCAGTTTTCCGATCGCCAACAACACCTGGTAAACGGTGTTTTCATCCGGGTGGTTGAGTCCCTCTTCCAGGGCCGGGATCGCCTCCGGAGAGCCGATATCGCCCAGCATTTCGGCTGCATAGCGAACCACCTGTGGAGCAGGATCTTTCAGCAGGGCCACCAGCGGCCTGATCGACGGGGTTCCAATCCCGCGGATGGCTTCCACTGCAGCCGCCCGGATACGGGCGTCGGAGTTGCGGAGCTTTTCCAGCAGGCCGGTCACGGCCTCCGCCGAGGGCATGGACAGAAGTGCCTGGACAGCCGCCTGCCGCACGAGCCACCCGGACGCATCAAAGGCGGCCAGCAGGTCTGGTGTCGCCTCCACGGCGCCCATCTCACCCAGCCCGATCGCCGCTTCCCGGCGATGCTCGATGTCGCCAGTCTTCAGCCGCTCAATAAGGGCCCTGATCCGGACGGTTTTGCCGTCATCCGGCATGTTTTTCTCCTGAGAAAATAGGCAGATCGGGACAACGGGTTTTTACCACTGGTCCCGGCTCGCTTGCAACGCAGGCCGTGAGGTTGTACGCGTTGCGGGCCCGAAACGGCAGCCTAAAACCCTGACGTGGAAAACTTCACATCAACACTGCTCTACCCGAAACTCCAGCCCCAGGAGTATCAGGCCCTTGCGGGCGGGCTGCTCGACGGCCGGACGATCATTTACCCGACCGAGACGGGCTATGCGATCGGCTGTGACGCCCTGAATGCCGAGGCGGTGGAGCGCCTCTTCCGGGTCAAGCAGCGCGGCCGGCAGAAGACCATGCTCATACTGGTCCAGGACCGCAGCCTTCTTGACGATCTGGTCTCCGGCATTTCCGACATTCACCGCCGGGCCATGAACCGTTACTGGCCCGGACCACTGACCATCGTGTTCGATGCCCGGCCCGGCATTTTCCCGGAAAGCCTCGTTTCCGGGAAACCGTCCAGCGTGGCAATACGCATCTCCAGCCACCCCTTTACCGTACGCCTGCTGGACCAGTTCCGCCGCCCCATCGTCTGCACATCCGCCAACCTGTCCGGGGAGTCCAACCCGTCCAGTCTCGCCGATATTCCGGAGCCAATCCTGAAGGGCGCCGACTACGTGATAGATGCCGGCGAACTGCCCCCGTCCCTTGGGGCCACCATTGTCCGGGTCGAAACCGGCCGCCTGCGTACCGTGCGGCAAGGCGACCTGTCCCTCGATATGGACTCCTGAAACACTATGGCTACCGTCTACCCGTTCCGTGCCGTTCGCTATGCCGACTCCCTGGATCTCTCCAGGGTGGTCGCACCACCCTACGATGTCATATCCCCCGATTTCCGGGCCGAACTGGCCGCCCGCGATCCCCGGAATGCCATCTTCATCGAACTCCCCGAAGCCGAGGGAAACGAGACCAGATACGAAACCGCCGCCCGCAAGCTTGCCGCGTGGAGGCAGGACGGGTCGCTCACCCAGGATTCAAGAAGCTGCTTTTACCGGTACCGCCAGACTTTCACGCCGCCGGGATCAAGGGACCGCCTCTCCCGGGACGGTTTCTTTGCCGCCGTCAGGATCGAGGATTACGACCGCAGAATTATCCTCCCCCACGAGAAAACCCTCGACAAGCCCAAGGCCGACCGCCTTGACCTGATCCGGGCCACACGAATGAACATTTCCCCGGTCTTCGGCTTCTTTTCCGATGCCGGCGGCGCCGTCATGCACGCACTGGATGCCGCCACCGGAAAGGCCGCCCAGGGTGAGCTCGCCCGCCGGTTCACCGATGAAAACGGGATCGAGCATGAGGTCCGCCGCCTGGATGACCCGGTGGCCAATTCCCGGATCGTGGCGGCGCTGGAGCCGGTGTCCATCTATATCGCCGACGGGCACCACCGGTACGGCACCGCCATCAACTACCGGAACGAGTGCCGCGAAAAGGCAGGTTCCGCTCCGCAGGGCGCGCCCTGGGAGCGGGTGCTGATGTACCTGGCCCCTGCCGGGCAGATGACCGTTCTGGCCTATCACCGCATGGCCCGGAACCTGCCCGGTTTCGAATGGGCAAAGGCGAAAACCGCCCTCACCGGCGACTTTGAAATCACCGAGCAGGACGATCTCGACACCGCGCTTGCCACGCTCAACTCCGCGCCCGCCGAACAGAACTCGTTCTGCCTGGCGGTGGCCGGCGAACCCAGGCTGTTCGTCATCCGGGCCAGGAACCCGGCGGCGATCCGCGCCCGGCTTCCCGGCGAACTGCACGAAAGCCTCCGCAAGCTTGACGTGACCGTTCTTCACGAGTTCCTGCTCTCCAGGGAACTCGGCATTGACCAGTCGGCGCTCGCCAAAGAATCGTATCTTTCCTACACGCCGGATGCCGCGAAGGTTGTCGCCGAAGTCCGCGCCGGACGGCAGCAGCTCGGCTGCCTGCTCCGGCCCACGCTGGTCAGCCAGGTGCAGGAGGTGTCCGACGCCGGGCAGGTCATGCCGCAGAAGTCCACCTACTTCTATCCCAAGCTGCCCACCGGGATCGTCTTCAACCCGGTCGCCGAATAGCGCCGCCTTTCAGGGAGTTGCCTGGGCCCCCAATAGGCGCTATGTGGCTCCCGCGCTTTCTGGAACTCTGGCGGTTCCCGGCGCCGGATTTCTCCGTCCGACCCCATCGTCTAGCCAGGTCAGGACGCCAGGTTTTCATCCTGGTAACGCGGGTTCGAATCCCGCTGGGGTCGCCAAACTTTCAACGCATCCTTACTGTTTCTTGTCTCGCCCTTGTACGGCGACATGCAGGTCGGGCCGCCGCTACTTCACTGCCCCTTGCAACTATAATCAGAACTGATTTCTGTTTCTAATAACCCTTTTCCGGCATTCCCAGAGGCCAGGTCCGTCCTGTGGCCACGCCTCACCTCAATCGAGGCGTGGTGAGCCGTGGTGAGCCGTGGTGATTATAAATAGCTGTTTTAACTTGCTATTTTTGTGTGATCTCCATCACGTTCTACCGGCCTGACCCGTGTTGAGGTGTGGCGAAGCGTGGTGCGCCGTGGCGGCGGCCCGGTTCACCCGCCGGGTGCAACCCAAGGCAGCTGCCAGTTCTCTGGGACGCCAGTTTCCTGAAATAGAAGCAATTTGCTTAATGACCAAGACCCTTACGGCCGGGCAGGCCGCTCATTTGATGGAGCGCGATGCCCCCTGTCCGCCGCCCATTATACCATGTCACCCTGAACCGGCCGGGTGGCTCGCCAGTACGGCCGGGGCCATGTAGAGTCATGCCTCCATACACGACGGAGGACCCCAGAATGACTTTCCATGACTTCAGCCTTCACATGCTGACGGGCAAGCCCCTCAGCCTTTCGCTCTACAGCGGCCATCCGGTTCTGGCAGTGAATGTGGCCAGCAAGTGCGGCCTGACTCCCCAGTACGCCCAGCTCCAGGCGATGCACGAGACGCTGGGGCCCAAGGGGCTCAGGATCGTCGGGTTCCCCTGCAATGATTTCGGCAAGCAGGAACCGGGAACGCCCGAGGAGATCGGACAGTTCTGCACGAAAAACTACGGCGTCGAATTCGATATCACCGAAAAGATCCATGTCAATGGCCCGGAAACCCATCCGCTCTACAAGGACTTCCTGAAATCAAAGGAACACAACCGGTTCAATCCGGGAGATGTGCAGTGGAACTTCCAGAAATATCTCATCTCGAAAGACGGGAAGGTCATCGGCGGCTGGAACCCGCAGGTGAAACCCAACGCGCCGGAAATCGTCGAGGCGATTGAGGCTGCGCTGAAGTAGCCATGCCCGGCCTGACCTGGCCCGAAGCGGCATTTGTCGCCTGGATGCGCGCATCCAGCTATTGGGCACTCGGCCAGGCCGTCATCCATGACCTCCAGAACCCGGACCTCCGGCGGATCCGGGCCGATATCGGACTGCCGTTCGGACCGGGCAGCGCCCACCGGGCTGACGTTTTTTATCCGCCAGCGGAAGCCCTTGGTGCCGTCCTGTTCGTTCATGGAGGCGGATGGGCTGGCGGCACCCGGCGCTTTGGCGAGCCGCTCGGCCGGGAACTGGCGAGCCGTGGCTTCCTGACGATCATGCCCGGTTACCGCCTGTTGCCGCAGGCCAATGTCGAGGAGGCCACCTCGGATGTCCGGCGCGCCTGGGAATGGGCGCTCGGCTTTGCGGACCGGGAAGGGTTTTCACCCGCCCGGGTCGCCCTTGGAGGAGAATCGGCCGGCTCGCACCTGACGACACGCGCCCTCTTGCGGCATTTTGCTCCTGAGGGAATTGCGCCACCTGCCCACATCGCGGTCTTCGGTCCCCATGACATGGAAAACTTTCTCGCCCGCGCCCAGCCCATTACCCGTGCCGCCATGCGCCTGCTGCGTCACCCGTACGGTTCGCTCCGGGAAGCCGCGCCGCTGCTTTCAAACGTCACCGTTCCCTGGCCGCGCCATGTCCGGCTGCTGACCATTCATGGCGACCGGGACCCGCTGGTTCCGTACCGGATGAGCGTCCGGCTGCATGAGCACGCACAGAAATCCGGCGCCAGTGCCGAGCATGTCCGGATTCATGGCGCGCCTCATGGTTTCATCAACACCCCGCGCACCCGTCACGGAAAACCCGCAGTCGAGGCCATGGACCGGTGGCTAAGGGGTATCTGGCAGGATCAGGGCTGACGGGCTGCCGCCACCCCGGCGGCCCGGCCGGGCGACTTTCGTATCCATTCCGGATCAAACAGGAAGCCAAGCGAGACGAGTGCGCCCATTGTCAGCATCGTGATGTTGATGTTCAGCAGGACAATCAGATGCAGCCCCACCGTCAGCCACCAGACGATCATACGGGCGCGGGGATGGAAGATGGCCGGAAGGAACAGTATCTCAACCCATACCGCGGCCCACGTCAGCACTTGGGAGACAAACATCGGCAGTTCGCGAAACCAAGAATGAATCCCCCAGCTCCTGTGCAGCGGAACGTCCAGAAATTCACGGAATGCGGCCCCGCTTCGCCAGTATGGCTGGAAGATCTTGTCTACCCCGCTGACGGTGTATGCGACTCCGAACACAATCCAGCCGCCCATAATCAATTGCGGCGAAACCGACCACCCCTCGACCGGTTCGCGCGAACGGTTGTGCATGCTCCACGGTTCGCCCGCCGGCACCAGAAGCGTCGCCAGCACCACCCAGCTCACAAAACCTATCGCGGGATTATCCACGACGGCATTTCGCTGAATGATGCAGGCATAGCCATACCAGACAAGCCCCGCCATCGCGTGGCGGTACAGTCCGGCGGCCAGCATCAGCGACGCCATGCCGACCAGCGTGAGAAAAAGGGGCGCTGCCGCGGGCAGCGGTATAAGAGCAAGTATGTTGGGGAACCAGCCAAGCCGGATCACATTCGAAGAAGGAACCGGAACCATTCCCTCCGGCCCGAACAGTTCTTCGGCCCAGGGGACCAGATGGAAGAAATACAGTGCCAGATAGGTACCCAGCAGCATCCGGTAAATCGCGAAGTGCCGGCCGGTCATCTTCATTGGCGGCATCTCACGGTCATGACCTGCGCACGGGTTCCTTCAGGTGTTTCCTCTACCGGAATTGTCAGTTGAACTTCCCTGACGCGTGACTGCACCTGCAGAAGTTCTGCGATCGGCCCGTTGCAGAATCCGTGCTGCAACATGCCATAAAGTGCCTGAATGGGGCGATGCGGAGCCGCTGTCAATGAGGCGGCATATCCTGCCTTGAACTGATACGGTCCGGGCAACTGCCGGAGAATGCCCAAAGTGGTTTCTTTATGGATGACCGTTCCGTCGGTGAGCCTGAAATCGGCATGGAACCACGGACTGTATTGCGGCATCCCTTCTCCCCTGTTGGAAAACACCACTGCATAGGGAGCGACCATCAGGGCCTTGGCCCACGTGATCAGCGGCGGATAGGTATAATAGGCAACACTCGCCGATGCCCCGGCCACGGTCAGCGCCCGGATCGCCCATATCCGCCAGCCCCTGCGAACCCGATTCTGTAGCTCCTTGAAGTCCAACGCTGCCATGATATCACGATGCATTTTCAGGCGCTACGTTGCCGCAACCATCGTGGATAGCCGGTGTTGCCGTTATGGCACGGCCATATCGATGGCGGCGATCATGCTCGCGGGGTTGGCCCTGCCCTGCCAGGCTATGCCGAACGCCGTGCCATGATCCGGAGAGGTCCGTATGAACGGAAGGCCGATGGTTGAGTTGACCCCTTCGTCAAACCCCAGAACCTTGACTGGTATCAGCCCCTGGTCGTGATAAAGCGCGACCACGGCATCGAACTCTCCGGTCACCGCCCGGTGAAAAACGGTATCCGGAGAGAGCGGCCCTTCGACCGGGAGCCCTTCTGCGGCAAGCCGTGATACAAGTGGCCCGATCCATTCGACTTCCTCACTTCCCAGCATCCCGTCTTCTCCGGCATGGGGATTGAGGCCAGCCACCGCGAGCTTCAACCGGCGTTCCGTCCTTATCCATCGCGGCAGTTCCCGGCAACCCAGCCGGATGACCCGTTCCAGCTCGGCTGGCGTCAGGGCCGAAAACAGTTTCCGCAACGGCAGATGGATTGTCGCCAGAATGACTCTCAGCTTCGAGCAGGAAAGCATCATGGCAAAGTCGGATGTCTTCGCACGTTCGGCCAGCAGCTCCGTATGGCCGGGGAATGCGATTCCAGCCGCCTTGAATGCGGTCTTGGCTATCGGTGCCGTCACTACGGCCTGGGCTTCCTTCGCAAGTGCAAGATCGGCAGCCTTCACAATCCACCCGTGAATTTCCCGGCCGAACCGCCTGCCCGCGTATGCCGGGTCAACATCGCCAAAGGGGATATCGACGGCTCCGGGGACTTCCGGCGCAAGGACATGAAGAATACCTGCTTCGGTAGCCTCGGCGGCCGAACCAATCCGCCGGATCACCAGCCCCGGAGCAAACCGCCGGGCGGCTTCTTCCATTACCGACGCCGCGCCGGTAACCAGATACCGTGAGTGCGGACGGGCCAGAACGGCCCGGACTGTCACTTCCGGTCCGATGCCATGCGGGTCGCCCGGAGAAATCGCAAGCAGCGGTGTTTCCGGTGGCATGATGAGATATTCTGGCCCTACAGCCCCGGAAGTTCGTGGCGTTCGATACGGGCGCCGGCAACCAGATCCTCAATATAGTGCTCGAACGCCTCGTCGGTCTTCTGGTTCTCAAGAGCACCCTTGATCTGGGAGAATACCGCGTCGAGCGGCTGGCTTTCGCTCCCGGACCGGTCGAGAACCTTGAGCAGGTAGACGCCCCGCTCGTCCGTCACCGGATCTGAGATCTGCCCCTTGGGGGTGGAGAAAATGGCCGCCTCCAGAAACGGCAGGATCGATCCCCGCCGCACGACACCAATATCGCCACCTCGTGAGGCATTCGGTCCGCTGGAGTGCTGGCGGACAATCGCCGCGAAATCTCCAGTCTTCTCGGCCTCGCCCTTGAGCGACACGGCACGTTCCATCGTCCGGACCCGGCCCTTGGCATCGGCAGGATCCGCAAAAGGCAGGAACAGCATCTGGACGCGGGCTTCCTCGGCAGACTTCCTGTAGCTGGCGTCGTAGTAGGCTTTTATCTCCGCTTCCGAAACCGATACCCTGGGGCGGAGCAAGGACATTTTCAGCCGGTCAAACAGGATCGCATACCGGACTTCCCGCCGGTAACGATCCCAGGTAAGTCCCTGTGCCTTGGCCTCTGCCTGCAACTGCTCGCGGGTCAGTCCCCTGCCCGACTGCAGCCGCTCGATCGCCTCATCCACCTCGAAGTCGGTTACTGCCATTCCGTACCGCCGGGCATCCTGGTCCACCAGCACCAGCCTGATGAGCTCATCGGCAGCCCGGCTCATGCCGTCACCCAGCGCACGCCTGAGTTCCGCCTCCGGTACGCCGGGGTTCAGCATCCGGAACTTGGTCAGTTCCTGTTCCCTGGTCTCACGAATGTCACTGAGCAGGATCGGCTCGTCGTTCACCACGATTGCCACGGCATCAAGAACCCCAGGCTGTGCCGCACCTGCCGGCAGCGGCATGAGCAGCGGCAGAATGCCGATAACAACGAAAAGAAACCGGAACGTGTTGTCCATGCACTACCTTGCAGCGGTGATATTCTTGAGCAGGTCGTCGGTCACTTCAATCCTGGCCGCCTTGCGCTGCTTTTCCAGCCATGATGCAACCGCCCGCATCCGCCGTTCAGACCTCATCTGGCCGGCCAGCTCGTCCCGCACATCTTCAAAAGCTCTCCGGCCGGGCGGGTTCACCGAGTTCAGCCGGAACACATGATACCCGTACGAGGTCCGTACCACACCCGATATTTCTCCGACGGACAGATGGCGGACCGGCGTTTCCAGCTCGGGGGGAAGCTCTCCGGCAGCAAACTCCCCGACAAATCCGTCACGGGCCGCTTCCGGGGCCACCGACCGCTCGCGGGCAAGTTTTTCAAACGGGACATTCCGCTTCCGGATGAGATTGATGATTTCCAGCGCCTCGGTCTCCGACCGCAACAGTATCTGTGACACGGAGAAACGCTCGGGATAACCGAAACGATCTGGCATTTCGTCATACTGCTGGCGGAGTTCCGCATCGTCCGGATCGGGAGCACTGGCGGCGATTGTGTCCGATACCCGCTCTAGAAGGAGGCGGCGGGCGACCATTTCGCGCCACTGGTCAAGGGTAAAATAGCGGCGCGACAGTTCCCGCTCCAGTTCCTGTTCCTCGTAGTGGCTGAGCAGACGTGTGACCTCGCCGTCGATCTCCCCCGGCTCAAGCGTGATTCCACGGCGGCGGGCCTCGGCAAGCAGAAGCTGTTCGTCGATCTGCTCACGAATCAGCTGCCGTATCTCCATCTCGTATCCGGATGAACCAGCTGGCGGGTTTCCCTGTGCAGCGAGGCGGGGAAGCAGCATCCGGTCAAATTCGCGCCGGGTCACGGTGCGGTCGTCCACGCGAATCACGATTGGCTCGGTCCGCGCTGTTTCCTGGCATCCGGCGGATACGGCCAGCAGGATCAGGGTGCAGGATATCACCGCACTTCCCCGCCAGACGCACGAGGGGCGGCCCCTGCACCCGTCCGTGCGGACCGCCCCCCGGTTCATCACAATCAAACGGGCGCCGGTTATTCGCCCGGCGCGGGTGCCGTCTCTGTCGCCGGCGCTCCCGATGCACCACCAGCACCCGGCCGGTTGGCCAGATTTGCGGGCAGCGCGAAATCCACGCGGGACAACGCGGCGTCATCAATCTTCACGTCTGACTTGGTCATGAGCTGCTGCTTGAAGTCATCGAACTTCTTGACGCGCAGCTTGTTCATGATCTGGCGCCGGACCTGCGGGTTGTCGAAAGCCCGTGCCGTGACGGTCTTCGGGCCGGTCACGCGGACGATTTCCCACCCTTCCGGCGACTCAAAAGGCTCGGAGTAGTCGTTCACCTTGAGATTGGCGATGGCACGTCCCACCGGAGTCTGGGCGTTGGCCGGCACCGGGCCGCGATCGCCAGCCTGGTCCTTGACCGGCTGCGGATCATCGCTGAACTCCTTGACGGCGGCATCCCATGCACGGCCGCGCTTCAGGGCGGCATGAGCCTTCTTGATCTCGCGCTCGGCTTCGGCGCGCTTGGCGACCGTGTCAGGCATGCCCGGCGGCGGAGCCCGCTTGAGGATGCGGGCGATGTTCACCGTTTCTTCCTTGAAGTCATCCTGGTGCGCGTCGTAAAAGGCTTTCAGTTCCTCATCCGACGGGCTTTCATTCATCAGCTTGCGGCGGAGCATGTTGGAAGCAATCTGCTTGGTGTAGTTTTCCACCTTGGCCTTCACTTCAGGGTCTTCGGTAATCCCGCGCTTCCTGGCCTCGATGTAGACAGCCTCTTCCGAGAGGAACGTGCTGACGTATTCCTTCAGCTTCGCCTTGTCCTGCGACATCTGGACGCGCTGCTGGAACGGTACACGGCGAAGGGATTCTTCCAGAGCCGCGAGACGGACCGGCTCGCCGTTCACATGGGCGACGACTGGCGAATCATCGGCCTTGCCCTTGGCGCCGTCGGTGCCCTTCTTGCCCTTGTTGCAGGCGCCTGCTGACGCCAGTGCTGCTGCCATGAGGGCGGTTGCTATGATCCTGCGTGTGAAAAACATCTGACTGGTATCTCCTTACCTGTTCGGTTTTTTCTTTACCCCAGCGGTTTCCCCATCCGCGTGTTCTATCAACTCCAGAACCGAGTGTGCTGCATGGAAAACCTCCGTCGGGCGGATGTCGTCAAAACGCACTATAAACCGGTTCTCTGGTGTAACTCGATATCTTACCGGATCGGTCCGAATCAAGTTAACGAGACGGTCCGGGTCGGGAACTTTTAAGGAACCATCTGCGCCTGCTGCAAACCTGAGTGCCACATCACGTGAACCGATTTTCATCTCCATGACTCCAAGCCGCCGGAGCCGTATCTTGATGGCCATCAGGGAGATCAGGTTCTGGGCTTCGTCAGGAAGCGGCCCGTAGCAGTCAATCAGTTCATCCCGCCCCTGCTCCAGGGCCTCTTTGGTCCGTGCGGCTGACAATTTCTTGTAGTAGATGAGCTTTTCCGTGAGGTCGGGCACATATGAGACAGGCAGAAGGGTCGCTACCGGGAGACTGACCTCCGGCTCGATCTCCTCCTGGTAGGCTTCGCCTTTCAGTTCATGAACCGCACGGTCCAATAACTCGATATATAAGTCGAACCCGACCGCCGCGATGTGCCCCGACTGTGCATCTCCCAGAACATTCCCGCCGCCACGCAGTTCCAGGTCGTGACTGGCAATCTTGAACCCGGAACCGAGGTCACTGTGTTCCTGCAGAATCCTGAGCCGTTTCTCTGCCTCGGGGTTCAGTTTTTCTCCTGGAGGCAGCAAAAGATAGCAGTAGCCACGGCGGTTCGACCGCCCCACCCGGCCCCTGAGCTGGTACAACTGCGCAAGCCCGAACCGGTCAGCCCTTTCCACGATCATCGTGTTTGCATTGGGAATGTCGAGTCCGCTTTCGACGATCGTCGTGGAAAGAAGCACCTGAAACTCGTTGTGCAGGAAGCCGAGCATGATTTTTTCCAGCCGGGCCGGCTCCATCTGTCCATGTCCGATCTCGATACGGACACCGGGCAGCAGTTCCCGCAGCGTGCGGGCCCGTTCCTCAATGCCCTGCACACGGTTGAACAGGTAAAAGACCTGTCCGCCACGGTTCACCTCGGCCATTACAGCGTCCTTGATCGTGCGTTCCGAATACCGGCTGACGACGGTCCGGATCGAAAGCCGGTCCTGCGGCGGCGTCGCAATAAGGGAAAACTCCCTTAGCCCGGTCAGGGACATCTGAAGCGTACGGGGGATTGGCGTCGCCGACAGGGACAGGCAGTGCGCGACCACACGGAGTTTCTTGAGGCGTTCCTTGTGCCGGACGCCGAAACGGTGCTCCTCGTCAATGATGACCAGTCCCAGCTCACGGAAACCCACATCATTCTGAAGCAGGCGGTGCGTGCCGATCACGATATCCACCTGCCCGGCTGCCAGGCGCTTCAATATGTCCCGCTGCTCGGCCGGCGTCCGGAACCGGCTCAACGCCTCAACCCGGACTCCATGATGGGCGAGCCGGCCCGTGAAGGTTTCCTGATGCTGCTGTGCCAGTACTGTCGTCGGAACGAGCAGCGCCACCTGCTTGCCATCCAGGACGGCCTTGTAAGCAGCCCGGAGCGCCACTTCGGTCTTGCCGTACCCCACATCGCCGCAAACGAGACGATCCATGGGTTTCCCGCTCATCAGGTCATGAACGACCTCTCCGATGGCGCGTTCCTGGTCTTCTGTCTCCTCGTACGGGAACTCGGCCTCGAACTTCCGGTAATCGTCCTGGAGCGGCCGGGCAGGATAAGCCGGATGCACCTGCCTCTGCGCATAAAGATCAAGCAGTTCGGCGGCCAGCTTGTAGACGGCGTCGCACACCTTCTTGCGGGTCGTCTGCCATTGATTTCCACCGAGCCGGTCCAGCACCGGCACATGGCCTTCCGCGGACGAATAGCGGGCCACCATGTGGAGCCGGTCCACCGGCACAAGCAGCTTGTCGCTGTTCGCGTATTCAAGCTCCATCACCTCGACGGGAATCTGGTCCACCATGACGGTCTTGAGCCCCAGATACCGTCCCACGCCATAATCGTTATGGACCACGTAATCGCCGGGCTTCAGATCCTCCAGCGACTGAAGGAACGACTCCAGGTTCCGCCGTGCAGTGCGAACGGGTTTCTGCTGTCCTGTACGGAAGAAATCACCCTCGGTGATAACCGCGAGCCGTTCGTCAGGCAGCACGAACCCGCCGGACATGGCTCCGATAACCACTCGTGGCGGCTCGGCCACGGGCCGCTGCAGGTCGCGGTCAGTCAGCGGGCGGGTGAAATCGGGAATGATGACGGGATCAACGGGAACCGGTGCCAGCCCGTGGGGGTCCAGCAGGGTCCGGACCCGTTCCAGCGCGGACCGGTTCTGGAGACTGAACAGCACCCGGTACCCGGCGGCCTTCCACTCCTCCAGGCGCCGGACCGCCGGCTCCAGTGGCGATTCCTCACCCTCCCCAGCCTGAGGCGGATGCAACTCCTTCTCCGGCGTGCCGACGCGAATGTTCAGGTGCTCACGGTCATCGAGTTTTTCGTATATCTCGAGGCCGGAAATTTCGAGACGCTTCTGGCGGTCGATCAGTTTGCGGATCTCATCCGCGCCCGCGAACCGCTCGCTGTAGCGGGCCAGCGCGAGCCCTTCCTCGCGGCGGCGCCGGTAGGACTCCTCCAGCCGGGCCGCGGAATCCTCCAGCACCCGGTCGCAGGCGATCGGCTCACAGATGACGATGGGGCCGGTCACGTAGTCCGCTATCGACGGCAGCTGGCCGTAAAGTGCCGGCGTCAGGTACTCGGCACCCGTGACATGTATTCCGCTGGCAAGATCGTCCCTGACCCGCGTCACCAGTTCATAGTCCACCTCCTCACGGTCGCGCTCCGTGTTGAGGTATTCCACGGCCCGCTCCCGGTATGGAGATTTCAGTAACAGTTCGCTTGCAGGCAGCAGAACAAAATCAGGCAGGCTCGCTACCCCGCCCGGCAACGGAAGGGTCCTCTGGGTGGATGGATCGAATGGGCGAATGGTGGCCAGCCGGTCCAGCTCGAAATCGAGCCGGAGCGGCCAGTCATAACCGGTGGCGAAAATATCGATGATCGAGCCTTTCACGGCAAAATCACCGCGATCTTCCACCCGTGCCGACCGCCGGTAGCCAAGATCGGCAAACCGGCTGACGGACGTTTCGAAATCGGTCTCTTCGTCCGCAGCCAGCAGATCGTATTCGGTCCGCAGCGTGGCGGGCGGGAATGGCCGGGGGAGAAGCGCCTCGGCTGGAGCAATAACCACTGCTTCGCCCTGCCTCGCAAAAAGCTGGTACAACGCCGTCACCCGGCCGCTCGCCACATCCACGGGCGGCGAACGGTCATCCTCGGGACGGGCTTCCCATGCGTGCAGTATCTGGAATTTCCGGGCCGTCAGGGCATGCGGATGATCGTCGGCGGGATCGATGCCCAGAAACCGCAGCCAGTCGGACCGGAGCTGTTCGGCCGCCAGTATGTCGGGAACCACGACCAGTTGCGGGCGGAATCCCTCCCGGTAGAGACACGCCAGATGCCAGGCTGCGGCCGCACCCGCCGGTCCGCCAAGGACAAAAGAGCCCCGCTGCCGAAGCCGTTCGGCCAGTATCCTGAAATCAGTAGTGGTCGGTTCAGTGGTGTCCACGTTCCGGCCGGGCGGCGACGCTACGCGAAGCGCAGCGGGGCTTCAATCCTTGACAAACATTCAATCATGGACAGTTTTGTCGTTACCGGTTGACCAGCCGGGTATCCTTGGTGAAACTGAGGACAGATTTTCTCTCTACGGCCCGGGAGGTCCGTTCCCCATCATGGCAAAGCCTATCGACGTAACCGACGCAACGTTTGAATCTGAAGTGCTCAAGTCACCGGTTCCTGTTCTCCTGGACTTCTGGGCCCCCTGGTGCGGTCCCTGCCGTGCCATCGCCCCGGCGCTCGAAGAGCTCACCGGCCAGTATGAAGGCAAGGCCAAGATTGCCAAGATCAACATTGACGAGAACATGAATACGCCCAGCCAGTTCGGTGTCCGGGCCATCCCGACGCTCATCGTCTTCAAGGGCGGTAAGGCAGTGGACCAGATCATGGGCGCACAGCCCAAGGCATCCATTGCGACGGTTCTGAACAAGCATATCTGAATAACCGGCGATTCAGAACGAACCGCACCCTTGCTCCGGTCACAAACGGCTTTGGTACTGATTTTGGCCGGGTCGCATACCCGTCTGCCTTCTGAAAGAGTATAGTCGCCCGTCGTGAGCTACATTGTCTGGCGGCCTGACTTCGATCTGGGAATCCCCGTCCTGGACCAGCACCACCACAATCTGGTGGCACTGATCAATGATTTTCATCTATCGGTAAACCGGGGGCTGGACAGCGAACTGTGCAGCACCATCTTCAGCCGTCTGCGTGAATACGCCGACTACCACTTCAAGGTGGAAGAAGCCCTGATGGCTCACCACGGCTACCCGGAATCCCCCGACCACATCGCCGAACACCGGCTTTTCGTCAACAACGTTGGCCGGCTGGAAAAAACATTTGCGCAGGATCCCCTGCTGACGCAGCAGGTGCTCCAGTATCTGAAACAGTGGCTGGAGCAGCATATCCTGGTCATCGACAGGCAACTGGCGGAGCATATCAAAGCTGGGCAGCACTGAGCCCCGCCTGTCGCCTTTCCCTGCGTGGCAGCGTAAACTTGCCGCTGATTACCCGATCCGGAACGAACGAGGGAACGCCATGGCTCCAGAGGAAAACATCGTCAACCGGAACGTGCTGCTGGTCGACGATGTCGATCTCTTTCTGGAGATCGAAAAGAAGTTCCTTGAGGGCAAGGGGCTTCTGGTGCACACGGCCCATGACGGTATCGAAGCCATCGAAGCCGCCCGGAAAATACGCCCGGCCCTCATCATCATGGATAACTTCATGCCCCGGATGAATGGCGACGCTGCCTGCCGGCAGCTCAAATCCGATGTGGTGACTCGCGAAATCCCGATCCTGATGGTGACCGCCAACAGTTCGAGCGAGGCGGTCGAGGAATGCTTCAGGGCCGGTGCCGACATGGTGATTACCAAGCCGCTCCGCCGCGACGAGCTGCTGGCATCCATAGACAAGCTGACCGACCTCAAGCTCAGCCCCGTTTCCATGCTGCCCAAGGACAGGCCAACGGTGCTCGTGATCGAGGACTCGGCCTTCTTTGTGACCCTGCTCAAGGACACCCTCTCGGCACGCGGCTACGACGTCATGACGGCTTCCAGCAGCAGCGAGGCCGAGGAGCGCCTGGGTGCCTATGGCCGGTTCGTGCATCTTGTCCTGCTCGACCTCATCATGCCGAGCCAGAGCGGTCCGGACATCCTCCGGCGAATCCGGGCCGTCCCGGATGCCGAAAAAATCCCGGTGGTGGCACTCACATCGGTCAGTCCGCTGGATCCGCTGGCCGCCGAAGCCCGCAGCCTGGGCGTGACCGAATTCATCAACAAGGCCATCCCGCCGACTGACCTGCTGTACCGCATAGACGAACTGATGTTCGCCGAAAGCTCGGATACCCGGCGGGATCCCCGCTACAGCCTTCACGTTCCGGTCCAGTTCAAGACCGACCGTCACTGGATCATGGGCGAGACGGTAAACATCTCGAAAAACGGCCTGTGCATCCGGTCACTCGAACTGCCGGAACCCAACGCGGAAATCGTCCTCAAGTTCAGTCTCCCGGACGTACAGAACCCCTGCGAGGAACAGGCCAGCGTGGTCTGGGTGTCCATCCCCGACCCGCAGAAGTCCCAGAAGCTGCTGGTGCTCGACTCCGGTTTTGGCGTCGTGCTGGAGTTCCGCTCCGAAGAGTTCAAGGAAGGCTTCGAGGCGATCGAGGCCCGCTACCGGCTTGGCTGAAAAACTCTCCCCATCCCTTCGGGAGGCGCTCGTCCGCCTGCTCGAATGCCCCACCACCACCACGTTCGAGCGGTATTCCCACGCGGCCGCGCTTTCACTTCTCAAGTCCCGCCGGATTCCCTGCAAGCTGGACCGTTACGGGAATATCCACGCGGGTGATCTCAAGTCAAAATCACCGCTGATCTTTGTCGCGCACCTGGACCACCCAGGGTTTTCACTTGCCCCGGCACTGGGCGGTCCGGTGGAAACCCTCACCTGGTGGGGGCGTGTTGACCCGAAGCTGTTCAGCAGGGCCCGCGTCCGGCTCTACCCCTATGACTGCACAAACCCGGCCGATGCCAGCAAGCAGGCCATCGAAGGCACCATCCGGTCTATGGTGATGAACCCGCAGGCGATGAAGCCGAAAACCGTAAAGGTCCGGCTGGACGAACCGGCCGAACGCGGCCGCACCTATGTCGGAAACTGGGCGCTGGCCGAATGCCGTATCGCGGGCAAATGGATCGAAAGCATCCGGATTGATGACCTGGTGGGTTCGGCCTGCATCATCGAGCTGCTGACCCGCCTGAAAGGCACGGCGCACATCAGGGCCTTTCTCACCCGCGGCGAGGAGAACGGATTTTATGGGGCACTTGCCGGCGCGAAACTGGTACCAGAACGGTCGCTGCTCGTATCGGTCGAAACGAGTTCGGAACGGCCCGGTGCGGTTCCCGGCGGCGGGCCGATCGTGAGACTTGGCGACGCCACCTGCGTCTTCGACCCGATGGCCACGCGGCTGCTTACCGAAACCGCCCTCGCCCTCCAGAAGGAAAATCCCCGGTTCCGGTTCCAGAAGCGCGTCATGGATGGCGGCACCTGCGAAGCGACGGCCTTCCTTGCCTTGGGCCTCCGCGCCACGGGTCTCGCCGTCTCGCTGGTGAACTACCACAACCAGGGCAAGGGAAAACTGGAATCTGAACGTGTCACAGCCAGCGACACCGAGGGACTCCTCCGTCTCATGGAATCCTTTGCCCGGCGCTACCGGCCCGGCCGCATCGAAAACGACCTGTCGCGGCGGCTCCAGAAGCGCGTCACGGAAGTGGCCAGAATCCTCGAAGCCAGGCCTTTGGCCTGACGGATCATTCGCCCACGCTCCGCCAGTAAAGCTCCACTGGATGCGCGGTCCCCACGGCGGCCGGTGCGATCTGGACACGGCATCCGGCGCAGGCAGTGGCAGCGAGCGATACGCCTGATTTCTGGATCTCCGTCACCACCTGTGCCGCCGACTTCTGGGCGTGCTCGAAATTCTCCACGGCGGCGCCCCATCCTCCGCCCAAACCGCAACAGCCAGCATCAATTCGCCTGATATCCAGCCCCGGAATGGTTTTCAGCAGGTTGTAACCGGATTCGCCGGTTCCGAGCGCACGGGCCGTGCAGGCTGAATGCCAGGCGACCGTCTCGTGGACCTCGTTCCTGGGCGGAGGCAACAGCCCGCGGCGCTGGCAATCCCACATAAATGCAGTGAGCTCCCGGACCCGCGCCGCTATCGGCAGGAGTTCGCTGTCGGCGCCGGAATCAAGCAGCTTGCCGGAGCTGCTCTGGAAAAAGTGCACCAGTTCCGTGTTCGACGCCACCGGCTCAAAACCGCCATCCAGCAAAACCTGTACCTGCCGGAGCGCACGCCTGATATTCCGTACGGCTTCATCCTTCAGGCCAGAGGCAAAGGCTCTCTCGCCCACGTCATCCAGAACGACCACTTTCACTTCGAAGCCGGACTTTTCCAGCAGTTCCACCGCTGCCTGCCCTTCTGCCGGGTAGTGGCCGTTCACCGTCTCGCTGACGATGAGCAGTACCTTCCCGCGAGACAATTCCCCGGTTGCGGCCTTCAGTCGTTTCCTGAACCAGCCGGAAAATGTCTGTGTGCTGAACGGTGCAATCCGCTGCCGCCGGTCGATGCCGGTCAGCTTCTCCATGAGCCACCGGAACAGCCGGCTTCCAAGGAGCCAGTTCGCAACTGGCGCAAGGATGCTGCCAAGTTTCCGCCATGCGGATGCTCCGGCAAGTGTCCGCAGGCCACCCGCCTTCCGGCCGCCATGAGCCGCTTCCATTCGATGCTGGAATGCGATGGCAGGAAAGTCGAAACCGATCGGGCAGTTCCTGACGCAAAGACCGCACTGGAAGCACTTGTCCAGCAGCACTTCGCGCCGGTTTCCGATCAAACCGGCGTCGCCAAGCGTGTCGCGGCCTTCGATCAGGCCGAACAGGTCCACGAACATCGGACACGCGTCACGGCAAATGGCGCACCCAGTGCAGGTTTCAAACATTTCGACCGCATCACCTGGCCGCTTGCCGAAATCCGGATCATCGGCGAACGCCGGACTGCTGCCAGTGGGGTCTGCTGCTGCCGTCATCTGAAAGGAAATCCTACTCCATCAGGAGCCGGGCGGCACGGGATCAGCTACATATCCCGGCATGCCCCTGGGTTCCGCCGATTTCGCCATTGTGGCCGTGTACCTGGCAGCCATGATCGCCGCCGGGTGGTATTTTTCGGGCCGCACGCGGCATTTCAAGGACTATTTCCTTGCCGGCGGGGCACTGACGACACCGCTGCTCGTCTGCACACTGGTCAGTACCTACTACGAACTGGACGTTACCTTCGCAACCAGCGAGCGCGCCTACTACAACGGAATGGCCGCCTGGTTCTGGCTCTCCCGGCCGTACTACGTGGCGATCCTGCTGGCAGCCGTGCTGGTGGCCAAGCGGCTCCGGGGGCACGGTTACTACACCCTCCCCGATGTTGTCGGCGCCCGCTACGGTGACGGAGCGCGGGTCACCGTCGCTACCGCCTGCTTCGTATACTCGCTCCCTATCACCGCACTGGCTGGCATGGGCGCACTGTTTGAGACACTGGGCTTGCCACGCGATATCGGGCTTTTCCTCGGCGCCTCGGTCTGTGCCGTTTACACCCTCATGGGCGGCCTGTGGGCGGACGTCATTACCGACACTGTCCAGTTCGTCCTCATGTGCCTGGCGGTCGCCATCCTGATTCCCTATGCCCTTGAGTGGAGCGGGGGTTTCGGCTTCACGGATCATCTGCCCGGAGCGCATCTCACCGCTTCCGGCGGATTGAGTCCCTGGCTCATTGCGGCCTGGTCGGCCGGCGCGCTCACGGTATTTGTTGAGCCCGCCTTCTACCAGCGCATCTTCGCAGCGCGGTCGGAGAAGGATGTCACCCGGGCGCTCATCATCGGCATCTTTCTCTGGGCCGCGTATGACTGGGGCGTGACCCTCGTGGGGATGATCGCCCGCTCGGCGGTCGAGCAGGGGATGCTGGCCGAGGGGCTCCCCGGCCGCACCGCGCTGCTCACCCTTGCCATGACGCTGCTGCCGGTCGGTCTCAAGGGACTATTTATCGGTGGCGTGCTGGCGGCCGCCATGTCGAGCGTCGATTCCTATTCGCTTCTGGCGAGCGGGAACCTCGTTTATGACATCTGGCGGCCGCTTGTCCGGCCGCAAATGACAGACCAGCAACTCGTCCGGGCGACGCGAATCGGCGTCTTTGCGGTCACTCTGGGGGGCCTGGCCCTCTCGTTCGCTTTCGACCGGATATCAGATGCCTGGATATTCATGTCCAGTGTGCTGGCCTCGGTGGCCTTTGTCCCGGTGCTGGGGGCTGTTTTCCTGAAACCGGCCAGGCAGGCAGGACTCGCCTCATCACTGGCAGGCCTTCTGTCTCTGGCGGGCTTTTACATCTGCATATACGGATTCGGAACCTACAATGCCGATGAAGAGTCCTGGGCATGGCAGGTAGGCGGCGCCGAAATCTGGCGTGAATACGGGGTGTTGGTGGCCCTGCCCATCTCGGCCGCGGCCTTCGCCGTGGCTAACATGCTGTCGCGGGAGCCCCGGTCATGATGGAGTTCGGCACCTGGCTGTCCGTACTGATCCTCGGCCCCGGCGCCGCCGGGATTTTCATCTGGTTTCTGGCCGATTTGCGGAAAATCCAGAGGGGTTCCGGCGAGGATTAACCAGCCAGATTTCCCGGCTGATTTCAAAACCTTGGCTAGCTTGTTGGCAGCCGCCAATTCATCGGCTAAAGACCGGCCGCCGGGGCTCTTTCCGGGGAGGAACCGTCTCACCGTGGACATGTACTACCAGTTTGGCCACGTACTGGTTTTTATCGCGCTGGGAGCGGGTTTCATCGCTATCGCGCTCACCGCGAGCCACCTGGTCGCCCCATCGAAACAGTCGGTCATCAAGCAAACTTCTTATGAATGCGGCGAACTTCCCATCGGGAACTCCTGGGCCCAGTTCAACGTCCGCTTCTATACTATCGCCATCGACTTCCTGATTTTCGACGTGGAAGTAACCCTGCTCTATCCCACCGCCGCCGTATTCCGGAGCTGGGTCGAAAAGGGCTACGGACCGGCCCTTTTTGTATGGGTCGGAACATTCGTGGTCATTCTGGCCATCGGCCTCTTTTACGTGTGGGGCAAGGGCGACCTGAAGTGGGTGAAAGAGCTGGGCAGCACGGTGCCAAAACCGGGAACAAACCCTTAGAATTACTGTAATTTCCGCCTTCCGGCGGTTCCGGACAAGGGTTTCAGGCAGGATTTCAGGAGCAACCAGAGCGCCATGACTGACACGAAAACCACAGTCGCCGTCCCCCAGACAATCGATACCAGCTACTACAGCCCCAAGGACGGCGGCATCATCACCGCCAATACCGACGACTTTCTCAACTGGGTCCGTGCGAACAGCATGTGGTACATGCTGTTCGGACTTGCCTGCTGCGCCATCGAACTGATGCAGACGGGCGGACCCCGCGCCGATCTCGACCGCTTCGGTGCCGTCTTCCGCGCCTCGCCGCGCCAGTCGGATCTCATCATCGTGGCCGGGACACTGACCTACAAGATGGCCAGCCGCGTGAAGATTCTCTACGACCAGATGCCCGAGCCGAAATACGTCATCTCGATGGGTTCCTGCTCCAACTGCGGTGGCCTGTTCGAACAGGGCTATTCGGTATGCAAGGGCGTGGACAAGATCATCCCGGTGGATGTCTACGTGCCCGGCTGCCCGCCGCGGCCCGAGGCACTCACCGAAGGAGTCATGAAGCTGCAGGAGATCGTCAAGCGTGAACGGTTCCTGCGCCGCAAGACCGCCTGATCTTTAGCATTAGCGAGCCCAACGAAAGGCCGGACAACCCCGCTCATGGACAAGAAGTCGCTGCTCGAAATGGTGTCAGCAAGGTTTGGCGACCGCATCGAGTGCGGTCCCGAAGCCAACCCGACGCCTTTCATTATCGTCAGGAACCCGCAGAAGGACCTGCTGGATATCGTCAAGACGCTGCGGGACGATTCCGGGTTCAGCTTCAAGTATCTGGCGACCGTCGCCGCCACCGATCACCCGCCCGTATCCGAGAAAAAGGGCGAACCGCCGCCCCCCGGTCCCGGACACCAGTTCTCGACGGCCGTGCTGAAGAGCTACGAACACGGCACGACGCTGATGGTGAAGGCAAAGCTCGATCGCAACAACCCGCATGTGCCATCGCTGGCGGGCCTCTACGGCGCCGCCATCTGGCATGAACGCGAGCAGTACGATCTTCTCGGCGTGATCTACGACGGGCACCCGGACCTGCGCCGGATCATGCTCCCGGACGACTGGACCGGACACCCGCTCCGCAAGGACTGGACCGAGCAGGACAACTACCGCGGCATCCAGACGACCCGCGAATCGATGCACGACATCTTTGCCCGCCGCGTAAAGGAGACCGAGGGTTACGACTTCCGCCGTGGCGGCAGCGCCGCCGGCGAGGAGACAGCCGAATCATGAGCAGCCTCGTTACCCAGCTCAAATCCGACGAAATGCTCCTCAACATGGGGCCCCAGCACCCGTCTACCCACGGCGTGCTGCGCTTCATTCTCAAGACCGACGGCGAGATCGTGACGGCCTGCGAACCCGACGTGGGATTTCTGCACCGCTCGATCGAGAAGATCTGCGAAAAGTGCGACTACCCCGGTTTCATGCCGTATACCGACCGGGTGGACTACCTGGCCGCAATGAACGCCAACCACGCCTATGCCCTGGCGGTCGAACGGCTTGCGGGGATCGAGGTGCCGCGCCGGGCACAGGTCATCCGCGTCATCACCGACGAACTGAACCGCATCATCTGCCACGGCGCCATCGGCGTCGGCGCCCTTGGCATGGACCTCGGCGCCGCGACGCCGTTCCTCCACGCCATGCGCGAGCGGGAGACGGTGAACGACATCATCGAGGAACTGTGCGGCGCCCGGCTAACCTACAATTACGTCCGCATCGGCGGCGTCTGGTTCGATCTGCCCGACGGCTTTGTCGAAAAGGTCACGGCCTTCCTCAACCACTTCGAACTGGCATGGGAAGAGATCAACCGACTGCTTACCGATTCGGTAATCTTCCGCACCCGCCTGATGAACGTCGGCACGATCACCGCCGGGGATGCCGTGAGCTATGGCCTCGTGGGACCGGTCCTGCGGGCGACCGGTATCAAGCGCGACGTCCGCCGGGACCAGCCCTACGCGATCTACCCGGAACTGGAGTTCGACATTCCGGTGGGAACCGGCACGTTCGGAACGCTCGGCGACTGCTTTGACCGCCATCTGGTCCGCGTCGAGGAAGTGCGCCAGTCGGTCAAGATCGTCCGGCAGTGCCTGAAACTGCTGGAACCGGGACCGGTGATCGCCAAGGTGCCCAAAAACATCAAGCCGCCGGCCTGGGCCGATGTCTATTCGGCCGTCGAGGCGCCTCGCGGCGAGATGGGCTTCTATCTCATGTCCAACGGCACGGGAAAAGCCCACCGGTGCAAGATCCGCACGGGATCATTCGCGGCCATGAGCATCATCAGCAGGATGGCGCCGGGCATGATGATCGCAGACCTTGTGGCATTCATCGCGTCGCTGGACGTGGTGGCGCCCGAGATCGACCGGTAAGCAGATTCAGAGGGAACGCAGGGACAAGACATGTTGCAGCAGATCGCAGACAAGTGGATAGCCGGGGAAGGACTTCTCGGCGGCGTATTCCAGGGAGCGAGCCCCTACCTCGTCTATTCCGTCACGATGCTGATTGGCGCCATCCTGGCGCTCGTTATCGCGGCACATCTGGCAGGCATCTATTCGTGGGCCGAGCGGCGCATCGCCGGGCGCATCCAGTCCCGCATCGGCCCCAACCGGGTCGGACCGCAGGGATTTCTCCAGTGGGCCGTGGACGGGCTCAAGACCTTCCAGAAGGAAGACCTGATTCCGCAGGACGCCGACTCCGTGATTTTCCGGATCGCGCCCTACCTATCGTTCTGCGGCATGTTCCTCGTATTCGTCGTACTCCCCTTCTCCAACACGCTGGTCGTGGCGGACCTCAATATCGGAATCGTCTACATCCTCGCCGTCAGTTCCATCGAAGTGCTGGGCGTGATGCTCGCCGGCTACGGATCGAACTCCAAGTGGGCGTTTTATGGTGGCATGCGCTCGGCCGCCCAGCTCGTTTCCTACGAGATCCCGGTGGGGCTCGCCCTTCTGTCCATGGTTCTCCTGTCCGGATCGCTCAACCTGAACCAGATCGTGCTCTCACAGTCGCACGAGGGGTTCTTCCGGTCGATACTCGCGTGGAACTTCTTCGCGACGCCATTCGCGTTCATCGCCTTCTTCGCCTATTTCACGGCGGCCATTGCGGAGATCAACCGCGCTCCGTTCGACCTGCCCGAGGCCGAGAGCGAACTCGTCGCCGGTTTCTGCACCGAGTATTCCGGCATGCGGTTCCTGTTCTTCTTCTTTGCCGAGTGGGCCAACATCTTCGTGATCAGCATGATCGCCGTCGTCGTGTTCTTCGGCGGCTGGACGGTGCCCGGCGTGCATACCGCCGCCCAGTGGGAAGCGATCACGCCCTACATCATTTACGGGGCCCTCATCCTGACCGTGATAGGGGCCACCTGGGTCGGCTACCGGATGGGTGTCCGTGCCGACGAGCCCACACGGCTTACCAAGCCCACCGGCGATCTCGGGACGACGATCCTGGCCGTTGTGCTGGGCTGGGGGCCGGCCTTCACCGCCCTGGCCGTCCTGTCGCTGTTCATCGCCTTCGGGCTGCCGTCGGCCGCACCTGCGGTCATCAAGAACGCCGCCCAGTTCGGCGTCATCTTCATCAAGGCGCACATTCTCGTATTTCTGGTGATCCAGCTCCGCTGGACCGTGCCGCGCCTGCGTGTGGACCAGCTCATGATGCTCTGCTGGAAATACCTCATGCCCGTCACTTTCGTCTGTATCCTGGGCAACATGGCCTGGATTGCCTTTATCGACATGAATGGGACGGCCGCGAACCTGACACGCGTGGTACTGTTCGCACTGACGAACCTGCTCATCCTGAAATACATCCTGATGGTGGTGCAGAACCTGCGTCACGCGAAAGCCAATTTCGACTTCAAGCTGGCCGTCTGACGGCACGTTTAAGGAACGCACACGATGGAAGCACAGAAGCAGGAATACCACCCCGAACCGTTCTCAACGGGCTATTTTGCCGACATCTGGAACACCGCAAAGTCGCTGTTCTACGGCATGTCGAACACGATGAGCCACCTGTTCCGGGCTCCCAGCACCGTCCAGTACCCGGAAGTGGACGTGAAGGCGACGCTTCCCGACCGCTACCGCGGCTTCCTGACCGTGGACATGGACGTCTGCATCTCCTGCCGTAACTGCGAAAAGGCGTGCCCGATCGACTGCATCTGGATCGAGGACGTCAAGCTCGACCGGGTTGATATCATTGGCAACAACGGCAAGCCGAGCAAGAAGATGCTCTACCCGGTCGTCTTCAATATCGACCTTGGCAAGTGCATGTATTGCGGTCTTTGCACCGAACCCTGCCCCACTGACGCGATCCACTTCACCAAGGAGTTCGAGCGCGCCACGACGGATTTCCATAACCTGTATTTCGAATTCGTCTCGCCCGAAGAGCGCAAGGAAGTTCTCGCCAAGCGGGAAAAGTTCGAGGCCAAAGAGGCTGAAGCCAAGGCCAAAAAAGCGGCTGCGGCAGCCGCCGCTGCTGCTGCCAAGCCGGCTGAAACGGCGACTCCCGCCACCCCCCCGACAGAGCCCCCGAAGAGCTGAAACCGGCACCCGTTTTGGGGGCCTTTTTCAGTGCCCCGATTGGACCGATTTCCCTGTGAAACCGGGGGCTTTCGCCACATGGCACCAGAGCGGCGTAAGGCCCTGAAATTGTATACAAAAAACATCCCGATGCCCCTTGACCCGGACACCCCGCACGGGCAATAGAGGGAGGCCTCTAAGTGCTCGTTGCGTGGGCTGCATCGCGCCTTAGCTGCCGATTTCAATTGAGCTTTCCGGCAAATGGCCTTTTTAGGTGAGGCCCTCCGCCGGGGAAGGAATCGGGGAACTCAGGGGAAGATGAAGAACAAGCTCATCGCGGGCCTCTCCGTCCTCGCTGCAATCGTCGCATCCAGCTTGCTGACCACCGGCGAGCACCCCTTTTTCCGGGCAGCGGCCGTGGCAACCGTGACCGGAGCCTTCGGCGTCATCCTTCTGCCGAATATCGTCCGGGCGGCACTGTGCCTGATGCTCACGTTTTTCGGCGTCGCCATCTTCTACGTCATGCTGGGGGCCGACCTGCTGGCGGCATTCCAGGTACTGGTCTATATCGGCGGCATCCTGGTGATGATCCTCTTCGCCGTCATGTTCACCCAGCGTCGCGGCGAGCAGAGCTACCTGAACCCATCCAAGGGGCCGCTCACCCTGATCGGATCGGCTGCGCTTTGCGGCGGCCTGTATTTCATCCTGCGCAGGATTATCGCCACCACCAGCTTCCCGGTGCGTCCCGAACGGCCGATCGGCTCGACGGTCCAGGCGATCGGCGACCACATCGTGACCAGTCACGTCATCCCCTTCGAGGTGATCGCCGTGCTGCTGCTCATGACCCTTGTGGGCACCGTCGTCCTGATCAAGAAAGAGATCAACGCCGAGGAGGACGCGCTCTCTTGAACGAGGCGTTGCTCACCGACTACCTGAACCTCGCCGCCCTGCTGTTCTGCATGGGACTGTTCGCCATCATCTCCCGGCGGAACACCGTCGCCGTCCTGATGGGCGTGGAACTGATCCTGAACGCCGCGAACATCAACTTCATCGCATTCAGCCACTATGTCACCGGCCATGTGGATGGCCACATCTTTGCCGCATTTGTCATCATGCTGGCCGCGGCAGAAGCCGCCGTGGGCCTGGCAATCGTGCTGGTCGTTTACCGCAACTTCCGCAACATCAACATCGACTCGGTCAGCACGCTGCGCAACTAGTGAAACGGAGACCGCCCCGAACCCATGAGTGATGCCGTCCACGCCGTAAAGCTCGCCGAAGCCGGCTACCTCTGGCTGGTGCCCGCCATTCCTGCGCTGGGTGCGGCAGTGCTCGCCCTGTTCGGACGGCGGCTGGAATACCCCGGCAAGGATGCGCCGCCCTGGGGCAACGACCCGGCCAGGTGGGACTGGCACGCCCATGACCATCACGGTCACGATTCCCCCGCCGGTCATGGGCATGATTCACATGGCAGCCATGGTCACGGCGATCATGGACATGGTGACCACGGGCACGATGACCACGATCACGGACACCACGGGCTCGCCCCCGGCCAGAGCCAGGGCGGGATGAACGTCGTCAATGCGATTGCCAACGCGGCGATCTGGATCCCGTTCCTGATCACCTGCTACGCGGCATTCCAGATTGCCACCCTGCCCGAAGGCGTCGTCGGCCTCCACAACCATCTCTACCAGTGGCTCTTCATCGGCAAGTTCTCGGCCGACATGGCTTTTGTCGCCGACCGCCTCTCGATTCTCCCCATGTTCCTCGTGACCGGCGTTGGCGGGCTCATCCACATCTATTCGATGGGATACATGGCCCACGACGAGAACCACTGGCGGTTCATGGCCTACCTGAACATGTTCTGCTGCGCGATGCTGCTGCTCGTGATGGGCGACAACCTGTTCATCATGTTCATCGGCTGGGAAGGCGTCGGACTGGCGAGCTACTGCCTCATCGGCTTCTGGCACAAGGAGATGGCCAACGCGACCGCCGCCATCAAGGCGTTCGTCGTCAACCGCGTCGGCGACTTCTTCTTCGTGATTGGCGTCGCGCTCATCTGGTGGAACACCGGAACGCTCAACTTCTTCGAGATCAACGCCCAGGCGGGGAACCTCGCCCAGACTGCCGTCGGCGTCGGGGCCATGTCGGTGGCGACGCTTGCCACGCTCTGCCTGTTCGGCGCCGCGACCGGCAAATCGGCCCAGATTCCCCTCTACGTCTGGCTCCCCGACGCGATGGCCGGCCCGACTCCCGTCTCTGCGCTCATCCATGCCGCCACGATGGTGACCGCAGGCGTGTTCATGATCGGACGGCTCAACATGCTGTTTGCCGTATCGCCGGCGACGCTGACGGTGATCGCCATCGTTGCCACGGCGACGGCCTTCTTCAGTGCCACAATCGGCATCACGCAGTACGACATCAAGAAGGTGCTGGCCTACTCGACGGTCTCCCAGCTCGGCTTCATGTTCATGGGCATGGCGACCGGCGCCTTCTGGGCCGGCATCTTCCACCTGATGACCCACGCCTTCTTCAAGGCCTGCCTCTTCCTCGGCTCCGGTTCGGTCATCATGGGCAACCACCACGAACAGGACATGCGCAAATACGGCGGCCTGAAGCGTCTGATGCCCGTCACCTATGCGACCTTCGGCCTGGCGACGCTCGCCATCGCCGGTATCCCGCCCTTCGCCGGGTTCTTCTCCAAGGACGAAATCCTCCACAAGATGTGGGGCTCGCACCATTTCGGCTTCGGCCCTGAAATGCCGCTCCCGCATCTGGGCAAGATACTGTTCTTCGTGGGCCTTGCCGCCGCCGCCATGACCGCCTTCTACATGACGCGGCAGGTGTGCATGACCTTCTTCGGCGAGAACCGCGCCGATCCGAAGGTCCGCGACCACATCCACGAATCGCCGCGCAGCGTGACCATCCCACTGGTCGTGCTCGCATTCCTCTCCGTGTTTGGCGGTTTCCTTGGCTTCTTCTTCGTGCCGGGCTGGAACGTGCTGGAGCACTTCCTGGAGCCGGTCATGCCGGGCATGCACCACATCTGGGGCGATTACCACGCCCATGCCGGCGAAGCGGTCCTGTTCGCCGTCATATCGGTGGCGGTAGCCGGAAGCTCGATTCTCGCCGCCCGGGCCATTTACACGAAGAAGCCCGAAACGGCCGACAATTTCGTCAGGAAGTTCCCCAACCTCCACAGCGTGGTTTACCGGAAATACCTCGTGGACGAGGGGTACGACGCCACGTTCGTTTCGGGAACGATGGGGCTTTCACGCCTGTCGGCATGGTTCGACAGCACGATCGTTGACGGACTGGTGAACCTTGCCGGCCGGCTGGTGCGGGGACTCCGCCAGGTCGCCGGATGGTTCGACCGGGTGGTTGTTGACAAGATTGGGGTTGAGGGGACCGCCTGGGTTAGCCAGACGTTTGGTTCCCTCTTCCGCCAGTTCCAGACCGGACGCATCCAGACGTACATCGTCTTTGTGATGGCGTGCCTCATACTGGCACTGGCATTTCTGATCGCTGATTTCGGGCGCCTGATGACCACTGCGGTCTCGGGACCTGTGAACTGATTCTGGCTGCGGGAGACAGCGGGCACATGGTACCAGCAAACGTCCTATCCATCATCACGTTCTTGCCGCTCGTGGGAGCGCTTGTCGTGCTCTGCATCCCATCCTCACAGCGTGACGCGATCCGCTATACGGCAGTCCTCGCGACCGCCGTGCCGTTCCTGCTCACGCTGATGATGCTGCCGTCGTTCAATCCTGGCGCCGGCACCAATGTGCGCGAAGGGCTCCAGTTCATCGAGAACTACGCATGGATCACCACCTACGGCATCCGCTACCACGTTGGCGTGGACGGGCTTTCCATGCCGCTCGTGGTCCTGACCGGACTTGTCGCCCTGTTCTCGGTCATCGCCTCATGGGGTATCACCAAGGCGATCAAGGCCTACTTTGCACTCCTGCTGTTCCTCACGACCGGAATGTATGGCGTTTTCGTCGCCCTCGACTTCTTCCTGTTCTACGTGTTCTGGGAAGTGATGCTGCTGCCGATGTATTTCCTCATCGGCATCTGGGGCGGTCCACGCAAGGAATACGCCGCCATCAAGTTCTTCCTGTATACGCTGGCCGGCTCGGTACTGATGCTGCTGGCGCTCATCGCCCTGTATCTCCAGAGTTCCCCCAACACCTTCGACCTCCTGGAACTGATGGCCCAGCACAAGTCGTTCACCCGGAACTTCAGCGCCTTCGGCTACATCGTTCCGCTGAGCAAGGTGCTGTTCGTCGGGCTTTTCATCGGATTTGCCATCAAGGTTCCCTGCTTCCCGTTCCATACATGGCTTCCCGACGCCCACGTCGAGGCGCCAACCCCGGTATCGGTCATCCTGGCCGCCGTGCTGCTGAAGATGGGCACCTACGGCATCATGCGCATCTGCCTGCCGCTCCTTCCGGATGCCGCCCTGTGGTTTGCTCCCACGCTGGCCCTGCTGGGCGTCATCAACATCGTCTACGGCGCCCTGTGCGCCATGGCACAGACGGACATGAAGAAACTCGTGGCGTATTCGTCGGTCTCCCACATGGGTTACTGCCTCCTCGCCATTGCCGCCTCCAACGAGATGGGACTCACGGCCGCGTCGTTCCAGATGTTCTCCCACGGAATCGTCAGCGCCCAGCTCTTCCTCCTCGTCGGCGTCATCTATGACCGAGCCCACCACCGTCAGATTGACGGTTTCGGCGGCATCGCCCAGCAGATGCCGGTCTACACGGCGTTCGCCGGACTGGCGTTCTTTGCCAACCTCGGACTTCCCGGCCTGATCGGCTTCCCCGGCGAGGCGCTCACTTTCCTGAGCGCGTTCAAGCCCTTCATGGGATACACCGTGATCGCCATTACCGGTGTCATCCTGACGGCTGCGTTCTGCCTCTGGATGCTCCAGCGGGTATTCCTGGGCCCGAAGAACCCCAAATACGATACCCTTCCGGAGATCACCCTCCGGGAGAAGCTCACGCTGGTACCGTTTGCGGTGCTGACCATCCTGTTTGGTTTCTATCCGGCGCCGCTCTTCAAGCTGATGAACCCGGCCATGGTGAACCTGGCCTCCTGGCTCCGCCCCTAATACTTGAGAGGATACCGGCAAACCCCTAACGCCCCAGGAACCACCGACCGAACATGGAACTGATACCAGTAACTGAAATCCTGAGCGGGACGCTCTTCATCCGGACCGAGATCTGGCTGACGGCGGGCATCCTCGTGCTGCTGCTCCTCAGCATGTCGCCGAAGCTGACCGCGCAGCGCGACCTGATGGGATATACCGCCCTCTTTTTCCTCGTGAGCGGGTGCTTTGTCCTCTACTACACGAACGTCCGCCAGCTTCCGCTTTACTATCCGCAGCAGTCCGCGGGCCCCCTGGACATGGGCAACGACAACCGGATGCTGTTCGTTGACCGGCTGGGCAACTTCTTCAAGTTCGTGCTGCTGCTGTCGGGAGCCGGGGCCGTGCTCGTATCCATGCGCTCGAAGCAGCTCCTGAAGCATTTCCACGCCGAGATTCACGCCCTCATACTCACGCTCGTCATCGGCGGCATGCTTATGGTCTCCTCGATGGACCTGCTGATGATCTATCTCGCCATCGAGTTCGTCTCGATCATCTCGTACCTGATGCCGGGCATGCAGAAGGCCAGTCCCCATGCGGCCGAAGCGAACGCCAAATACATGCTCTACGGCGGCGTGACTTCCGGCTTCATGATCTTCGGCATGAGCTACCTGTACGGGATCACCGGCTCCACCAGCATCTTCGAGATCCGTGACGCAATTCTGGTCAGCCCGAACAAGACCTCGGCGCTGCTCGGCGTGATCCTGTTCATGTCCGGTCTAGGGTACAAGATATCAATTGTCCCCTTCCACTTCTGGGCGCCGGACGTTTACCAGGGCGCTCCAACTCCCGTGACGGCCTTCTTCAGTGTCGCCCCCAAGGCCGCCGGTTTCGGCCTCCTGATCCGGGTGGTCGACTCCATGCTGACCACGCAGAACCCGATGACAAGCCTCCCTATCCCGGCCATGGCACGGGCGGAAAATCCCGTGCCGCTCGCCATTCCGCTCCCTGGTGTCGACTGGATGCCGCTTCTGTTCTGGAGCGCGATTTTCACCATGATCATCGGCAATCTGGCCGCCATGGGACAGAAATCCGCAAAGCGGATGCTTGCCTACTCCTCGATCGCACATGCGGGCTACATGCTGATGGGCATTGTGGTCCTGACACCGCGCGGCTATGCGTCAGTGACGCTGTACCTCGCCATCTACGCCATCATGAACCTCGGTGCCTTCTTCGTCGTGCAAATGGTCGAGGAAGCCCGCCGGTCAGACGATATCAGCGCCTTCAAGGGCCTCCTGCGGTCTTCCCCCTGGCTGGCCGTCGCGATGTGCATATTCCTCTTCTCGCTGACCGGCCTGCCGCCCTTCTCGGGCTTTGTGGGCAAGTTTTTCGTGTTCGCGGCCGTGGTTAACGAATACGTCCGGCTGAAGGATCCGAAGTTCCTGTATCTTGCGCTGGTGGGCGTGCTGACCTCTGTCGTCTCGCTCTTTTACTACGCCCGGATCGTGATCTCGATGATGGAAGGGGCGGCCCAGGATGAGGAAGCCCACGAGGGGCACGGACATGTGCGTGCGGAAAAGGCGGCGGAGCTGCCACCCGTCAAGCCGGGGCTCTTTGAATATGGAGTCCTTTACGGCCTGTTTGTACTGCCCACGGTTTTCATTATTGTGAAGTTTGACATGCTCAAGCGGCTGACCGATTCAGCCATTTACCTGTTTGGCAATTAGTGGCGGCCGCATGGCAGACGGGTTGACCCAGCCGGGCGGGGTTGCGTAAGGATAAGACGGGGCCGGGAGTCGGGAGTTAGTGCGGATGGATTTACGGGTAGACTACATCCCGGTCCTCATTCTCCTCGGTATCTCCACCGTTTTCGTGACCGTCTTTGTCGCCGTGCTCCCCTGGCTTGCCCGCAAGAGCGGCGTCCGGGTCCATGCCCCGAACCTCGAAAAGACATCCACCTACGAATGCGGTGTCAACCCGACAAGCCCCGCCCGCAGCCGCTATTCGGTCCACTTCTACATGGTGGCCATTGTGTTCATCCTGTTCGATCTGGAAGCGATCTTCCTGTATCCGTGGGCAGCCCAGTACCGGGCGCTCGTCAGGGAGTTCGGCGGAATTGTGTTTCTGGAAGCAGCCCTGTTCGTGGGGATACTGTTCGTCGGCTTCTTCTATGTCCTGAGCAAGGGCGTCCTCGAATGGTCCGACCGGGCCACATCCGAGGAAGCTCGCCGGGAACTGCTCGCCAGGGATCCGCGCATCGTTCCGCTTGATCCGCCGGGCCGGCCCGCTGCCGCGAAGCAGGAGGCCGCCTGAGGTCATGGGATCACTGCTCAATCCCGGGCACAAGCCGCTTCCCGCTGGTGTCACGCCGGCCCAGGAAGGCGATGAAAGCTACATGCTCTCCCGGCTTGCGGATGTCGTGAACTGGGGCCGCAAATATTCCCTGTGGCCCTACCCGTTCGGGACAGCCTGTTGCGGTATCGAGATGATGGCTGTCCTTGGCGGCCGGTTCGACCTCTCCCGCTATGGCGCCGAACTGGTCCGGTTTTCGCCCCGGCAGGCGGACATGATGATCGTGGCCGGGACCATCAGCATCAAGATGGCCCCAATCATCAAGAAAATATACGACCAGATGGCCGAGCCCAGATGGGTGGTATCGATGGGAGCATGCGCCTCTTCCGGCGGCTTCTACAACAACTACTGCACCCTTCAGGGGGTGGACGAAGTGATCCCCGTGGATGTCTACGTGCCCGGCTGCCCGCCGCATCCCCAGGCATTGCTGCACAGCGTGATGGCCCTGCAGGACAAGATCGCCTCCGGCAATACATTCGAGCGGGGACGCAAGCAGATTCTCATTGAAGGCCTGGCCGATGTCCCCGCACGGCCCCCGATGGTCATGCGGTGAGAGAGATACCTGAAAGGAAGAACCGGCAGCCTTGAGCACAGTCGAGCGCATCCGCAGCCTGCTTCAGGGCCGCATCACCGGCGAAAGCACTGCCGCTGACGGCCTGGTCGTGCCGGTTCTCGATCCGGCGGCCATTGTGGACGCGGCCCGTTCCCTGCGCGACGATCTGGGCTTTTCGGTGCTGCTCGATATCGTCGGCATTGATTTCAGCGGCTACGATCCCAAGAGCCCCCGGTTTGGCGCAGACTACCTGTTCCTGAATCCGGAAAAGATCGAGCGCGTGCGGCTTCAGGTCCGGGTACCGGAGTCGAGTCCGGTCATCCCTTCGCTGGTCCGCCTGTACCGCTCGGCCAACTGGCTGGAACGCGAAGCCTTCGACCAGTTCGGCATCCGGTTCGACGGTCATCCGGATCTCCGCCGCATTCTCAATCATGTGGAGTTCACCGGGCACCCGCTCCGCAAGGACTACCCGGTGGACGGCCGCCAGCCCCTCAGCCGCGCCGACTCCCTCGAACTCGACAAGGGGGGGTTCTAGCGCCGTGCCGACGCCCATCTCCGATACCGCCAGGAACACCGGCTACCAGCTCGACCCGATCGATAATCTGGTCGAAGTGAACATCGGTCCAGCCCATCCGGCCACCCACGGCACCCTTCGTGCCAAGTGCCTGCTGGATGGCGAGGTCATCGTCCGGGCCATTCCCGAAATCGGCTACCTGCACCGGGGCTTCGAGAAGATGTCGGAGAACGTCACCTACAACCAGGTGGTGCCCTATACCGACCGGCTGAACTACCTGTCGGCTCCGATGAACAACACGGGTTACGCCAAGGCCGTGGAAGCCCTGTTTGGCATCCAGATCCCGGACCGCGCCGTCTATATCCGTGTGATCGTCGATGAGCTGTCGCGGATCATGGATCACCTCGTCTGCAACTCTGTGGCGGCGATGGACCTGGGCGGACTTACCAACTTCTGGTACGGTGTCTATCCGCGCGAACGGATTTACGACATCCTCGTCAAGCTCACCGGGGCGCGGCTCACCAACAGCTATACCCGCGTGGGCGGTGTCATCCACGATATTTACGACGGATTTGAGGCCGACCTTGAGAATGCGCTCAGGGAAGTGGACCGTTCCCTTGTCGTGATGATGAAGCTCCTCAAGCGGAACCGAATCTTCAACGACCGTATCCGGGACGTGGGCGTCATCCCCAGGGAGATGGCCCTCTCTTATGGTTTTACCGGCCCGCTGCTGCGTGCGAGCGGCGTCCCCTACGATGTCCGCAAGGATTTTCCCTACTACCACTACGACGAATTCGATTTCGACGTGCCAATCGGCGAAAAGGGCGACTGCTGGGACCGCTTCTTCGTCCGCATGGAGGAGATCCACCAGTCGGTCCGCATACTCCGGCAGGCGGTCGCCCGCATACCGGACGGCCCCATCCGCATCCAGGATCCCCGCATCACCCCGCCCCCCAAGAACGAGGTTTACAACAACATCGAGGCGCTGATTAACCACTTCAAGCTGGTGTTCGAGGGGATCAGGCCGCCCAGGGGCCACGTCTATTCATCCACCGAGTGCGCCAACGGCGAGGTCGGTTACACGATCTATTCCGACGGCACCAAGAACGCCTACCGCGTCAAGGTACGTTCGCCCTCGTTTGCCGCCTTCAGTGCATTTGCGGAAATCGTCACCGGGCACTACATCGCCGATGCGATTGCGGTCCTCGGATCGCTCAACATCATCGCCGGGGAGCTGGATCGCTGAGATGTCTGACGCCCTGTTTTCAGATGAAACCCTGCGGCAGATGAAGTCCGCCATCGAGGAATACCCGAGCAGGGCATCCGCCATCCTGCCGGTGCTCCAGCTCGCCCAGAAGGAAAAAGGCTGGATCAGCCCCGAGACGATCCGCTTCGCCTCTGAACTGGTCGGGGTTCCTGAATCCCGGGTCGTCGAATGCGTCACCTTCTACACGATGTTCAACCAGCAGCCGGTCGGGAAATACGAGATCAACGTCTGCACGAACATCAGTTGTGCCCTCGTTGGCGGCGAGGAAATCTACGGCCACTTCTGCAAGAAGCTCGGCCTGAAGAACAACGAGACGACGAAAGACGGCCTGTTCACCGTCCGGCACGTCGAATGTCTTGCCTCCTGCGGATCGGGACCGATGGCGCTTGTGAACGACGAATACATTGAGCACCTCACCACCGAGAAAGTGGACCAGCTCATCGAGGAGTGGCGCCGCAAGGGCTGAGCGATGGAAAAGGTCATCACCAGGAACTGGGGCAAGCCCGGATCGGCAACGATCGATGGCGCCATCGCCAACGGCGGCTACAAGGCGGCCGAAAAGGCGGTGAAGGAGCTCGATTCAAAGACCATCATCGAGACCGTGAAGGCATCGGGGCTCCGCGGCCGCGGCGGCGCAGGCTTCCCCACCGGCCTCAAGTGGAGTTTCGTCCCCCAGGATACGGGCAAGCCCATCTACCTCTGCGTCAATGCCGACGAATCCGAACCGGGCACGTTCAAGGACCGGTTCATCATGGAAAACGACCCTCACATGCTGGTTGAGGGCGTCATCATCGCCTCCAAGGCGCTGAACTGCCATCACGCGTTCATCTATATCCGGGGCGAGTTCTTCCAGCAGACAAAAATCGTCAAGCAGGCAGTGAAAGAAGCCTATGCCAAGGGGTTCCTCGGCAAAGGCATCTTCGGCAGCGACTATGAACTCAAGGTCACGGTTCACAACGGTTTCGGGGCCTATATCTGCGGCGAGGAGACCGGCCTTATCAACTCGCTGGAAGGGAAAAAGGGTCAGCCCCGGATCAAGCCCCCCTTCCCGGCCGTGTCTGGCCTCTATAACTGCCCGACCGTCGTCAACAACGTGGAATCCCTCTGCGCCGTGCCGTGGATCATCAATAACGGTGCCGATGCCTACAAGAAAACCGGCACGGAAAAGAGCCCCGGCACCAAGCTTTTTTCCGTTTCCGGCCATGTGAACCGGCCCGGCGTTTATGAGATTCCCCTCGGGCTTCCGCTGACCACGTTTATCAACGATCCCGCCTGGGCAGGTGGCATCTGGAAGGGCCGCAAGCTGAAGGCCTGCATTCCCGGCGGGTCGAGCGTCCCGGTGCTGACGGCTCCCCAGTGCGAGGGCGTCAATCTCGATTACGAGTCGCTGGCCGCCGCCGGCACCATGCTGGGCTCCGGCGGCATGATCGTCATGGACGAGACGACCGACATGGTCCACATGCTGAAGATCCTCGCCCACTTTTACGCCCATGAATCCTGCGGCCAGTGCACGCCCTGCCGCACCGGCACCCACTGGGCCTATGAAGTGATGAGCCGGATCGATGCGGGCGAGGGCCGGATGGAAGACCTCGACCTGCTGATCCGGATCGCCGACGGCATGGCCGGACAGACGATCTGCGTGCTGGCGGATGCCCTCGCCATGCCGATCAAGAGCTTTGTTCCCAAGTTCCGCGCCGAGTTCGAAGCCAAGATCAAACGGAAGGCCGCCTGAGATGCCCAAACTGACCATCGACGGCAAGGAATACGAGGTGCCCGCAGGCACGTCCGTCATCAAGGCGTGCCACGAAAACGGCATCGACATCCCGCACTACTGCTACCACCCCGGCCTGTCGCCGGAGGGCAACTGCCGGCTGTGTCTCGTCGAAATCGAAAAGATGCCCAAGCTCGCTCCAAGCTGCACGACCGTTGCGGGCGAAGGGATGATCGTCCGGACCAATACCGACAAGGTGAAGAAGGCCCGGGCCGACGTGATGGAGTTCCTCCTCGTCGATCATCCGATCGACTGCCCCATCTGCGACCAGGTGGGCGAGTGCAAGCTCCAGGATTACTACATGGAGCACGACCGGCGGCCGTCGCATGTGCCGCTGGAGCAGAAGATCCTCAAGCCCAAGCGCGTCCAGTTCTCCGACAAGGTGATCTATGACGCCGAGCGGTGCATCCTCTGCACCCGCTGCGTGAGGTTCTGCCGGGAAGTGCCAGGCACGAACGAACTCGGCATGTTCAACCGTGGCGCCGTGAGCCTCATTGGCCTGAACGAAGGCCGGCAACTGGCCAACGACTACTCCATGAACGTCGTGGACGTGTGCCCCGTCGGCGCCCTGACGTCGGCGAGCTTCCGGTTCCAGAAACGGGTGTATTTCCTGAAGACCACCCCTTCGGTCTGCAACGGATGCTCGCGGGGCTGCAACATCAACCTGGACTGGGACAACGAAAAGCTGTTCCGTTACCGCCCCCGGCCCAATCTGGAAGTGAACGACTACTGGATGTGCGATGCCGGCCGGCTTTCCTGTGCGAGCCAGCAGGCCGAAGGGCGTCTGCTCCGGCCCAAGGCCCGGATGGCTGGAGAGCTGAAGCAGCAACCCTGGGGCCGCATTCTTGACCGTGTGGCCGAGGCCCTCCGGTCGGCCGGGGACGGCAAGCTCGCGGTCCTCCTGTCGGCCCGCGCCACGACCGAAGAGAACTACGCCTGGCGGAGTCTTATCCAGTCCAGGTTCCCGAAAGCCTTCGTTGCATTCACACCGGCGGATTTCTACGCGGAGGGGAAAGGCGACGACATCCTGATCACGGCCGACAAGAGTCCGAACCAGGCTGCCGGTGATGCACTCGGACTGCGGTCAGGGTCATCCCTCGAACAGATCGTTCAGGCGATGGAATCAGGCCAGATCGCCACGCTCGTTGTTCTCGACGACGACTATGCTTCCTCGCGGAACCCGAACAACCGGCTTGCCGACCGGTTCCGGGCCGCACTCGCCAAAGTGGCCGAAGTCGTCGCCGTCACGCCGCATGAGAGCGAAACCACGCGGCTTGCCTCGGTCATCGTGCCGAAGGCCGCCTTTACCGAAACGACCGGCACGTTCATCAACGTGGACCGCCGGGTGCAGCGTATCGCCCGCAGCGTTCCGCCTCCCGGCGAGGCGCTGGAAGGGCTCGATATCGTCTCCCGGCTGGCGCACCTGCTCGGAACCGAAACTGCTTCCGGAAATGCTGCCGCCACCTTTGCCCGCATGACTGCGAGCGATGCCGCATTCCGCGGACTTACCTGGGAAGGACTTGGGGAACAGGGCGCCTTGCTGGCGTCCTGAGCCCGGACTGGGAACCGAATGGATCTGACCGCAAGCATCGTCATGGCCGTCGAGATCGTGATCTCGCTTGTGGTCGTGCTCCAGACGCTGCCGCTGCTCATCTGGATGGAGCGAAAGGCCTCCAGCTATATCCAGAACCGCCGGGGCCCGGCCTACGCCCATATCGGTCCCGTGCGGGCCTTCGGAATGGTCCACACCCTGACCGATGTCCTGAAGCTCTGGGGGAAGGAAGACGTCGTCCCCCGTGCAGCCAACCGGTTTTTCCATGCTCTTGCGCCGTGCGTAAGCATGTTTCTCGCCCTGCTCACCTTCGCCGTGATCCCGTTTGCCGACTACATCGAGATCGGCGGAACCCGCTACAACCTGCAGGTGGCCGAACTGAATGTCGGCATACTCTACCTTCTCGCCGTCAGCTCGCTCGGCGTATACGGGATCATTCTCGCGGCGTGGTCCTCGAACAACAAGTATTCGATGCTGGGCGGGCTCCGTTCCTCGGCCCAGATGATCTCTTACGAACTGGCACTCGGCTTCGCACTGATCTCCGTCCTGCTCTGGTACGGATCGGTCCGGCTTGGCGATATCGTGCACGGCCAGGGGATCCTGCTGTTCGGCGCCATCCCCCACTGGGGCGTCATCGTTCAGCCCGTCGCCTTCATCATCTTCATCACATCGGCGTTCGCCGAAACCAACCGCAACCCGTTTGATCTCCCCGAAGGCGAATCCGAAATCGTCGCCGGGTTCCACACCGAGTATTCGTCGTTCAAGTTCGCCATGTTCTTCATGGCCGAATATGCCCACATTTTCGTCGCTTCCGCGCTGACGGCGACGCTGTTCTTTGGAGGCTACCAGATACCCTACGTTTCGACCGGGATGCTGGTTTCCCATGCGTCCGGCATCCTGACGGCTATCCTCAAGCTCACGGCCGTGGGTGCGACCGGCTTCGGCCTGTTCCTTGCCTACATGGCGGCCCGCCACCGGGACCGCGAGGACCGCGTCAACCGGGAAACCCTCTTTTATGCCACGGTTGCGGGACTTGCGCCGGGGCTCACCGCCGGAGCCGTGCTGGCTCTCACCGGCGGCGACATCCAGCTCGGACACTCGGCATCGACCATTGTCGCCGCCGCGCTCCAGTTCGGCTGCTTCATGGCGAAGACCCTCGTTTTCTGCTTCCTCTTCATCTGGGTGCGCTGGACACTCCCGCGCTTCCGCTACGACCAGCTCATGAAACTCGGCTGGAAATACATGATCGAAATCGCAATTGTCTGGATCCTGATTACCGCGGCTGCCGCCTGGTATCTGGACCGGCCCGGAATGTGAGGAGTCTCCAGCATGATTGACCTCCTCTTCTGGATATTCAGCGGCGCAGCCATCGGCTCGGCCGTGCTCGTTGTGACACTCAAGGACCCCGTCCAGTCGGTCATGTCGCTTGTCATCACCTTCTTTTCGCTCGCGGCCATTTTCGTCCTGCTGGACGCCCACTTCCTCGCAGCCGCCCAGATCATCGTCTACGCGGGCGCGATTCTGGTGCTGGTCACGTTCGTCATCATGCTTCTGGACCTGCGGGCCGGAGACATCACAGGACCCACCCGGATGGTTGCGGGCCGGTTCCTGGGCGTCGGAGCCGCTGCCGCCCTGTTCATGGCCCTCTGGTCCCGCGTGGTCCAGGCGAATCTGGACCGGTTCCCGGAGCTCACCGAGGGACACGGCACGGTCGAGCGCATCGCACGGGTGATTCTCATCGACAACATACTGCCCTTCGAGACAGTCTCCGTTCTTCTCCTCGTGGCGACCGTCGGCGCCGTCTGGATCGCACGCCGGGAGGACACCTGATGCCACCGATGACTCCCCAGTCGGTCCTGCTCGTTTCGATGGCGCTCTTTTTCATCGGCGCATACGGCGTCGTGACGCGCCGGAACGCCATTCTCATGCTCGTCTCGGTCGAGCTGATGCTGAACGCCGTGAACCTGGCGCTCGTCGGCTTCAGCCGGTTCCATAACAACATGACCGGTCAGGGCCTGGTCGTGATCGTCATGGCGGTAGCTGCCGCCGAAGCGGCGCTTGGCCTCGCCATCCTGATCGCCTGGTACCGGATGAAGCAGACCGTGGATATCGAAGCCATCAGCGGCCTCAAGGAGCCAGCCTGAACCCATGCAAGCTGCCGCCCAGATAGCTGCCATACCGGTCCGGGAAGTCTCCTGGCTTCTGCTTGTTCCGCTGCTCCCGCTGGCAGGAGCCGCCTGGAATGGCCTTTCGATCCTGTTCAAGGCCGACATTTCCGACGAAAGCGCCTCCCGGATCGCCTGTGGGGCCGTGGGACTCGCTTTCGCGCTGTCGCTGGCGGCCTGGCTGCAGATCCTGCTCGCCCCCGGACCCGTCGCGCTTTCCCAGCAGGTTTTCACCTGGATGGAGCTTGGCGGACTCAAGATCGACTTCTCGCTCGTCGCCGACCGGATGAGCGTGCTGATGCTGCTCATTATCACCGGCGTCGGTTCCCTCATTCACGTCTATTCGACCGGCTACATGCATGGCGACCCCGGTTACCGGCGGTTTTTCACCTACCTCAATCTCTTCGTGTTCTTCATGCTGGTTCTCGTGCTGGGGAGCTCGCTACCGGTGCTGTTCGTCGGCTGGGAAGGCGTCGGCCTCTGCTCCTACCTCCTGATCGGGTTCTGGTACGAACACATGCCGAACTCGGATGCCGGGAAAAAGGCCTTTATCGTCAACCGGGTGGGCGACCTTGGGTTTCTCCTCGGCATGTTCACGCTCGTTTATGCCGTCTCGCAGGCTGGCGTTCCCACACTGGAGATCGCCGCCCTGAAGGAACGGCTGCCGGAAATCCTGAAGGTCAGCATCCACCTGTTCGGCATCGAGTTCCGCGCCGTGACGCTGGCCTGCCTGCTTCTTTTTATCGGCGCCACCGGAAAGTCCGCCCAGATCCCCCTCTATGTCTGGCTTCCGGATGCCATGGCCGGCCCGACGCCGGTCTCCGCCCTGATCCATGCGGCAACGATGGTGACGGCCGGTGTGTACATGGTTGCCCGGCTTTCGCCGCTGTTCCAGGCAAGTCCGGTCACCATGACCGTGATCGCCGTCGTCGGGGGGCTCACCGCCTTCTTCGCCGCGACGATCGCACTGGTCCAGAACGACATCAAGAAGGTTCTGGCCTATTCCACGGTTTCCCAGCTCGGCTACATGTTTTTGGGCCTCGGGTCCGGCGTCATGTGGGCTTCCATGTTCCACCTGATGACCCATGCGTTTTTCAAGGCCTGCCTGTTCCTCGGCGCTGGCTCGGTGATTCTCGGCATGCACCACGAGCAGGACATGCGGAAAATGGGCGGGCTCAAGAAATACATGCCCGTCACGCGCTGGACCTTCCTGCTGGCGACGCTGGCTATCGCCGGATTTCCGCTGACCTCCGGTTTCTTCTCGAAGGACGCCATCCTCTACGGTGCGTTCAATGCCCACTTCTACCTGCCCGGCCAGACGCTCGGGGCCGTGGCCCATGCCCTCCCCTGGTTCCTGTCAGGCCTGGGCCTCCTGACCGCCCTGCTGACGGCGTTCTACATGGGCCGCTGCTATTTCCTCACCTTCGAGGGCGAATGCCGGGCCGATCACCACACGCAGGAACATATCCACGAGTCCCCCGCCTCCATGACGAGCGCACTGGGAATACTTGCGTTCCTGTCAATCACGGCCGGGTTCCTGGGTATCCCCCACCTCTGGCACTGGGCGCCGAACGCGATGGAAGGCTGGCTCGCCCCCCTGCTGGCCGCCGATCCGCGGGTGCCGGGGATCGAGGAAAGCCTCGGACACTTCTTCCCCGTCTGGGAACACATTGAGCACACGCTGTCAGGCGAACTGGCCTTTACGGCACTGGCCGCCGGTCTGGGCCTTCTGGGCCTTTTCGCCGCCCGCGATCTCTACCTGCCCAAAGCCGACATACCGGCGCAGGCGGAAGCTGCGCTGCCGCGGGTTCACCGCTGGCTCTCGGACAAGTATTACGTGGATGAACTGTACGACCGGATGATCGTGACGCCGGTCAAGCAGGTATCGGAGTTCTTCCTGTGGAAGTTTATCGACGTCCGGCTGATCGATGGCCTCGTTAACCTTTTGGCTGACCTGTCCCGCTGGACAGGCCGGCAGATCGGCCGGCTCCAGAACGGCATTGCCGCACAGTATACCGCCATCATGCTGGCCGGGGCGTTTGCGCTCATTCTGTACCTGTCGGGGAGATGATTGACGATGGGTATACTCACCACGCTGCTTGTTGTGCCGGTCATCGGGGCCATTACGGTCGCGGTGCTCGGCAAGCTGTTCGACGACCAGACCCCTGCCCGGCTCGCCGGACTGTGGTTTGCCGCGGCGGAGTTCGTGCTCTCCCTTTACCTCTGGTGGGCCTTCAGCCCGGCCGCGGCCGGAATGCAGTTCGTTGAAAGCTACCACTGGATCGAACCCTACGGGATCAAATACCTGGTCGGCATTGACGGGCTCTCGCTCCTGCTCGTCATTCTCACGACATTCCTTGTCCCGCTGATCCTGCTCTCGGCATGGAGCGCCGTGGATCGCCGACCGGCCGGGTATTTCGCCTCGATGCTGCTCCTGGAGGCGGGAATGCTCGGCGCGTTCTTCGCCCAGGATATCTTCCTTTTCTACGTCTTCTGGGAAGTGATGCTGGTCCCTATGTACCTGCTCATCGGGATCTGGGGAGGCGAACGCCGCCTGTACGCGGCCGTGAAGTTTTTCCTTTACACGATGGCCGGTTCGGTCCTCATGCTGCTCGCCATCCTTGCCACTGTCTATCTCTACTACCAGTCAGCCGGGAAAGTGACCTTCGAACTGGCTGCCCTCGCCGGCCAGCAGCTCCCCCTTTCAACCCAGCGCTGGCTGTTTGCCGCCTATGCCCTGGCGTTTGCCATCAAGGTGCCGATCTTTCCGCTCCACACCTGGCTCCCCGACGCGCACGTCGAGGCCCCCACGGGCGGTTCGGTCATTCTGGCCGGAATACTGCTGAAACTCGGCACTTACGGCTTCCTCCGCTACGCCATGCCGCTCTACCCCGCCGCCGCGCTGGAAGCTGCCCCCTATTTCATGGCGCTTGCCGTGGCAGGCATCATCTACGGCGCCCTCGTTGCGCTGGTTCAGCCGGATATCAAGAAGCTCGTCGCCTATTCGTCCGTATCGCACCTTGGTTTCGTCGTACTGGGCATTTTTGCCTTCACCGAAGCCGCTACCTCCGGTGCCATCTACCAGATGCTGAACCACGGCATTTCGACCGGAATGCTCTTTTTCCTTGTGGGCGTGGTCTACGAGCGCCGCCATACCCGGCTGATCCGCGACTATGGGGGCCTCGCGAAGGTGATACCGGTCTATTCATTCCTCCTGATCGTGGCGACGATGGCATCGGTCGGACTGCCCGGAACAAACGGTTTCGTGGGCGAATTCTCCATCCTGTACGGCACATTCATCTCCCGGATGGCGGGAGCCAAGGCCGCCACCGCCCTTGCCGCCACGGGCGTGATCCTCGGCGCCGTTTACATGCTGTGGATGGTCCAGCGGGTTCTCTACGGCCCTGTAACCAGCGTGGAAAACCAGAAACTCAAGGACGTAAACGGCCGCGAACTGGCTTATCTCGTTCCGCTGGCCATTCTCATCGTCCTCATGGGGGTATATCCCAAACCCTTCATGAATACGTTCAAAAACGCATCCAGGGAACACCTCGCCCGGTTTTCAAAGGTGAGCGTGCTGGCAACACTGCCCGCCAGCGATCTGGACGGCCGGGAAATCATCACCGCCAGGTTCGCCGCTGACGACGATGCGGCAGGCCGCACACAGGTTGCCCTGCAACAGGAAACCGGAGGCCGCCCATGAACGACCTCTACTACTGGACCATTGCCCCCCAGCTTGTCGTGCTGGGAACCGCCATTCTGGTTCTCTGCCTGTCCATGCTGGTAAAGGACCGTCACGCCGGGATTCATACCCTGCTGGGTTTTACCGGACTTGCGGTTGCCGGAGGATGGCTCACCCGCCTGCTCGGCTACCACACGACCTCGTTCGGCAACATGGTCGTCGTGGACGGATTTTCCACGATTTTGCAGGCTGCAATCATCGCCGGAGCCGCGCTGTCGCTGCTCATTGCCAGCGATCACCTCTCCCGGAACCGGAACGAACACGCAGGGGAATATGTCTCGCTGCTCCTCTTTGCCACATGGGGCATGATGCTGCTGGCCACTGCCGCTGACCTCATCATGGTGTTTCTGGCCATCGAGGTGATGTCGATTTCGGTCTACGTGCTGACAGGTTTTGCCCGGCGGCGAGATACCTCGATCGAAGCAGCACTTAAATATCTGGTTATAGGAGGGTTCGCGTCCGCCTTCCTCCTGTACGGCATTGCACTGATCTATGGCGCCACCGGGACCACCAACCTCGTCGCCGTCCGGACATCACTGGCGAGCGGCACCTTTGGTGGCGAATCCATGCTCGCCCTTCTCGGAACCGGCTTCCTGCTGACCGGCCTTGGTTTCAAGATCGGTGCGGTCCCGTTCCATATGTGGGCCCCTGACGTCTACCAGGGCGCGCCGACACCCGTCACGGCATTCATGAGCGTCGGCGTCAAGGCGGCCGCCACCGGCGCATTGGCCCGCATCGCACTGGAGGCACTCGCCCCCCTCTCCGACCGCTGGTATCCGGCCCTGCTGGCCCTTGCCATCCTGACCATGGTGGCCGGAAACCTGCTGGCCCTCCGCCAGACCGATCTCAAGCGGCTTCTGGCCTATTCGTCCATCGCCCACGCCGGGTACCTGCTCGTGGGCCTTGCGGCCGCCATCCAGCCGGGAGCCGGGAACCAGGCCACAGCC